>FR882176.1 GCA_000434935.1 Bacteroides sp. CAG:709 | reverse complement strand
TGAGAAAAGGAATATAGACCGAAAAGACTCGCAAATGATTACCAGAGGAAATTGTTGAACGGATATCGTCCGGCATGGATTTCTGCAACCATCTTGTAGATGTCATTGCGGAGCTTGTCTATTCCGATTTTCTCCTTCGCAGATATGAATATGCATGGTGTCTTTTCCTTCGCTATCCAGCTGTTTTTAAGTTCATCCAGGCTACGGTTGTTCTTTCCCTTCGGCTCCAGCGAGAACTCGTCATACTCCTCGTAAGTGTACGCATCAACTTTGTTGAATACGACATAAACCGGCTTGTTGTCTGCTTTTATGTCTCTCAATGTCTGCTCTACCACCTCCATTTGTTCTTCGAATCCCGGATGTGATATATCGACTACGTGCACCAAAATATCCGCCTCCCGAACCTCGTCAAGCGTACTTTTGAATGCTTCAATGAGCTGTGTAGGCAGTTTTCTGATAAATCCTACCGTATCACTCAGAAGGAAAGGTACATTCTCCAGAACGACCTTCCTTACTGTAGTGTCAAGTGTCGCAAACAGTTTGTTTTCTGCGAAAACGTCACTTTTCGAGAGGAGATTCATCAATGTGCTTTTACCGACATTGGTATATCCTACAAGCGCCAGACGGACCAGTTGCCCTCTGTTTCCGCGCTGCGTAGCCATCTGTTTGTCAACTTTTTTCAGCTGTTCTTTCAGTTTGGAAATGCGCTCCTTTACGATACGGCGGTCAATCTCAATCTGGGTTTCACCCATGCCTCCTCGCGTACCCATACCACCTCTCTGTCGTTCAAGGTGAGTCCACATGCCCGCGAGTCTCGGCAGCATATAATTGTACCTGGCCAATTCCACCTGCATCTTTGCATACGCGGTTTTCGCCCTCTGCGCGAAAATTTCCAGAATAAGGCTGGTTCTGTCAATGACACTGAAAGTTTTGATTATCTTCTCGATATTTCGCTGCTGTGTACCAGATAATTCGTCATCGAAAATGACGTATTTTATCTCATTTTCCTCGCAATATTCTGCTATTTCCTTAAGTTTACCGCTTCTTATATATGTAGCATTATCCGGCCTTTCCAGTCTCTGGACAAATTTCTTGTCTCTGGTAGCTCCTGCTGTCTCAGCGAGGAATTCGAGCTCGTCAAGGTATTCCATTACCCTGCTTTCTTCGTCCTTGTCAGTGATAATTCCTACGAATACAGCTTTTTCTATGTTCTCTGTCATACTTTTTTAAGAAAAAAGGCTATCCTGTTTGGGGACAGCCTTAATATATGATGCTTACACCTTATTATCTCAACTGGAAAATAACAGGGAATGTGTATGTTACCTTAACAGCGCGGTCTCTCTGCTTTCCTGGTTTCCATTTAGGTGAGCTTGATACTACTCTCACAGCCTCTTTATCGAGTGAAGAGTCAACTCCACGGAGTACCTTTACATTTGAGACTGAACCATCAGCGTTTACAGTGAACTGAAGGGTAACACGGCCCTGGACACCATTCTCTTTAGCGATTTCAGGATAAACGAGTCTAGAATTCACCCATTTTGAGAATTCATTGGCATCGCCACCATTGAATGAAGGTTTTTCCTCTACCAACTGGAAAGGAATAGCCTCTTCCTCGATGGTCTCTTCCTCTGGTGCGCTTTCGATGTAATCCATGATCTCGACACCTGAATTTGCGTCATCCTCCAGATTCTGGAACATGTTGTCATCAATCTTGATATTATCGTCGACAACATCGATCTGGTCTGAAAGGATAGGAATCTTTGGTGCTGCCTCTGGTGGTGGAGGGGTTTCCTGAGTAATAGGAATCATATCCTCTACTTCTACTGCTGCCGTCTCTGTTTCCAGTGTAGCTACTTTCTTTTCTTTAGAAGAGTAGTCGAAAGCAAACAGCACAGCAAGCAAGGCAATTACAAAGCCGATCTCTGTAAAGAGAAACCTCTTGTTCTCAAGGCTTGCCTTCGGTGATTTTTTTACTTCCATATCAATATGTTTTTATTTTCCATTCGTGTCGTAAAGTTAGAAAGAAATATTTTCTTTTCAAATTATTTGTCTTTATTTAGGGCCGTTTTTATTAGCTTTGCACCAAAATTGGAGTTTTTATGGTTTCTTACTTTCTCGAAGATATTGATTTCAAGTTCTCCGGCAAACGTCTGAATAACGCTTGGCTGAAGGCTGTCGCTACTGAAGAATCACGAAAATTGGGCCGGATCAATATCATTTTCTGCTCTGACAATTACTTGTTGGATGTAAATATGAAATTTCTACAGCACGATTATTATACGGACATCATAACTTTTGATTATTGTGAAAAGGACATTCTTTCCGGTGATCTTTTCATAAGCATTGATTCTGTACGGGACAATGCTGATTTCTTCGGAACTACATTTGAGAATGAACTTAACCGTGTAATCGTTCATGGCATTCTTCATCTGATAGGTTATGATGATCATACCGAGGAAGAGCAGAAAACCATGCGCTCAAAAGAAAATTATTACCTTGAGAAGAGAAACGAACTTCTAAAATAATTTTGATGGAAAAGAAATATGATGTAATAGTTGTTGGTGGGGGACATGCCGGCTGTGAAGCTGCCATGGCTGCT
>FR882175.1:73141-85450 GCA_000434935.1 Bacteroides sp. CAG:709 | reverse complement strand
CGGTGCTGGTCATGTCTTGTTCGGTGGAAAATTCGGACATGGTTTATGATATCGCGCCTATAGTTTCCTATATCTATCTCGAAGATTCCGACGGACATAACATGCTTGATCCGGACACCCGCGAGGAGTCGTTCGACATCAGTCAGATCTCCGCGGAATTCAGGGGACAGACCTATGCCGTGGACATGAGCCGTTTCAATGAAACCGGGGCGTGGATTTCCACGAAAGCCTACATGCCGCAATTCTCGGGGCTGATGCTTCAGGTGGACCGTTACGGAAAGTGGATGATTTCATTCGGTGAACTTGACGGGACGGAAAACATTGCCAATGAAAACCTTGTTATAAATTGGGGAGATGGAAGCTCCAACACGATAACTATTTTCAATAACTTCAGATGGAAGTGGGACGGATCACCGGTGATTACCCGAAGGTTCTATGTTGACGGCAAGAAGCAAGATACAGACATCGCGGTCTTCAAGTTCGTCAAGGACAAGAAATAGAGGTGCGTAAAACCACATAGATTGTTCAATAAGGAACACATGCTTTGACACTATACGGAAATTTAGTAATTTTGTATCGTCTCTATCAGGACCTGGTGGGACGATATAATTTTGTAAGTAATAATTAAACAATAAGTTGGTAAAGATTTGTGAAGGATTTTCGAGGATAGATTTCTTTTTGAAGAAGGAGTGTACTGGACGTACACGACTGATGAGAAAAGGAATATAGACCGAAAAGACGAGCAAAGATTGTCAAGTTATTTTTTAAGGATTACTAAACGCGTTAATATCATAAAATTATGCATATTGCTATAGCAGGAAACATCGGCAGCGGCAAGACCACATTGACCAAGATGCTGGCTGCGAGGTATGGTTGGACACCTAAATTCGAATCCGTGGATTTTAATCCATATCTGTCTGATTTCTATGAAGATATGAGCAGATGGTCATTCAACCTCCAGATCTATTTCCTGAACAAGCGTTTCAAGGACGTCGTGGATATCACCAAGAACAAGGAAGTGATCATCCAGGACAGGACAATCTATGAGGATGCCAGGATTTTCGCGCCGAACCTCCACGACATGGGACTGATGAGTTCCCGCGATTTCGAGACATATTCAGACCTTTTCGACCTGATGATGTCACTGGTGAAGATGCCTGACCTGCTCATCTATCTCAAATCATCCATTCCTAATCTCGTATCGCAGATCCAGAAGAGAGGCCGCGAATATGAGAAAACCATCAGAATTGATTATCTTACAGGACTTAACGAGCGTTATGAGAAATGGATCAGCGGTTATACCGGCCATCTTCTCGTCATTGACGCAGACAGATATAAATTCGGAAACAAGGAAGAAGACTTCGAAGCCATCACGAACATGATTGACTCGGAACTCTTCGGACTGTTCCCTGCAGAAGAATCGAAATAATTCAAATATGACAGCAAGACCGACTATCATCGATTTCGTGGAGAAATATACCCATGAATTCGCATCACATGTTTTCCTTCGTGAAAAGCCAGCTGACCGCTGGACGGAAACTACTTTTGAACAAACCAGGCTTGAAGCCTATAGAGTTGCTGCGGGCCTTATGGCTCTCGGAATCAATAAAGGCGACAAGGTGTCACTCCTCTCCGAAGGCCGCAACATGTGGGTTATCGGTGAACTCGGAATCCTCTATTCCGGAGGCGTGAACGTTCCGCTTTCCATCAAGCTTGAAGAAGGCAGCGACCTGGTATTCCGTATCAATCACTCTGACTCACGTTTCGTGATGGTGTCCGGAACACAACTTCCTAAGGTAAGACGTATCCTGAAAGATATTCCTGCCGTGGAGAAAATCATTGTCCTGGACGATCTTCCTGAGTATCAGGAGAAAGAGATTCCGATGTCGGAGATCCTGAAAAACGGTGACAAGTTCATGGCAGAACATCCGGGCGCTCTCGAAGAGAGATACAAGTCTGTTCAGCCTGACGATTACGCGAACATCAGCTACACCTCGGGAACTACCGCTGACCCTAAGGGTATCCTCCTTACTCACAGGAACTACACTGCCAATGTGGAACAGGCTCATTCCGTAGTCGGCATTCCTCTGGACGCGGTGATGCTCATTATCCTGCCTCTGGACCATTGCTTCGCACATGTGGCAGGTTTCTACACGATGATGTCTTATGGCGGAAGTATCGCCACGGTTCCTGTAGGAAAGACTCCGATGGCATCGCTGAAGAATATTCCTATGGCTATCAAGGAAGTACGTCCTCATGTGATGCTTTCCGTACCTGCTCTCGCACGTAACTTCAAGAAAAATATCGAGTCCGGCATCAAGGCCAAGGGACCTAAGGTGGAGAAACTCTATAACTTCGCATTGAACCTGGCGATTTCCTACAACAAGGAATATTACAACAGGGGCGGATTCTTCCAGCTTTGGAAAAAACCTCTCATGGCGCTGTTCGACAAGATTATCTTCAAGAACGTACGTCAGGGACTTGGCGGCAGAATGCAGTTCTTCGTAGGAGGCGGTGCGCTTCTTGACATTGAACTGCAGAGATATTATTGCGCTATCGGCATTCCGATGTTCCAGGGCTACGGCCTTTCCGAGGCGACACCGATCATTTCTGCCAACTCATTCGACGCCTGCATCTTCGGTTCGTCCGGTCGTGTGGTGACACCGATGGAAATCAAGATTTGCGACGGCGACGGCAAGTCACTCGGCTATGGCGAGAAAGGAGAAATCGTCATCAAGGGCGAGAATGTTATGGCAGGTTATTGGAAGAACCCTACGGCTACCGCTGAAACAGTCGTTGACGGATGGCTTCATACCGGCGATATGGGTTATATGAGAGACAAGACCTTCCTCTATGTGGTAGGCCGTTTCAAGTCATTGCTCATTTCTGCCGACGGCGAGAAATACAGTCCGGAAGGATTCGAGGACTCGCTTACAGACAGCTCGAAGTTCATTGACCAGGTGGTGCTCCATAACAATCAGGACCCGTACACGACGGTCATCATCGTTCCTAACAAGGAAGCGCTGAAAGAGTACGTGAAGGCCGGCAATCCAGATATCGACATCAATTCACGTGAGGCTAAAGAGCTGATGCTGAAGAAGATTCAGGAAGAGGTAAATTCATATAGAAAGGGCGGTTCACGTGCCGGCATGTTCCCGGAGAGATGGCTTCCTGCTGCGATCATCGTAGCTGACGAGCCGTTTACCGAGCAGAACCACATGGTGAACAGCACGATGAAGATTGTCCGTGGTAAAGTGGAGAAGCACTATGCCGACCGCATTGAATATGCGCTTACGGCAGAAGGCAAGAACCTCTTGAACGAGAAAAACATTGCATCGCTGTAAGCGGTACAATGTTTTCCTTGTGCTTCGGACGGGACTTGAACCCGTACAGGCATTGCTGCCCAAGGGATTTTAAGTCCCTCGTGTCTACCAATTCCACCACCAAAGCGAATTGGAAATGCAAAGTTAGAAAAATTTGTTTAAATATAAAATCAATATGGGACTACTAGATGGAAAAGTCGCTCTTGTAACAGGAGCTGCAAGAGGAATCGGCAAGGCGATTGCCCTTAAATTCGCTTCAGAAGGTGCAGACGTGGCTTTCACTGATCTCGTTATCAATGAGGCTGCAGAAGAGACCGTAAAGGAAATCGAAGCTTTCGGCCACAAGGTGAAGGCTTATGCTTCCAATGCTGCTGATTTCGCTCAGACTCAGGAGGTTGTGGACCAGATTATGGCAGACTTCGGTCATATCGATATTCTCGTGAACAATGCAGGTATCACCAAGGACGGTCTTATGCTCAGGATGAGCGAGGCACAGTGGGATGCCGTCATCAATGTCAACCTCAAATCTGCATTCAATTTCATTCACGCATTGACCCCTATCATGGCACGCCAGAGAGGCGGAAGCATCATCAACATGTCTTCTGTAGTCGGCGTTTCCGGTAATGCCGGCCAGTGCAACTACTCCGCTTCCAAAGCCGGTCTTATCGGTCTTGCCAAGTCTATTGCCAAGGAAATGGGCCCTCGTGGCATCCGTGCCAACTGCATTGCCCCTGGCTTCATCATTTCCGATATGACCAAGGCGCTTTCAGAGGAAGTGCGTGAGCAGTGGATGAAGACGATTCCGCTCCGTCGCGGCGGTACACCGGAAGATGTTGCCAATGTCGCCCTCTTCCTCGCTAGTGACCTCTCCTCTTATGTCAGCGGACAGGTTATCCACGTGTGCGGTGCAATGAATTGCTAATCATTGAAATACAAATAATTGCAGAAGGTCAGCCGTTCGCGGCTGGCCTTTTTTGCTCCCTAGAAATACTTCTTCTCCCTGTGGTCCAGGGCGATGAAGATGGAAAGCATGATGGTGAATGCCCAGAGGGATGAGCCGCCGTAACTCATGAAAGGAAGCGGGATGCCGATGACAGGCATTATGCCGATTGTCATGCCCACATTGATGAAAAGATGCATGAACAGGCAGCCTGCCAAGCAATAGCCGTAAATCCTGGTGAAACTCTCCCTGCTGCGCTCGGCGTCTTTTATAATTTGCATAATCAGAAGCACATACAGCATTATTACAATAAGGCAGCCTACGAAACCCCACTCCTCGCCCACGGTGCAGAAGATGAAATCGGTGCTCTGCTCGGGGACGAATCCGTACGTCGTCTGAGTGCCGTTCATATAACCCTTTCCGGCAAAACCTCCCGAGCCGATGGCTATCATTGACTGGTTCACATTGTACCCGACGCCCGCAGGGTCCTCCTTCATTCCGAGGAGCACCTCGATGCGCTTGCGCTGGTGGTCCTGCAGCACTTTGTTGAACACCACGTCAGCCGACAGCACCAGTCCCACACCGCAGAGGAAAGTCAATACCGATACCAATGTGAATACTCTCTTCTTGCTCCTCATGGATTTCCAGATTATCAGCGGCAATGCGATTCCGGAAACGCCCAGAAGAATCATGAACGGCGTGATGTTCATCAGGAACGGCCACTCTTCACCCTTGAGTTCCTGCAGCATTGTCCAGAAATGCGGAAGGAAGGCCAGCGCCGTTATGCCCACCGCGTAAATCAGCAGCCATTGCCATATCTTCCTGGAAATCAATGCGCTGCAGAACGAGATTATGCCTATGAGAACCAAAACTGCGGTATACGGCGATGCCACCAAGGTCAGGATGAATATAAGGATTGCCAATGCTATCATTGCCAGCAGCCATCCGGAAAGCCCCTCTCGGTAAAGCATGAAAATGAAGCCGACGTAGACCAGGGCCGAACCTGTTTCCTTCTCCGCCAGGATGATGACCATCGGGAGAATGATGATGAATGCCACCGTAAGAAAGTCCTTGAACCTTGTCAGTCTGAACGTTGCACGGCTCATCACGAATGCCAGCAGCAGGGAAGTGGTGATTTTCGACACCTCGGCCGGCTGGAACCGCACAGGGCCGAAAGCGAACCATGACCGGGAGCCCTTGACTTCCACACCCAGGAAAATCACGGCGATCAGAAGCCCTATCACCATCACGTAGAAAAGTGCTGCGCCTCCTTCCCACAGGTTGGGATTGACCAGAAATATGATTGTCGCGCCAAGTCCGAAAGCCGTAAGCATCCAGATGAACTGCTTGCCGCTGTTCGCGCTGAAATCGAAAATGCCCTCGACATCGGCACCATGGACTGAAGCGTAAATGTTCGCCCAGCCGATGAAAACCAGAAACAGATAAAGGATTATCAGTTTCCAGTCGTATGATTCGCCAATGCTTCTGCCGCTGTATCTGCTCATTTCAATGTTTTCTACGAAGGTCAATACTTCTTTACCCTCGACATGAGGTCGCCTTGCAGCACCCTGTCTTCCAATGGCTTGCGTTTCGGATCTATTTCTCCCCGCAGGTATCGCTCCACCAGAAGCGAGGCGATAGGACATGCCCACGTGGCACCGAAACCGCCATTCTCAATATATGCCGCCACCGCAATCTTCGGATTGTCCTTGGGCGCGAAACAGATGAACACGGAATTGTCCGCTCCGCGCGGGTTCTGTGCAGTACCTGTCTTGCCGCAGATGTCCAGTCCCTCCACGGCCGCAATGCTTGCCGTACCTCCTGAACCGAAACCGCTGTTCACGGCACGCCACATTCCCTGTATCACCTTGCGGAACTGCAATGTGTCCACCATGGTGTATTGGCGCTCCTTGTACTTCTGCTCGATTTTCAGTGAATCGGAATCCTTGATGATATGAGGAATATAGTAGTAGCCGCGGTTCGCCACGATGGCACACATGTTCGCAATCTGGAGCGGCGTCACGCCGATTTCTCCCTGTCCGATGGACAATGAAATCACGGTTGTGAACTTCCAGCCGTTCTTTCCGTAAATCCTGTTGTAATATGCTGAGGTAGGGATAGTTCCGCCAAGCTCGGCAGGGAAGTCGCTCCCCAGTTTCCGGCCCAGTCCGAAACTCTGCACATAGTCATGCCATTTGTCCAATGCCTCGCCGGGGCCCTTGTATTTCTTGTTCTCCAGGACATTCTTCATCACATAGCAGAAATATGCGTTGCAGGACATCATGATGGCCTCCTCCAGATTGATCGGCGACCTGTGCGCGTGGCATCCCAGCTTGTGCTTTCCGTATGGATAACCCTTGTAGCAAGGATAGGTGTATTCCGGCTTCAGCACTCCCTCTTGCATGCCGATGAGACCGTTCACAAGTTTGAAAACCGAACCCGGAGGGTACGGCGCCTGCACCGCCCTGTTGAACATAGGCTTGTGCGGGTCGCTCACGATTTCGCTGTAATGCTTGCCGATATCTGCCAGTATCTCCACATCGATACCAGGGCTTGAAACCATTGTCAGAATCTCTCCGGTCGACGGCTCTATCGCCACCAGACTGCCCACCTTGTTTTTCATCAACTCCTGTCCATATTGCTGTAAATCAGCGTCAATGGTGGTCACCACATCCTTTCCCGGGATGGCTTCCTTGTCCATTTCGCCGTCCCTGTATCTGGATTGTATCTGGTTGTGGGAGTTCCTCAAGTATATCTGATAGCCCTTTTCACCGCGCAGTTCCTTCTCGCGTGCCGCCTCTATGCCCGTCTTGCCCGCATAATCTCCTGGCCGGTATTCTCCCGGATGCTTCTTTATGTATGACTGGTCCACTTCAGAGACATATCCCAGAAGGTTTCCTCCGGCATTGACCGGATAATCTCGGATGCTTCGTATCTGACCCTTGAATCCCTTGAACTTGTATTGGACCTCGGCGAACCTCATGTAGGTGTCCGACGGAATCTGCTTCAGCATGACCATTGACTGGAAGCCGATTCTCCGTCTGTTCTTCCGGTACTCCGACATCTTGTTGCGGATGAAGTCCGGCGAAATCTTCAGGACGTCAGCCAGAAGTACCGTGTCGAACGGCTCTACCTCCTTGGGTGTCACCAGGATATCATATGCGACCTTGTTTCCGACGATGATTTTTCCGTTGCGGTCATAGATGATACCTCGGGTCGGGTAGATGATATCGTAGACCATCGAGTTGTTGGAAGCATTGATCTTATAACGGTCATCGATGATCTGGATATAGAAAAGCTTCGCGAGCAATATGCCTGCGAATATCAACAGTCCGATACGGAGTTTGCTGACCCTGGACGCATTCATCGCTATTTCCTCTCGTTAGGATCCAGCAAGTTCGCGATAATCAGGGAAATCAATGTTCCCGCCACGAGCGAGACGCTGAATCTCAATGCATTGAACATGAATGGCCGGGCTTCGGCGCCATCGGCCCAGATGTATATGGCGAGAAAAATGAACTGGGCAATGAATATTGCCAATGCCATTTTACCTATTCCATATTTCATCATTGAAACATCTTCTCCGGTCGAGGTCAATTCTTTTCCGAAGATGAAACCGCAGATCCACCTGCGGGCTCCGGCCACCGGCACGAGTGCAAGGGCATTGAGCCCCGTGACTCCTTCGGCCAATGTGTCTACTGCCAGACCTGAAACGAAGGCAAGAATCATCGCCACGACGGGGCTGTACCTGGTGGGCATGAGGAGAATGGCGCAAGGCAGAATGCTGAGCGTGAGAAACGTGCTGATATGTAAATAATTGCATATCAGCAGCTGCACTCCGACGATGAGTAGGAACATCATGATGTAGTTCTGCTTCATTTCTTTCCTTTCTTAGGTGTTTCCTGTCTCTCCAGTTCCGCTATTTCCTGCGAGTCGTTATTGCTTACCACCGATACGTATCTCAATGCTGAAAAATCCTGGAACAGCTTGACCTTCACTTCATAAGTGGCGCCGTTCACGATTTTGACACCGCCTGTCGTGCCCAGCGGGATGTCGGACGGAAATATGGAGGAGTAGCCGCTGGTATAGACCGTGTCGCCCTCCTCGAATTTGTACTGTAGCGGTATCTCCTTGAGAATGGCTCCGCCCTTGTGCACCCCGTCCCATACCATCGGGCCTGCCGCGCCGCTTTTTCCGATTCTGGCACTGATGCTGATTTCGGAATTCAGAAATGATATGACGTATGAGTAATGCTTGCTTACGGCATCGATGATTCCGACCACCCCTTGCGGCGTTATGACTCCGGACTGCTCACGTATGCCGTCTTCGTAACCTTTCCCGATTATCAGGTAGTTGTGCTGCTTGTTGGTGCTGCTCTTTATGATGGAAGCCGGGATGTAGCTGAATTTTTCCCCGGCCCGTGCCATGTTCACCTGTTCCAGCGAATCCAGATGGATCTGCTCCAGCATGCTGTGCAGTCTCGAAACCTCCTTGCTCAGCTCGAAAACATTGTCCGCCAGCTTGCGGTTCTTCTTGTTCAATGAGAAATATCCGGAAATTGATTCCGTCACGCCCCAGATCCTTCCGCTCACTACGTGCAATGCCTTCGTGATGAAGAAATTCTGCACGGAACTGCTGTTGCTCAACATATTAAGCGCGGCAATCTCCAGAGCTATGAAGACTGCCGTGTTAATGATTGTTCCTGTTATGGTGCGCTGCTTGGGCATCTGCCTACCTCTTCAGGAAAGAGCAGTTGCCTACATGCTTCAATGCGATGCATGTTCCTCTTGCCACGGCGTGAAGCGGATCTTCTGCCACGTGGAAAGGAATGTTCACCTTCTCCGAGAGACGGGTGTCCAGACCTCTGAGCAATGCGCCGCCTCCTGAAAGGAAGATACCGTTCTCCACGATGTCGGAGTAAAGCTCAGGAGGAGTCTGCTCCAACACATGCAGGATCGATGACTCTATCCTGGTGATGGATTTGTCCAGGCAATGCGCCATTTCCTGATATGAAATCGTCGCCTCTACCGGATGTGCGGTCATGAGGTTCGGTCCTTTCACAGGGTACGGGTCAGGTTCTTCCTGCAATGTCGGCAGAACTGCACCCACAGCTATCTTTATCTTCTCGGCAGTCGTCTCGCCGATACGGATATTGTGCTGCTGCCTCAAATATGACTGGATATCGCTCGTAAATACGTCTCCTGCGACACGTTCGCTTGACTGGATCACGATACCTCCGAGTGAAATCACGGCGATTTCAGTGGTACCGCCACCGATGTCGACGACCATGCTTCCCTTTGGCGCCTCCACTTCCAGTCCGATACCGAGTGCTGCTGCCATAGGCTCTGAAATCAGATATACGTCACGTCCTCCCGCATGTTCGGCTGAGTCCCTGACGGCCCTGATCTCCACCTCGGTACTTCCTGACGGAATACCGACCACCAACCGGAGGTTAGGTGAGAACAATGTCCTTCTCTGGCTGTTCACCTGTTTGATGAAACCGCGTATCATCATCTCGGCCGCGTTGAAGTCCGCGATGACGCCGTCCCTGAGCGGACGGATGGTCTTGATTCCCGGCTGCTCGCGCTCGTGCATAAGTTTCGCCTTATGTCCGAGTGCAATGCATTTGCCTGTTGCACTATCTATTGCGACAATACTTGGCTCGTCCAAAACAATCTTGTCATTCTGGAAAATGACCGTGTTGGCGGTACCAAGGTCCATTGCCAATTCTTGGTTCAAGAAAGAAAAACTCATATCTTCAAATAGGAATTTTCTGTTAATTTCATAATTTCCGTAAATATACGAAAAATAACTTAAATTTGCTTAAAATATCGAGCCAATTATGAGTGGAAAAAAATATCTGATAGTCATGGCTGCGGGCCACGGGACCAGGATGGGCGGCAATCTTCCGAAACAGTTCATGCAGCTGGACGGGAAGGCGATACTTCACCAGACCATCCTGAAATTTCTGGCAGCCGTTCCGGATATAAACGTCATCACGGTCCTTCCCTCTGACGGTCAATATGATACGTGGTGGCGCGACTACTGCATAAGCCGTAATTTCAATTGCTCCCAGATCCTCGTCCGCGGCGGAATCACCCGTTTCCACTCCGTAAAAGCAGCCCTCGCGCGGGTCCCTTCGGACGCCATTGTCGCCATCCACGACGGAGTCCGTCCGCTCCTGTCGGAAGGCATGATCAGGTCAATGTTTTCCCGCATTGGAAATGATGACAGATGCCGGGCGCTCATTCCTGTGATTCCCATGGTGGACACGCTGAAAATCCTCGAAACCGTCAAGGATGACCAGGACAATGAATTCCTGCGTTCCGCTCCTGGACGCAGTGTGGACCGCTCTGAGGTGTATGGTGCACAGACGCCCCAGATTTTCCGTGCCGGCGATATAAAGGATTCGTATTCACAAGCTTACGACAGGTTGTTTACGGATGATGCTTCCGTAGCCGACAAATACGGAATACCGCTCACCTTCGTTGAAGGCGAGCGGCTCAATATCAAGATAACTTCCCCGGAAGATATGGTTCTCGCGGAAGCTATAATTTCGATTTCAGGTAACTAAATCTAAATCCTATTCGTCCGAATCATCGTTTTTGTTCGAACCGCTGTAGCTTGTATTACTGTAATCCTTGACCCATACCTGTCTGTCGATGGCCTCGTTGAGAGCTATCATTGTCTCTGTGGAAAGGATATAAGGAATCTTCTGTATGGTGTTCAGAAGAATCTCCATAAGGTGGTCATTGTCAAAGCAATAAATCTTCACGAGAAGGGCGTACTTGCCTGTCACGAAATGACACTCCACGACCTCCGGAATCTTCTTCAAGTGCGCGATGACGACATTGTACTTGTCAGCCTCCGACAGGGAGATGCTTATGAAGGCGCAAATGTTGAGCCCGATGGCCTGCGGTTTTACGAGAAGTCTGGAACCGGTGATGACGCCGTTGGCTTCCAAACGCTTGACTCTCTGATGTATGGCAGCTCCTGACACGCCGCATTCGCGTGCGATTTCCAGGAACGGCATTCTTGCATTCTTGACCAGAAAAGACAGGATTTTCTGGTCCGTCTGGTCGATGTGATACTTAACCATATCTTACGATTCATTACTTAAACGATGCAAATGTACAGAATATTTTTTAATAATCTATAATTATTTGCATTAAAAAGTACGATACTATAAGATAAAAGCACTGTTTTCGACCAAACAGTCAGAAAAAACAGTGCTTTTTCAGGTTTTATTTTTTAGTGAATTTTCTTCGGGCCGTGCGTTTCGTCGGCTCGGAAGCCTCTATTATTTCCTTGCACTTTTCTTCTGTAAGGGCTGCGGCATCGGTTCCCTTTGGAATCTTGTAGTTCTTGCCGTCCTGCTTCAGGTAAGGGCCATACCTTCCGTCGATTACCTGAATGCCGCTTTCCGTATAATCTGCAAGCACGGTGTTGGCATTCGCCTTCTCCGCATTGGCCTCGATTACTGCGATGCATTCGTCCAATGTTACCGTGAGCGGGTCCTTGCCGCGTGGCAGCGACACGTTCTTGTCTCCGTATTTCAGGTATGGTCCGAACCTGCCTTTGGTCGCAACGATGTCTATACCATTATATTGTCCCACGGTCTTCGGCAGGAGGAACAGCTTTATGGCATCTTCCAGGGTGATGCTTTCGATGAGCTGTCCCGGTGCCAGATGAGCATACTGGCGCTTGTCGCCTTCTCCCTTCTGGATATACGGGCCGTATTGTCCGAACTTGGCCACAATCGGCTCGCCGTCAGTCGGATCATTGCCGAGATCTCTGCTGACATGGCTGTATTCCTTGTCATTGAGCACCTCTTCCACCTTCTTGTGGAACGGTGTGTAGAACTGTCCTATCACATTGTTCCATACCAGTTTGCCGTCAGCGATCTGGTCGAAATCCTTCTCGACATTGGCGGTGAAATCATATCCCAGGATCGTGTGGAAATTCTTTACCAGATAATCCGTTACGATCATGCCGATTTCCTGAGGGAGAAGCTTGCTCTTTTCGGCACCGACAGTCTCGGTCTTG
>FR882175.1:65082-73135 GCA_000434935.1 Bacteroides sp. CAG:709 | reverse complement strand
CCGACAGTCTCGGTCTTGACAGCCTCGGTGATTTTCCCGTTCTTCATTGCCAGGCATGTGACAGGAATGCCTTCGCCTTCCTTGTCGCCCTTGATGATATAACCGCGTCCGGTGGTCAATGTCGTGATGGTCTGTGCATATGTGGCAGGACGTCCGATGCCGAGTTCCTCCAGTTTCTTGACCAGAGTAGCCTCGGAATATCTTGGAGGAGGAGTCGTGAACTTGCAGTCTGATGAGAAACTTATCGGTTTCATCACATCTCCCTCATGGAGTTCCGGCAGGATTACTTCCTCCTCATCTTGCTGGTCATCAGTGCCTTCCAGATATACCTTCAGGAAACCGTCGAATTTCACCTGGTTTGCCTGGACGGCGAATTTCTCGTTCCTCTTGTCGGAAGCTATCTTGATGTCCGTCTTCAATATGCGTGCATCAGCCATCTGGGAAGCGATGGTGCGTTTCCAGATGAGGCTGTAAAGTCTCTGCTCCTGTGGTGTTCCGTCGATTTCCACGTTGTCGATATATGTAGGACGGATGGCTTCGTGCGCCTCCTGTGCGCCCTTCGAATGGGTCTTGTACTGACGGGTCTTCGAATAGTTCTCGCCGTAATTCTCCTCAATGAACTTCTTGGATGTGTTCAATGCCAGGCCGGAAAGGTTAGTCGAGTCAGTTCTCATGTATGTGATGAGACCTCGCTCATAAAGACCCTGTGCGATACGCATTGTCTGGCTCACGGAAAAACGCAGCTTTCTGGACGCTTCCTGCTGCAATGTCGATGTGGTGAAAGGCGCTGCAGGTGTCCTGGTGCCCTCCTTCTTTTCTATGCTGCTTATGTGGAATACGGCATCCGCGCTGTCCTCCAAGAACTTACGGGCCTCGTCAATGCCATTGAACCTGGTATCGAGCACGGCATTGACCTTCACTCCTGCGGCGGTGCTTTCCGGATGGAAGACGGCGGTCGTGCGGTAGTAGGGCTCGCGCTTGAACCCGAGAATTTCCCTTTCGCGGTCGACGACGAGTCTCAATGCGACGCTCTGTACGCGTCCGGCAGAGAGCTTCGGCTGGATTTTTCTCCAGAGAATCGGCGAAAGCTCGAAGCCTACGAGACGGTCGAGCACGCGTCTTGCCTGCTGCGCATCCACGAGGTTCATGTCAATGTCCCTAGGATTTTCTATTGCATTCAGAATCGCATTCTTGGTGATTTCGTGGAATACGATTCTTCTGGTGCTTTCTTTCTTCAGGCCGAGAGTTTCATAGAGATGCCATGAGATTGCTTCTCCCTCCCGGTCCTCATCGGATGCCAGCCATACGGTCTCGGCGCCGGCTGCCAGCTTCTTGAGCTCAGACACGACTTTCTTCTTGTCCGCAGGAATGACATATTCAGGTGTGAAGTTATGATCTACATCCACGCTCAACTTCTTGTCCTGCAAGTCTCTGATATGACCGAAACTTGGTTTTACGACATATCCTTCCCCCAGGAATTTCTGTATTGTCCCGGCTTTCGCAGGAGACTCGACAATTACAAGATTCTTTTCCATCGCCAACTCTAGCTCCAATTTTTAATGATGTTTTTACCTCTATTTCAGTAAACGGACTGCAAAGTAAGGAACAAATAAGGATATTTTCCAAATTTTCTATGTATTTTTGCTCTTTCGAAGAATACAGATATGACAGACGATACGAGAAAAAAATGCGTGAAATGGTTCTGGATAATCGTTTCCGTGCCTGTGCTGATGGTCCTTATCATGCTTTTGCTGGTTTGGGCATTTGCCGACATACCTTCATTCGAGGAGCTGGAGAACCCTGACAGCAAGCTTGCGACCGAAGTCATTGCCGATGACGGTCAGGTTCTCACGACCTTCCACATTGAAAACAGGTCGTATGTTTCCTACGAAGAATTGTCCCCTTATCTGGTGCAGGCGGCAGTGGCGACGGAGGACATCCGCTTTTACAAGCACTCCGGCATTGACTTTCAGAGCCTCGGGCGCGTGCTCGTGAAGACATTGCTGATGGGCGATTCCGGACAGGGCGGCGGAAGTACCATCACCCAGCAGCTTGCGAAGACATTGTACCCGCGTGCCGATGTCTCCAGCCGCATCCCGGGATTCTCCAAGGTGAAAATGGTCTGGATCAAATTGAAGGAGTGGATAACGGCGGTCAAGCTGGAGCGCGACTATACGAAGGACGAGATTCTGGACATGTACCTGAATGCCGTTTTCTTCGGCAGCAGTGCGTATGGAGTGAGGGCGGCGGCGCAGACATTCTTCGCCAAGGAACCGGCTGACCTGACCGTTGAGGAAAGCGCCACGCTGGTGGGCATGGTGAACAAGCCGACGAGATACAACCCGGCCCTTAATCCGGACAAGGCCCTGTACCGCAGGAACTTCGTCATCAGCCAGATGGAAAAGGCAGGCTATCTTACTGAAGAACAGCGCGACTCCATCCAGCAGGTGCCGATATCATTGTCATATCAGGTCCAGGACCACAATGCCGGTCTGGCTCCGTATTTCAGGGACATGCTCCGTCGCGTGATGAATGCTGGCAAGCCTGTCCGTTCGAAATATACCTATCGTGAGGACTATGTCGCAGATTCATTGTCCTGGGAGGACGATCCTCTCTATGGCTGGCTGAACAAGAATACCAAGCCGGACGGGACACCTTATAATCTGGACAAGGACGGCCTCCGAATCTATACCACGATTAATTCCAAGATGCAGAGGTATGCGGAAGAGGCTGTGGCCGAGCATCTTGGCAAGAATTTGCAGAAGAGTTTCGAGAGAGATTTGCGTTCGAAGAAGAACAAGCCGTTCTCCAATGATGTGGACAAATCTACACGTGATTATGTCATGAAGCAGGCGAGGAGATGGAGCGACCGTTACCGTATCATGAAGAAGGAAGGTGCTTCCGAGTCAGAGATCCTCAAGAGTTTCTCCGTGCCTGCGCAGATGCGTCTGTTCTCATGGAACAAGAAGGGCTACATAGATACGACAATGACTCCTGACGATTCCATAAGATATTACAAATCAATACTTAGAGCTGGTTTTGTGGCTATTGAGCCTGTAACCGGACACGTCAAGGCCTATGTCGGAGGCCCGAACTACCGCTATTTCAAGTATGACAATGTCCGTCAGGGCAAGCGCCAGATCGGTTCCACCGTCAAGCCGTTCCTCTATACATTGGCAATGCAGTCCGGCATGAGCCCTTGCACGAAGGTTGTCAATGTGCCTCAGACTTTCATCGTCGGGGACAATGAGTGGACGCCAAGAAGTACCGACAAGGATATCTGGATCGGAAAGACAGTGACGTTGAAATGGGGACTTACCCATAGTTCGAACAATATTTCCGCATACCTGATGAAACAGCTTGGACCGGAGCCTATGGCCGACATGATGAGGACAATGGGAATCCAGAGCCATATCGACGCGGTGCCTTCACTTTGCGTCGGACCTGCGGATTTGTCTTTGTATGAGATGGTTGCTGCGTACAACACCTTCCCGTCTCGCGGAGTTTACATTTCCCCTCAATTCGTTACCAGGATAGAGGACAATCAGGGCAATGTGCTGGGCGAGTTCACCAACCGCAAACGTGAGGCAATCAGCGAACAGACCGCTTATCTTATGGAAAACCTGATGCAGGGCGTGATCAACAATGGTACGGGTGCGCGCTTGAGGGCGGTATATCAGCTGAAAGGCGAAATCGCAGGAAAGACAGGTACGACCAATGACAATGCGGATGGATGGTTCATCGGATATACACCTTCCATTACTGCCGGAATCTGGGTAGGTGCGGAAGACAGACAGGTTCATTTCCAGGCACTTGCGTTGGGAAGCGGTTCCAATATGGCGCTTCCTATATGGGGCATTTTCATGAAGAAAGTGCTGAAGGACGGCTCTCTCGGCATTTCCGAGGCGGACCGTTTCGTGGCACCTGCCGGCATGAACATTGACCTTAGCTGCAGCGGCGGTGACGAAGATGCGGACCGCAAAACCAGCAGCGAGGCAGATTATTATTTTGACTAACATATTGATATATGGGAAAATATAACACTATCGCAGTGATTTATGGCAGCGACTCTTCCGAGTGGGAGGTGGCTTGCCGCAGCGGTGAGTATACTGCATCAAGGATTGATGATACTCAATATGATGTGTATGAGATTTTTGCGAGATTCGGCAAATGGTCTCTGGTAGCATATCGCAAGAAAAACTCCATGAGAGTTCCATTCCCGGAAGAGGCAAGGCCGGAGATTGACAAGAATGATTTCTCCGTTACTGTTTACGGGGAGAAAGTGAAGTTCGACTACGTTTATATAATGCAGCACGGCACGCCTGGCGAGAATGGCCTTCTTCAAGGTTATTTCGAGATGCTCGGCATTCCTCACAGCGGGTGCAGCGCTTTCGTGTCGACGGTGGCGTTCGACAAATATTCTTGCAAGAGCTATCTCCGCGATATTGATTACGTGAAGCTTGCGCCGGATGCGTTCGTCCGTAAAGGAATGGATGTCAATGCTTTCGCTGCCAAGGCCGTAGAACGTCTTGGACTGCCGCTCTTCGTGAAACCTACTGACGGAGGTTCCAGCTTCGGTATCACGAAAGTGAAAGAGGCCGATGGATTGGTGCCTGCCGTCAATTATGCCTTCTCCGAGGGACCGGCCGTCGTGGTCGAGAAGTCTATCAAGGGCCGTGAGTTTACCTGCGCTGCCTATCTGGACGGAGGAGAGGTCAAGGCTCTTCCTGTAATCGAAATCATCACGGAAAATGAGTATTTCGACTATGATGCCAAATACAACGGCCATAGCCAGGAGGTCTGTCCAGCGCAGATATCTGAAGAGTTGTCCTCTGAAATCCAGAGGATTACGGAGAAGATATATGCACATCTCGGATGCAACGGCATTGTCCGTATGGACTATATTTCTGCTGAAGACGGACTTTATTTCCTGGAGGTGAACACTATTCCGGGAATGACCAGCGCCTCACTTGTTCCTAAGATGGTCAGGGCCGCCGGGATGGATATGACGGCATTCCTGACGACTGTCATTGAAAATTCATAGGAGGGAAAATGCTTCTTGCTGAATTTGTAAAAGCCGGCACCAAGGCTTTGGAATCGTTGTACCCTCAAAAGGAGGCGCGTTCCATTGTCCTGATGCTTTGCGAAGAGGTGTTGGGAACGGAGAACTATACCCATATCGTTGAACCTGAATTCAAGATAGACGACAAGAAACTGCCTGAGCTTGAGGCTGCTATGGAGCGCCTGAAGAAGATGGAGCCTGTGCAGTATGTGCTCGGGCACACTGAGTTTTATGGACGGACTTTCAAAGTTGATCCCGCTGTGCTGATTCCGCGGCCGGAGACGGAACTCCTCTGTCGTGATGCCATCAAACTGGGGATGAGGGTGTACCGCATGCGCTCGCCGTATGGAAAAAATGCCGAACCGGTGCGTATCCTCGACTTGTGCACAGGTTCCGGATGCATCGCCTGGACTATGGCGCTGTCTATTCCGGGAAGCCGGGTGACCGCGGTGGATATTTCTGATGCGGCCTTGGAAGTGGCTGCGGGGCAGGACTTTGCATCGGAGCTGAAATCCAAGGAGACATTCAAGCCGGAGTTTATAAAGGCTGATGTCCTGGATTCCGAGCAGGAGATTGAACTCGGTCCTTTCGATATGGTCCTGAGCAATCCGCCATACATAATGGAGTCCGAAAAGGAGGATATGAGGCGCAATGTGCTTGAATATGAGCCTGAATCGGCATTGTTCGTGCCTGATGACGACCCGCTGCTTTTTTATCGTGCGATAGCCAGATGGAGCCAGCGGTTCATGTCTCCCGACGGCGTCGGTCTTTCAGAGGTGAATGAGACGCTTGCCCGCCAGACTGAAACGGTCTTCAAGGCTGCCGGTTATGCCCATACGGAGATAGTCCGTGATCTTTCCGACAAGAACAGGTATATAATTTACCATAAATAACTTTAGAATCTAAAATTATTATGTTAACATAAATCGGCTTTGCAGGTTGCTGTGAGGCCGATTTTTAACTTTATCCGTGTTCATTTTCTGAAAACGGATATTTTTTCGTCACTTTGCATTGTAAAAGACAATGCTTATGAGAAAATTACTTTTTGTTCTGGCTGCGGCACTGATGCTGGCAGCCTCGTGTGAGAGAGTGGACCATTCCGGTGAGAAATATTATCCCGATACGGCATATCTTCCGCTGGACACCGTGGCGAAATTGTTTTCCGTGCTGCCGATTGAGGCCGGGCACATGCAGGAAGTCCATGATGCCGTTTCTTCATCTTCCGGGAACGGCTACGATGAGGAGTATCTGATGAAGGACCTTTTCGAATCGCCTGGTGCGGGAGTCGGTATGGACCCGAAGAGCCGTGCCGTCCGCACCAAGTCGTATGCGCGTCCTTTGAAGGAGCTCATTGCCGAACATTTTGCAGCCATGACGAAGGCAGCCGGGGATTCCGAACGTGGTGCGATGACCCCGGAGGAATATCTGGACGCACTGGAAAAGTCTGATATTCAGATATATTGGCCTTATTCTGAGAAATGGGACGGCAGGGAGTGGCCTATAATTACTTTTGACCCGGGAAATGGGGCGGAGGTCAATGTCGGTTATCGCATGCTTGAAAAATCCGATGGAAGCAAATATGTGGAAGAAGTCATTGTCGATGAACAAATGGCTGCTGAGCATCCTGTCTGGGTCGTCAACAGAAACGATGATTGCCAATACGAGTCCTTGGAAATGATAAAGAAACGTGACCCCGAGTGGGGGACAGGCGGAGGTTCGGTTGTCATCAGGCCGTCGGGTGTGGCGATGGGGCTGCCTGTGCAGGCAAGTTTCTCAGGTACAGTACGCTCGCTGGTGCTGAAAGATTTCCTGATGCACAGGAATTACGACTGCTGGTTCGCCGGTGCCTCGGAATTCTTCTTCAAGGTGGGGAGCGTGGAGAATTTCACGGCTAGCACTGAAGCGGAATTGAAGTTGTACAATCCTCAGATTACGGATTTCATGCTGGTGGTGAAGAGGAACCAGGTCGGGCAGAGGATTCCGATGAACATTATGCTCGTGTCGCAATGGACTGACCAGCTGGACAATATCGCGTTCCTCCTGACCGAAGATGACGGCGGCACTAGGACAGAATGGAAGTGTTCCGCCGTGGTGAAAGTGAAGTCCAAGAGCTATGGTTTCGATGTGTCCCTGCCGTTTAATTCTCGGGATGACATTGTCTGGCGCGGCGAGCTTTCGGCCCGCTACCTTGAAAAGTATGACGGCATAACCAGCCGCTTCGGCGACGTGGACCTGACCTTTTCGTTCCTGGAACGGTAAGATTAAATTGAAGTGAATCTTATTTCCAAGGAGGAACCCGGTGACAAGGTAGGGTAGATGAAGCCGTTGATGTCTGACGGGAACTCGTTTCCGTAGATGTCGCGGGCGATGAGACCGTCAGGAGTCTTGACTGTCAGACGGATATCGCCATGACCTCTGTCTGCATGGACAATGGCCTGCTGCAGGGTATGGTTCTCCCAACTGAAATCAACCGTGGCGAAACCTCTGACACGCATTCCACGGACGCTTCCGGAATGCCATCCTGAAGGAAGTGCCGGAATGAAATTGACATAGCCTTCGTGGCTCTGCAGCAACATTTCCGCTATGCCGGATGCGCCGCCGAAGTTGCCGTCTATCTGGAACGGGTCATGTGAACAGAAAAGGTTCGGGAATGTGCCGCTATGTTGAGGCAGAGACTCGTCCAGTGCGGCTCCTGTCTTGTGAAGGCTGTCCAGCCGGTCATAGCTGACGGCAGGTGACAGGAGATTGTGGAACAGTTTCCAGGCATGGTCACCGTCACAGAGTCTCGCCCAGAAACAGATTTTCCATGCGCGGCTCCATCCTGTGCCCTCGTCTCCTCTGGCCATGAGCGACTTGCGGCATGCTTCCGCAAGCTCAGGCGTCTTGTGCGGAGATATGAGATTGCTTGGATGCAGGCCGTAGAGATGTGAAACATGCCTGTGGTGCGGCTCTGTCTCGGGATATTCTTCCAGCCATTCCATCAGTCGGCCG
>FR882175.1:57769-65077 GCA_000434935.1 Bacteroides sp. CAG:709 | reverse complement strand
AGCCATTCCATCAGTCGGCCGTCGCTGCCTATCTGCATCGGCGGGAAATGTGACACGGCCTCGTCGAGGCTGTCTGCGAATGCTTTGTCCGTTCCCAGAAGAGCGGCAGCCTTGGAAGTGTTTCTGAAAAGCTCCGTGAGAATCTGCACGTCCATTGTCGGCCCCATGCAGATGCTTACAGGTTGGCCGTTGCAGAGGAATTCGTTTTCCGGCGATGAACTTGGTGATGTCACAAGCCAGCCGTGCTTCGGCTCCACTACCATCGTGGAGAGGAAGAAGTCCGCCGCTCCCTTCATGACAGGGTAGATCCTGCGGAGGAAATCATTGTCTCCGGTATAGAGATAATGGTCCCACAGATGTGCGCAGAGCCATGCCCCTCCGGTATTGGTCGCTCCCCAGGATGGCTGTTCGCCCGGTGCGGTGAAGTTCCACACATTGGTCATCATGTGGAGTACCCATCCCCGGGCGCTTTCGCCATAGAAACATTTTGCGGATTCCCTGCCCGATGGTATGAGTCTGTCAATGAACGTTTCCAGAGGCTGCATGAGTTCCTGAAGCCCTGCCTGCTCCATAGGCCAATAGTTCATCTGGAGATTGATGTTGGTATGATAGTCGCCGTTCCAAGGAGTCTGGACTTCGTCTGCCCACAGGCCCTGGAGGTTCGGCGGCAATGAGCCCCGTCGTGTGCTGCTGATAAGCAGATATCTGCCGAAATTGTAATAAAGTTCGGCAAGGGAAGCCTGTGCCGTTTTCGATTCGGCGGCTTTCCTCAGGCGGATATCTGTCGGCAGATTGTCTTCCGGAACTGCCGGAAGCTGGATGCGTACTCTTTCGTATAGGTTTCTATGTGAACGTATATGGCTGTCCAGCATTGATTTGTAAGCCTGTTCCTGCTGTGCCGGCTTCTTCTTGTCCAGCAGTCTGACGGCGCTTTTCAGTCTGGCATTGCAGGCTTCCTTGTATTTGTCGCCCGGAAAGTCGGTGCCCTCGGCGTGGAAGGATGTGGCGGCTGAAAGAACGAGTGTCGCGGTCCCGGCTCCCTTTATGTGGAGCGTGCCGTCCGGCGAGATGCGTTGCCTGCCGTCGCAGTTGATTGCCTTCATGGCTACCATGAACTTGACGCCGCTGTCCGGCCCGTTGCCATTGCGCAGAGCTCCTTCCAATATCGAAGAATTGCCTGCCGCCCTTGTTGAGGCGTTGGCTTCTCTTCCGAGTGACGCGGTGAAGTTCAGTTTGTCATTGCCGGAAGCTGTCAGGCGGATGATGAATACGTCATTGTCCCTGGACGTGAAATATTCGCGGGTATATCGTGTGTTGCCGCAGGTGAATCCGGTGTGGGCGACGGCGTCTGCGAGCGACAGGCCACGGGTGTAGTCCGTTGCTGCCGGGATTTCTCCTTGTGTCGCGCCGGAACCATAGCTGAATTTCAGGTCGAGGATTGCCAATGTCTCATAGCAGCCATATCTTGCGTCGGCTGTCTCTTTCTTGGTTGCAAAGTGTTCATACATAACCTCTTGAGCTTCTGCGTTCTTCCCTTCGGAAAGCAGTCTGCGGATTTCCGGGAGGCTTTTGGCCGCATCGGGATTCCGGTAGTCAGCCTCGTTGCCGCTCCACATGGAAATCTCGTTCAGCACTATATGGTCAGTCTGCACTCCGCCGTCAGGCATCATGCCCAGACGTCCGTTTCCGAGCGGCAAGGTCTCTTCCCAGATTGCTGCCGGGAACTCATAATACATCCTGTCATTGACGCCGGCAGTGAATTGTCCTGCGGAAGTCTCTTCTGCATTTGCCCTTTGGGAAATACATGAAACCGTTGCTGCTGAAAGAGTCGCGCAAACCGTGATTACTGTGGTTATTCTTGTGAAAGTTGTCGTTGGCATAGTGTTTTCTTGTTATAATTCCATCCACTTTACATCTGGATATCGTTTCCACCATGTAAGCTGTTTCTTGGCGTAATGTCTGGTGTTCCGCAGGATCAGCCGTATCGCTTCATCAAGAGGAATTTCCCCGTCCAGATAGCTGAAAATCTCTTTGTATCCTACGGTCTGTAATGCCGGCAAATCCCTATATGGCAGCAAGTTGCGAGCCTCTTCCACCAGCCCTGCATCTATCATTTTCAGCACGCGTCTGTTGATTCTGTCATACAGGACTTCGCGTGGACGTGTGATGCAGATTTTCTCTATCTCGAAATTCCGTTTCTTGGGCTGCGTCATCTTGAACTCCGTGAAAGAACGGCCGGAAACCAGGACCGTTTCCAATGCCCGCACCACCCGCTGGCCGTTGTTTAGGTCAATGCTGGCCCATGCTTTCGGGTCCAATTCCTTCAATTCCTGTGCGAGAACATTGACCCCCTCCTCGCGGATTCTGCGCGTCAGATTCTCGCGCATTTCGGGCGGTGCTACAGGAAGATTGTCCAGCCCGTTGCAGACTGCGTCGATGTAAAACCCTGAGCCTCCGGTCATTATCAATGTCTCATGGCCTTCGTTGAACAGCCGCTCTATCAGGTCGAGGGCGTCGATTTCGTATTGTCCGGAAGAATAGGGCTCCGTGACAGGGATGGTCCGGATAAAATAATGCTTCACGGCATTCAGCTGTGAAGCATCCGGGACAGCAGTCCCTATGGTCATTTCCTTGTAAATCTGTCTGGAATCGCACGAAATTATCGGAGAGCCGCATGATAATGCCGCTTCTATGCTGTAATCGGTCTTCCCTGTAGCTGTGGGTCCGGTAATTACGACGAGTTTTCTAGCCATCTTGCCGAATTCGTTTCCGGTAGAATTACAGCATCAGGTCTTCTGAACCGTCGAAAATGATGTCGCTGTCTTCCTCTATTGATGATTTGAGGTCGTCCTCCTCATCGTCCTCATCGTCTTCGTCTACATCCGCAATGTCATCGGTCAGGTCGTCAGCGTCATCAGCCGCATCGTCGCCCTTGCCCCATGATGACTCGCCCGGCAGATGTTTCTGCTCATCCGGCAAATCCTCATATGCGACATAACCGTTCTCGAATTCGACAGGGTTCGGACCCTTCGATTCCACGAGGGCAGGATAAGTCTTTCCAGGCTCTTCCTCTACTTCGCCTTCGTAGGTTACAATGACACTTTTCCTGTCTGTGACATCGTAGAAATAAGTAAATTCGGCAATGCCTTTCTTTATGGTGTCAGCCAGGGTGACATCATCCACGGCTCCTGCTCCGAGGTCGAACATGCCATATCTGGCCACGAGCGATCCGGATTTGTCCAGACCCTTGAACTGAATCAGCTGATCATGGGAGAAGTCCATGTCATCTCTCATTCTCTTGTGGAATTCATACAAAGTCGTGGTCGACTTTAGCTCATAAACGCGGGCGAAGCCCTTTATTCCCGGCAGGGATACACGATATTTAAGAATCATATTGAATGTAGCTTTCCTAACAAGTGCCAAAGTTAACAAAATATTTCCGTTCCGTTGCATAATAACGTGTTTTTAGCTAATTTTGAGGCCATGGAAAAGAACGAAATCATCATTCCTGATACCTACAGGAGTATTTCCGGAGAATCGGAAGGACTCTTCAAGGACAATGGAAGCAGATTCATTGCGAAAGCCTATCCGGTCGAATCGGAGGAGGAAGTGAAGATGATTGTCGGTTCTTTGAAAAAGGAGTACCATGACGCCAGGCATCATTGTTATGCGTACCGTCTCGGCTATCGCGGGGATGTGTTCAGGGCCAATGATGACGGGGAGCCGTCTTCTTCTGCGGGACGTCCGATTCTCGGACAGATTGATTCCAATTGCCTCAGTGATATACTCGTTGTCGTCATCCGCTATTTCGGCGGAATCAAGTTGGGCATTCCCGGCCTGATCCGTGCATATAAGACGTCTACTGCGGATGCCATTTCCAATGCGGTGATAATCACGAAGGTAGCGATGAAGCGGTATCGTCTCCGCTTTGGCTACCTTGCGATGAACAGCGTCATGAAGATGGTGAAGGACATGTCATTGGAACAGAGCGGGCAGGATTTCGGCACCGATTGCTCGATGACGGTGAAAGTGCGCCTTTCCTCGGAATCGGATTTTCTGGAGCGTGTCGGCAACATTGACGATTGCACTGCAGTGGAGGAGGGGCCGGCGACTTCGGAAACATGAAGAAACAACGATACTTAATTAAATAATAATGAGCATTATGCCTAAAAGTCTGATTTCAATCAGGGATTTTTCGAAGGATGAGATCCTTCATATCCTGGATGTGGCCAAGGAATTTGAGAATAATCATGAACAGAATTTCCTTGCGGGGAAAGTCATTGCCTGTCTGTTCTTCGAACCGTCCACGAGGACGAGGCTTTCTTTCGAGGCGGCTGTGAACCGTCTTGGAGCCCGTGTCATCGGATTTCCGGATTCCCGTAACACCAGCGTTACCAAGGGCGAAACCATTGAAGATACCATCAAGATTGTCTCCAACTACGTGGATATGATCGTGATGCGCCATCCTGTGGAAGGAGCTGCTGCCATTGCCGCAAGCGTTTCCCCTGTCCCTGTGGTCAATGCCGGCGACGGTTCGAATCAGCATCCTACCCAGACGCTTCTGGACATGTATTCCATCCGGCAGACTCAGGGTAAGCTGGACGGCTTGACAATCAATATGGTAGGCGACTTGAAATACGGACGTACCGTGCACTCGCTCTCCGAGGCGATGTCTGATTTTTCCCCAAGCTACATTTTCACGGCACCGGACGAGCTGAAGATGCCGCACAAGTATCTGAAGGAGCTGGAGGAGAAACATATCCCGTATGAGGAAACCGAGTCCCTCGAAAAACATCTCGACGATTGTGACATATTATATATGACGCGAATCCAGCAGGAGCGTTTCCCGAGCAAGGAGGATTACGACCGCGTGAAGGATGTCTATGAGCTGACTGCGTCAATGCTGGGCAATGTGAAGCCTAACATGAAGATTCTCCATCCGCTTCCACGTATTACGGAAATCGCCCGGGATGTGGACGATACGCCTTACGCATATTATTTCGAGCAGGCACGGAACGGCATGTATGTACGAATGGCCGTGATTTCTTATCTTCTCGGTTACAGATAGAAAGAATAGAAAGTTGATAATTTTTATCAAATCTTTTGTTTTTTCTAAATAATCATTATCTTTACAACGATTTGGAAAGCGAAATCCGAATCGTTGTTTGATTTTTATTTAATTTTTATAATTATGGCGAACGTTCACGTCTTTAATGCCGGGCCATGCCTTCTGCCTCAGCAGGCCATTGACAATTCTATCGAGGCGCTCAAGAATTTCAAGAACACTGGAATATCAGTGCTTTCCGTATCGCACAGGTCGAAAGAATGGGGTGAGGTCATGGATGAGGTTCGCGCGAATTGGAAAGAATTGCTCCACATCCCTGATACTCATGAGGTGGTTTTCCTCGGCGGCGGTGCCAGCCTTCAGTTCCTTTATGTCGCTATGAACTTCCTGGAGAACAAGGCTGCATATCTTGATACCGGCGTGTGGGCTCATAAGGCTCTCCAGCAGGCTCAGGGACTTGGCAATGCTTATGCGCTCGCATCTTCTGCAGACAAGAATTACTCGTATATCCCTGAGGGATACGAGATTCCTACAGACCTTGACTATTTCCACATCACGACTAACAATACCATTTACGGTACGGAAATCAAGGAGGATATCATTTCCCCTGTTCCTCTTATCGCGGACATGTCTTCAGATATCATGAGCCGTCCGGTTGACGTCAGCAAATATGCCCTCATTTATGGTGGCGCACAGAAGAACGTGGGCCCTGCCGGCGTCGTGTTCGCGATTATCCGCAAGGACGCTCTCGGAAAGGTCAGCCGCTATATTCCTACAATGCTTGACTACCGTACACATATCGACAAGGAGTCAATGTTCAACACACCTCCTGTATTCTCCATCTTCGTGATGAACGAGACCCTCAAATGGTTGAAGGGCATGGGTGGCGTCGAGGCTATCCACAAATATGACATGGAGAAGGCCAAATTGCTCTATGGCGAGATTGACCGCAACTCCCTCTTCGTAGGAACCGCAGCAGAGAAAGACCGTTCGCTCATGAACGTCTGCTTCGTGATGGCTCCCGGTTACGAGAATCTTCAGGACGAGTTCATGTCATTCGCCAAAGGCAAGGGCATGGTCGGTCTCAAGGGCCACAGGTCAGTCGGCGGATTCCGCGCATCCATCTACAATGCATGTACGGTTGAGGATGTTACAGCTCTCACAGAGTGCATGAAAGAGTTTGAATCAATGAAAAAATAAAACCCACTTGTCATGAAAGTATTGTTGGCTACTCAGAAACCATTTGCAGCAGCAGCTGTAGCGGGAATCAGAGAAATTCTTGAAGGCGCCGGACATGAGGTAGTCCTTCTTGAGAAATATGCAGAGGCGCAGGATCTTATCAATGCTGTCGCTGATGTGGATGCTATGATCGTCAGGTCTGACAAAGTTACTCCTGCTGTCCTTGAGGCTGCAGGAAAACTGAAGATTGTCGTTCGTGCAGGTGCAGGTTTCGACAACATTGACCTGGTCGTTTCCAAGGAGCGCGGCGTGGTCGTGGAGAATACTCCTGGACAGAATTCCAATGCTGTCGCAGAGTTGGCGATTGCCATGATGATTTACATGTGCCGTAACCAGTTTACCCCTGTTTCCGGATGCGAGATTTCCGGCAAGAGGCTTGGTATCCAGGCTTTTGGCAATGTCGGCAGGCTTGTCGGCAAGAAGGCTGAGGCTCTCGGTATGAGCGTTCTTGCAGTGGATCCATTCATTCCTGCAGAAAAGATTGCTGAGGCTGGCGCTACACCTGTCGCTTCCGTGAAGGAGCTGTATGCAAATTCTGATTTCGTGTCAGTGCATATCCCTGCTACACCTGAGACCATCGGCAGCATCAACTACGAATTGATTACATCCATGCCTAAAGGCGCGACCCTCGTAAATACTGCCCGCAAGGAAGTCATCGACGAGGCAGGATTGGAGAAGGCATTGGAGGATCGTCCTGATCTCAAGTACATTACAGACGTTGCTCCTGACAATATCGATGTGTTGAAGGAGAAATTCGGAACCCGCGTGTTCGCTACTCCTAAGAAGATGGGTGCCCAGACTGCAGAGGCCAATATCAATGCCGGTCTTGCAGCTGCCCGTCAGATCGTAGCATATTTCGCCGACGGCTGCACCAAGTTCCAGGTCAACAAATAATAAAACATAGTTTCCACGAATGGAGTCCGGTATGAAACTGCTCCATTCGCGGAATTTGAAAATAGTAGATTGAGATGGTAAAAGTAAAACCATTTGCGGCTGTCAGACCG
>FR882175.1:42081-57756 GCA_000434935.1 Bacteroides sp. CAG:709 | reverse complement strand
GCTGTCAGACCGCCGAAAGATATTGTTACTGAAGTAGCTGCACCTCCTTATGATGTATTGAACTCAGAAGAGGCGAAGAACATGGCCGGCGAGAAATCCCTGCTTCATATAACCAAGCCGGAGATTGATTTCAATCCTATACTTCCTGATCACGACAGTCGTGTATATGACAAGGCTGTGCAGAATTTTGCCGAGTGGCAGAAGAAAGGATGGCTCGTTCAGGATGGCAAGCCTTGCTATTATGTCTATGCCCAGACCATGGACGGAAGAACTCAGTATGGTCTGGTGCTTTGCGCCCATACCGATGACTATTCCGACGGCAAGATCAAAAAGCATGAGCTTACCCGCAAGGACAAGGAGGATGACCGCATGATTCATGTGAAAATCCAGAATGCCAATATCGAGCCTGTTTTCTTCGCGTATAAGGACAATGCAGAGCTCAATGAAATAGTAGCCAAAGCTGCTTCCGGAGAGCCGGAGTATTCGTTTACAGATGAGAATGGCTTCGGTCATGCTTTCTGGGTAATCGATGATGATGCCGTGATATCCCGCATTACGGAGATCTTCACGACCAAGGTTGATGCTTTCTATGTGGCTGATGGTCATCATCGTACAGCTGCAGCTGCGCGTGTCGGTGCTGAAAAGCGAGAAGGTAATCCGAACCATACAGGCCAGGAAGAGTACAATTATTTCATGACGGTCTGCTTCCCTGAAAGCCAATTGAAGATTATCGATTACAACCGCGTGGTCAAGGATCTCAATGGTCTTTCTCCGGAGCAGTTCATCGAGGCTCTCGGCAAGGATTTCGACGTGAAGCCGTATGACGGCGAAGGCGAATATCGTCCTTCCCATCTTCATAACTTCGCCATGTATCTGGAGGGCAAGTGGTACTCTCTTGAGGCAAAGGCCGGAAGATATGATGACAAGGATCCTATCGGCGTCCTCGATGTGACGATCCTTTCGAATCTGGTTCTTGGCAAGATTCTGGGTATCAAGGATCTCCGCACGGACAAACGTATTGATTTCGTAGGTGGAATCCGTGGTCTCGGCGAGCTTTCCCGCCGCGTGGACAATGGTGAGATGAAGGTCGCTTTCGCGCTTTATCCTGTTTCCATGAAGCAGCTCACCGACATCGCCGACAGCGGCAACATCATGCCTCCTAAGACCACATGGTTCGAGCCGAAGCTCCGTTCCGGTCTCGCAATCCACAAGTTGGACTGATTTGTTTGCCTGCTTTAGGGTATTGTTTATAGATATTGTCAGAGTCTGCACTTGCCGGCTCTGATATTTTTTTGTGGTTGCTGTTTATTGTGACTAAATTTGGTCGATGAGTTTTGTGTTGCGCTCCGTCCGAGGTGGCTCCTCGGGAGGTTCGCTTCGCTCATCCCCGTCAGGCTGCGCCTGCCACCCCGTTCACAAGGTCACGGGCGACCATGCCTCCCGAGAAGCCACCTCGGACGGAGCCGGGAACTCTGGCTCTCGTGCGTGGAAAACGTTTTAATGCTCACGAGGAAGTAATTTTTCAAGGTGACGTGCGTGGAAAACGTTTTATTACGCACGAGAGGGATATTTTTCAAGGTGTTGTGCGTGAAAAACGTTTTATTGCGCACGGGGCGAGATGCTCGTAGGAGAAGATGGGGCAGAAACGGGGACGAAAAAATTGTAGAACCATGGGACAGGAAATTGAAAGGAAATTTTTGGTGCGTGGCGAATTCAAGTCGTCGGCTAGAAAGGCCATGCGCATCAGTCAGGGATATTTGAGTTCCGTACCGGAAAGGACGGTGCGTGTAAGAGTGCGTGACAATCAGGGATTTATCACGGTTAAAGGCAAGAGCGACATTCGTGGCGTGAGCCGGTTTGAATGGGAAAAGGAGATTTCTGTGGATGATGCATTGGCATTGCTCGGACTATGTGAGCCTGGAGTTATCGACAAGACCCGGTATCTGGTTGATTATGCGGGACATACATTCGAAGTAGATGAGTTCTACGGGGATAATGAGGGCCTGGTCATGGCGGAAATTGAACTTTCTTGTGAAGACGAGGCTTTCGAAAAACCGGATTGGCTGGGTGACGAGGTTACCGGCGACAGCCGCTACTATCCCCCCCCCAGCCGCTACTATAATGCGGCATTGACAAAAAATCCATATATAAACTGGGAAAAATAGCTCTCCGCTATTTCGATTGCCACTGCCTTTTCGTATATTCGCATTTTGTTTAACTCAAGTTTCGCAAGTGCGAAACACCGCTTATAGAGCCCGCGAGGGCGTGGGTAAGTCCCTACCCCGAGACCCGGGATTTAGGGATGACGTAACGTGATAAAAGTGCGTTGGGCTTACAACCTTCGAACAAGTGACGGCCCTCGAATTCGTGCTGATGTTCAGCAAGTTTGACAACTTGCGAAACTTGAATTGTTTTACTATTAAACGCGAGCTATGAAATCAGACATCGAGATTGCCAGGAGCATCAGGCTGAAGCCTGTGACGGAAATTGCTGACCAGTTGGGGATTCCTCAGGACGAACTGGAACCTTATGGAAAAAACATGGCGAAGGTGCCGCTCACACTCATTGACGAGGAAAAAGTCAAGAAAAGCAAACTTATCCTTGTGACGGCCATCACCCCTACTAAAGCCGGCATCGGCAAGACCACAGTCTCGGTCGGTCTGGCGCTTGGATTGAACAAAATCGGGAAAAAGGCAGTTGCAGCGCTGCGTGAGCCATCTCTCGGACCTTGCTTCGGAATGAAAGGCGGAGCAGCCGGCGGCGGATATGCGCAGATTCTTCCTATGGAAAAGATAAACCTGCATTTCACTGGAGACTTCCACGCCATCACATCTGCCAACAATATGATATCGGCATTGCTGGACAATTATCTGTATCAGCATCAGGCAGAAGGCTTCGGATTGAAGCAGATTCTCTGGAGACGCGTACTCGATGTCAATGACCGCTCGCTCAGGCATATCGTGACAGGGCTCGGGCCTCATTCCAACGGTCTTGTCCAGGAATCGGGATTCGACATCACTCCTGCATCGGAAATCATGGCGATACTCTGCCTCTCCAAGGATATAAATGACCTCAGACGTAGAATAGAAAACATTCTGCTCGGCTATACTCTTGACAACAAGCCGTTTACCGTGAAGGATATGGGCGTGGCCGGCTCCATTGTCGCCCTGCTTCTCGATGCGATGAACCCGAATCTGGTGCAGACCACGGAAGGCACGCCTGCATTCATCCATGGAGGTCCTTTCGCCAATATCGCACATGGCTGCAACTCTATCCTGGCCACCAGGATGGCAATGACTTACGGCGATTATGTGGTGACGGAAGCCGGCTTCGGTGCCGATCTCGGTGCAGAGAAATTCTTCGATATCAAATGCCGCAAGAGCGGTCTGAATCCTTCGCTGACGATTCTGGTGGCAACTCTCCGCGGACTCAAGATGCACGGCGATGTTCCTGTCGACAAAATCAGCGAGGCCTCGGCAGAAGGCGTCAGAAAGGGTTTTGCCAATATGGACAGGCACATTGAAAACATGCGGAAATTCGGCCAGACCGTACTGGTATGCTTCAATAAATTCGGCGATGACCGGGATGAAGAAATTCAGATGGTCAGGGAACATTGCGCCGAACTTGGAGTACCTTTCGCCCTCAATGATGCATTTGCACGCGGAGGCGACGGCGCCGTGGAACTCGCGGAACTGGTGGTAAAGACCATTGACGAGCAGCCGTCGGAGCCTGTCAAGTTTATCTACAATGACGAGGAAAGCATTGAAAACAAGATAGTTGGCGTGGCGAAGGAAATTTATCGCGCCGGAATGGTGGAATTCAGTCCGGAGGCCCGCAAGATGCTCGCGAAGATCGAAGGCACGGCTTACGCGAAATTCCCTGTCTGCATCGCCAAGACCCAATACTCGTTCTCCCAGGACCAGAAACTCTATGGTGCGCCGGAAGGCTTCGAGTTCGATATCAAGGACATCGTCATCAATGCCGGTGCGGAGATGATTGTGGCTATCGCAGGAGACATCATCAGGATGCCGGGACTGCCAAAATCGCCTCAGGCATTGAGAATTGACGTGGTTGACGGACACATTGACGGCTTGAGCTGATGCTTTACGACAATCATAATCATTGTCAATTCTCGTTCGACGGGAAACGCACGACAGTGGAGGCGACTACGGCAGAGGCCCTCCGAAAGGGGTTGGGCGGCCTCTGCTTCACCGACCACTGCGATTTTTTCGTTCCTCCGATGAAGGCGGACCACGAGGACTACGTCTCGGAAGTTTTCGACGTCGGTGCACGGAATCAGGAAATTGACAGGGTCAATGCCCTTGTGCATACCGGGGAAATATTGGACCGCAGCAAACCTGAATACAGGGATGTCGTGATTCCGGAAGGCTTTAAAGTGTTCAAAGGCATTGAAATAGGCGTGCAGAAGAGTGAAATGGAGAAGATTGCGAAGCACCTGGCGGAGCACAGTTTCGATGAAATCATTGCATCAGTGCATTATCTCGATGGTACGGACCCGTTCTGGGGCGGATATTACGAGGGCAAGGATTGGCGTGAGGCATACGGGCATTATCTGGAGACATTGTACGAGGAGATGGTATGGCTCGGGGACCGTTTCGACATCATGGGGCATTATGATTATGTGACACGTTATGCTCCTTATCCGCAGATGAGCATATTCTACAAGGACTTTCCGGATTTGCTGGATGCGATTCTACGTTATCTGGCCGAGAACGGCAAAGCATTGGAAATCAATACGAAAACCTATCAGGAACTGCATGGCAGAACTCCTGAACTGGACAGGAACATTCTCCTGCGCTACATGGAATTGGGAGGTGAGATAATAAGTCTCGGCTCCGATTCGCATGATGCGTGCCGGACCGGGCTCAATTTCGGTTATTTCGCCGAATTGATAAAATCGTGCGGCTTCAGATACCTCGCCCATTACGAAGCGAGACGTCTGGTAATGGTAAAATCCTAGCTTCGGAAGGACTTGGCTTCCAGATCCTTTTGGTAAGCGTTAACGAATCAGTTGGCTACTTCCGACAAGAATTTCAGTCTTACAAGACGGATCTCCATCTCTTCATAGTCGCCGCCGAGCGCCTGGATAGCATCTTCGAGAGAACCGGACTCTGCCTCGTTCTTGAAATACTCGTAAATCTCATCAACTACGTCAGCATCAATGTTCTGGTCAATGTAATAGTCCAGATTCAGACGCGTGCCGAACTCCACGATGTCTTCCATTGCGGACAGAAGCTCGTTCATGTCCATGTTGCGGGCGTCTGCAATGTCCTCCAGGTCCATGCGTCTGTCTATGCTGGTGATGATGAATATCTTGTCCGATGATTTGTTAGGCATTGACCTTACCACGAAATCATCCGGGCGGGAAATTTCGTTTTCCTCCACGTAGCGCGTGATCAGTTCGATGAACGGCTTGCCGTATTTGCGCGCCTTGCCCTCTCCGACACTCTGGCACTTGATGAGCTCATCCAATGTCTCCGGGTACATTATGGACATGTCGTCCAGCGAAACGTCGCTGAAGATGACCCACGGCTGGAGATGAAGTTTCTTCGCCTCTGAACGTCTGAGGTCCTTCAGCATTGAAAGAAGTACCTGGTCGCCGCCCTGGCCTCCTTTTGCCGGAACAGGTGAATCGTCATCCTCCTCATCATCAGTGCTTTCCGAGAAATTCCTGTCGCCGGAAAGCATCAGTTCGTAAGGTTTCTCCGCGAATTTCAGGCCTTCTTCCGTCACGGTCAGCAAGCCGTAGGAATCAATGTCCCTGCCCAGAAAGTGCTTTATAAGTCCTTGATGCAGAATCATTTCCCAGAAACGCACGGTGTGGTCTGACCCCGCTCCGAAGAATTTCAGCTTGTCATGTTTATATGACTTGATCATGCCGTTGGCGACACCCGTAAGGACATTGGCAAGATGCTCGACTTTGAAATGCTCCGGCAGCGACTTCACCAGTTCTATGGCCAGGGCCATTTCCTTCCGCGCGTCGAATTTCGGCCTCGGGTTCAGACAGTTGTCGCAAGCGCCGCAATTGTCTTTCGGGTAATCTTCACCGAAGTAGCTGAGCAACAGCTTCCTGCGGCATTCTCCGGACTCGGCGTACGCCAATGTCTCCATCAGCAGCTGACGCCCGATTTCCTGTTCGGCAACCGGTTTGCTCTGCAGGAACTTGTCCAGTTTGCGGATATCCTTATAACTATAGTATGCGATGCAGACGCCTTCCTTGCCGTCACGGCCCGCCCTTCCGGTTTCCTGATAATAGCCTTCCAGACTTCTCGGGATGTCGTAGTGGATGACAAAACGCACATCCGGCTTGTCGATTCCCATTCCGAATGCGATGGTCGCCACGATCACGTCCACATCCTCCATCAGGAAACGGTCCTGGTTCTCGGCCCTGACCTTGGCGTCCAGGCCTGCATGATAAGGCACGGCACGTATTCCGTTGATTACCAATACCTGAGCAAGTTCTTCGACTTTCTTGCGGCTGAGGCAATATATGATTCCGGCCTTGCCCGGATTCTGTTTTATATAGCGGATGATGTCCTTGTCCGGCTCCACCTTGTCACGTACCTCGTAATAAAGGTTCGGCCTGTTGAAAGAAGATTTGAACACCTGCGCCTCTGAAATGCCGAGATTCTTTACAATGTCGCTCTGCACTTTCGGGGTGGCTGTCGCTGTCAATGCAATGATCGGGGCTCTTCCTATTTCGTCGATTATCGGACGGATGCGCCTGTACTCCGGACGGAAACCATGTCCCCAGTCCGAAATGCAATGCGCCTCGTCAATGGCATAGAACGAGATGTGCACATCATTCAGGATGGCAATGTTCTCCTCCTTGGTCAAGCTCTCCGGCGCCACGTAGAGGAGCTTCGTCACGCCGGCTTTCAAGTCTGCGGCCACTTCGGCGATCTGAGCCTTGTTCAATGATGAATTCAGGAAATGTGCAATGCCTTCGTTTCCGGAAACGAATCCCCGGATGGCATCTACCTGATTCTTCATCAATGCGATAAGAGGGGAGACGACGATGGCGGTCCCGGGCATGAGCAGCGCCGGAAGCTGATAGCACAATGATTTGCCTCCACCCGTAGGCATGATGACGAAAGCGTCATTGCCCTGAAGAAGATTCGTGATGATCTTCTCCTGGTCACCCTTAAAGCCGGTATAACCAAAGAATTCCTTCAGTTTTGAATGAATTTCTGCCGAACTGATAGCCATAGGCGTGAGTAGTTTCAATCTGGTGTATAGTTTTTAACGTATACCAAATTTAACAAATAATTCCGTACTATCAAAAATTGTTTCGGTCTTTCAAATAAAATTGCGATATTTGCGGCTGTTTGTCGCCATGGTGAAAAATATCCCGGCGGCTGGCAGAACAGAAACATTAAACATTTTATAATAATGAAGACATTCAGATTTATCGCCGCTGCGCTCGTTGTAGCACTGGCAGCGTCCTGCTCCGAGGGAAATGGAGCAAAAGCAACTGTTGAGGGTGCAGATTCTACCAAGACAGTAAAGCCTGCAGATCCTAAAGATTTCAGACCAAGCAAGTCGGAGATCAACGAGGTCAGCTACCTTATGGGTATCAACTTCGGTTCATTCATAAAGGGTTACAATTTCGGTGACGATCTTAACTACAGGCTCATCGAAGAGGGTATCAAGGATTTCTTGAAGGCTAAGGGTGACTATCGTGACTCTACTTATGCAAAGCAGTTCAAGGTTGATCCTGAGAAACTTAACGAAGTATTCAACTCATTCCTTGCCAAGAGACGTGATTACACCATGGCCCTGAACAAGGAGAAAGAGACCAAGTTCCTCGCTGAAAACAGCAAGAAAGCCGGTGTACAGGTTACCGAGAGCGGTCTTCAGTATATCATCATCGAGGCTGGTAACGATGTGAAGCCAAGCGAGACCGATACAGTGTTCGTTCACTACAAGGGTACTCTTACCGACGGCACCAAGTTCGACGAGTCTCCTGAGAATGACGAAGGCGTAAGAATGGTTCTCAACCGTGTGATCAAAGGTTGGACAGAGGGCCTTCAGCTCATCGGCGAAGGTGGAAAGATTCAGCTTTTCGTTCCTTCAGAGCTCGGTTATGGCGAGAATGGTACCAGAGGTATCGAGCCTAACAGCACTCTTATCTTCGATGTAGAACTTGTCAAGGTCAACAAAGTAGCAGAAGAGGCTGAGAAATAAGTCTTCGGACGAAATAATTGAAAAACGGATCTGTCGGGCTAAAGTTCGGCGGTCCGTTTTTTTTGTGTTTGTCCGGGCTGCGGAAAATTACTTGAAATTTACTAATTTTGTCGTGCGAACCTCGGAATTGTAAAAACCGCGCGAAAATCCGGGACTTGCATTATTATGGTTGGAGGTGATACCGAGCCTCTGACTTGGTTTAATTTTGTATATAATAGATTGATAATTATGGAAATAGAAGGAACACTCATTCAGAAGCTTGCTGTCCAGTCGGGCAAATCGGCCAGAGGAGACTGGGCCAAGCAGGAGTTCGTGATAGAATATCAGGAAGGAAACTTTCCGACCAAGGCTTGTTTCAATGTCTGGGGTGCGGACAAAGTCAAGGAACTGGAGCAGTTCCAGATCGGCGACAAGATAAAGTTGTCGTTCAATGTCTCCAGCCGCGAGTACAACGGCAAGTGGTACACTGATCTGAGGGCATGGAGAATAAGCAAGGCCGGAGCTCCGGCTGCAGGCAATTATGCACAGGCTCCGTCCGGCTATCAGCAGAGCGCTCCGGCGTCGTATGACATGCCGGCAGGTTTCGCCCCGTCATCAGCGCCACAGCCATCTGCCCCGGCTCCGACATTCGATGATATGCCGGGCGACGATCTCCCGTTCTAGCCCATGCGGCGTGTCGTCCCTGTCGCCTTCGAACGAGAGACAACCCTCAAATTAGCACTAACGTTCAGCAAGTTTGATGACAACTTGCGAAACTTGTGGTAAGTATATCAATAAACGAACACAAATCAGTCAGCGTATGATAACATTTGGATATAACAATAAATTCAGCACGGCATTGCGTGCCCTGGCCGCCATCGGCATCGGCCTCGTGATGGTATTCAGTACCGAAGCTACCGTCAATGTAGTGAAAATCATTGCCGCATTCCTGTTTGCAGCAGGCATGGTATCATTGGGTTACGGCTTCGCGCACAGGAAATCCGGAGCCATGGCATTGATGTCGGTCAATGCGATTGTCGACATTGTAATAGGCCTTTTGCTGTTCTGCTTCCAGAACGTGGTCGCAGGCGCGATTGTTACTATTATAGGTATCGTGATACTTCTCTTCGGTATCCTCCAGCTGATTGTCCTCGGCGGAACGATGTCCCTCGTGGGCATGGGCGGCTTCTCATTGATACTTTCAATATTGGCAGTCATTGGCGGTATAACATTGCTGTTCAATCCTTTCTCGGAAAGGATTATGAGCGTGCTTGCCGGCATTTTCCTGATTTTTTACGGAATATCTGAACTGATTTCCATGCGCAGAGTTTCCAAGGCGAAAGTCGAATACGATATAAGATATAATCGTGACAATGTAGATGACAATGACTCCATACCGCAGGGACTTGGCGATGTGAAAGACGTTGATTATCATAAAGTTGACGATCAGTAAAGATCAATGATTCCCCAGGATACCGTAGATAAGATTCTGGACTCGGCGCAGATTGTCGATGTCATAAGCGACTTCGTCTCCCTCAAGAGGCGGGGCGCCAACTACATCGCATGCTGCCCGTTCCATAACGAGAAGACGCCGTCATTCTACGTTTCCCCGGCCAAAGGTATCTACAAATGCTTCGGTTGCGGAAAGTCAGGCACGGCTGTCGGCTTCGTGATGGAACATGAAAGCATGACGTATGTGGAGGCATTGAAATATCTTGCGCGGAAATACGGTATCGAGGTGAAGGAAAAGGAAGATTCGCCGGAAGAGATTGCCGCAAGGCAGCGCAATGAAAGTCTGCTTCTGGTGATGGATTATACCGAGCAATTCTTCAAGGACAGCCTGAAGACGCAGGAAGGCAGATCCATCGGTTATGCCTATTTCAGGAGCAGAGGCCTGGAAGATGCCACGATTGAGAAATATGGTCTCGGCTGGTCTCCGAAAAGCGGACACGCATTGGCGGAAGCCGCATTGGCGAAAGGCTACAAGGAGGAATTCCTGACGGCCACCGGAGTCTGCATCAAGAGGAATGACGGCAGCCTGATAGACAAATTCTATGACAGGGCGATGTTTCCGATCCATTCCGTCAGCGGAAGAGTCATAGCGTTCGGCGGACGTACGCTCCGGTCAGACTACAAGACCGCCAATATCGGAAAATACGTAAATTCCCCTGAGACAGAGATTTACGACAAGAGTCGGTCGCTGTACGGCATCTATTTCGCCAAGAGCGAGATATCGAAGCTGGACAAATGCTACCTGGTGGAAGGCTATCTGGACGTGCTGTCGATGCACCAGCTGGGAATCACTAACGTCGTGGCGTCCAGCGGAACATCATTGACGGTCCCGCAGATCCGGTTGATAAAGAAATTTACGGACAACGTCACCATAATGTACGATGGCGATGCCGCCGGAATTCATGCTGCGTTGAGAGGTATCGGATTGATACTCAAGGAGGGACTGAATGTCCGCGTGGTGCTGCTTCCGGATGGCGACGACCCGGATTCATACTCGCAGAAGCATAACCTGGAGGAGGTCCAGGCTTTTCTCCAGGCGAACGAGCAGGATTTCATCGAATACAAGACGGACCTGCTGCTGGGCCAGTCCGGCAACGACCCGTTGAAGAAGGCGGAGCTGATCAATGATATTGCAGATACGATTGCGCTGATTCCGGACCAGATAAAGCGCGCTGTCTACGTGCAGTCGGCGGCCGTGAAATTCGGCATAAACGAGGACGCGCTCTATGCCAGGATCCTGAATACCAGGCAGAAGATGATCGATGACGAGCGCAAGGAGGCGGAGCGCGAGCGGATGCGGGAGGAAAGACAGGCCAGGGCCAATGCCGGTCCACAGTCGGCTGGCGCCAATGCCGGCGGTCAATCCATTCCGCTTCCTGAGGATTATGGCGAGCCTGCGGGGGATGGCTACATGGATGGCCAGATGGAGCCTGTAGATGTTACGGTACCGGCTGACACCGCTCCTGCCAGGGCGAATGCAGGTGGCGTCTATCTGGAAAATCCCGTGATGGCGCCGGTGGAACGCGACCTTCTGAAATTCATATTGGTGAGCGGACTGGATACCATGGATTTTGAGTCCGATTCGGAATTCTATGACAGCGAGAAAACCACTGCGGCGGATTTCATACGTGATGCGATAGAAGAACATCCGTTTTCCAACAGCTTGTTTGCCAGGACATTCGATGAATATTTCAAACTTTATGACGCGGATGCGACTCTGGGACAGGATGATATCATCAGAAGTCTCATGAACAGTCCCGACAGGGAGATGGCATCGCTCGTGGGTGATTTGGTGGAAGAAAAATACAGGCTGACGGTCAAGAACTTTTCCGATGCCATGACATCGCAGTCGTCTTTCCTGGTGATACAAGTGCCGAAAGCGATTATGGTCTACAACTCCAAGATTGTCAGGTCGCAGGAGTTGGCATTGGCAGCACGTCTGAAGGAACTCGGGCGCATGGAAAAGACGCCGGAGACCATGGCGGAAGAGGCGGAAATCCTGGTGAAATTCCAGAAGGTCGCGGAGCTGAGGAAGAAAATCGTCGGAAAACTCGGGAGAGTCCAGTAGACAGAATGACGGAAAATATTAACAATTAAATAATTATGGACAGCAAATTCAAGAGAACATTGGTCACATGCGCATTGCCGTACGCTAACGGTCCTGTGCATATCGGCCATCTTGCCGGAGTGTATGTTCCGGCGGATATCTATGTGAGATATCTGAGAATGCGCGGTGAAGACGTCCTTTACGTGTGCGGAAGCGATGAGCACGGTGTGCCTATCACCATCGCCGCCAAACGTCAGGGATGTTCACCTCAGGACATCGTGGACAAATATCACAAGATTATCAAGGATTCCTTCACGGGTCTTGGAATCAATTTCGACATATATTCCAGGACATCATCCAAGATCCACGAAAAAAACGCATCCGAGTTCTTCCGTAAACTTTACGATGAAGATAAATTCATCACCAAGGAGTCGGAACAATTCTTCGATCCGGAAGCCAAGACTTTCCTTGCAGACCGCTATATCACAGGCACTTGCCCTAAATGCGGCAATCCTAATGCCTATGGCGACCAGTGCGAGAAATGCGGCAGCACGCTCAGCCCGGAAGAGCTGATCGACCCTAAGTCCACGCTTAGCGGCAGCAAGCCGGTGAAGGTGATGACCAAGCATTGGTATCTGCCTCTGGATCAGTATGAACCGTGGCTCCGCGAGTGGATTCTCGAGCAGCACAAGGAGTGGAAGACCAATGTCTACGGACAATGCAAGTCCTGGCTGGATGCCCACCTCCTGCCGCGTGCAGTGAGCCGTGACCTGGATTGGGGCGTTCCGGTGCCTGTAGAGGGAGCTGAAGGAAAGGTGCTCTACGTGTGGTTCGACGCGCCGATCGGTTACATCTCCAACACTCAGGAATTGCTTCCGAAGAGTTGGGAGAAATGGTGGAAGTCGCAGGAAACCAAGCTGGTACACTTTATCGGCAAGGACAATATTGTTTTCCATTGCATCGTGTTCCCGTCAATGCTGAAAGCATACGGCGACGGATATATCCTTCCTGACAATGTCCCTGCCAATGAGTTTCTGAATCTCGAAGGTGACAAGATTTCGACGTCCAAGAATTGGGCTGTATGGGCACACGAATATCTGGAGGAATTCCCTGGAAAACAGGATGTCATGAGATATGTCCTCACGGCCAATGCGCCTGAGACCAAGGACAATGATTTTAGTTGGAAAGAGTTCCAGCAGCGCAACAACAGCGAGCTCGTGGCTATTTTCGGAAACTTCGTGAACAGGGCCATTGTCCTGACACACAAGTATTTTGAGGGAAAGGTCCCTGCTGCCGGAGAGCTGCTTGACATTGACAAGGAAACATTGGCACAGGTGCCTCTGCTGAAAGCGTCATTGGAGAAGAACATTGAAACTTATCATTTCCGCGAAGCGCTGAAGGATGCGATGGCGATTGCGCGTCTCGGAAACAAGTATATTTCTGATACCGAGCCTTGGAAGGTGGCGAAGACGGATATGGCGCGCACCGCGACGATTCTGAATGTCAGCCTCCAGATTTGCGCGGACCTCGCGATCGCATTCGAGCCTTTCACGCCGTTTGCAGCCGAGAAGCTTCGCAAGATGCTGGATGTCAGCTTCTGCGCCGGCGTGGATCACAGGCATGGTGAGCAGGAGACGGTCAATACTTACAAGGATGGCGAAGGTGCTGCTCTTCATACCGTTTCGGCTCCGGAAGGTGCTGATGTCAAGGAGGTTGCCGCTGCATGTCCTGGAACTGGCGTGTGTCTCGGCTGGGATGTCCTCGGAGCTGAGAATCTTCTTCCTGAAGGGCATCAGCTCGGTGCTGCGGAATTGCTTTTCGCCAAGATTGAAGATGAGGCCATCAAGGCCCAGACTGACCGTCTTGATGCAATCCGTGCAGCACGTGAGGCTGCAGCGAAGGCTGCTGCTGCAAACCAGGTGGCTCCGCAGAAGGATGAGGTGGAGTTCGATGATTTCGGAAAGATGGATATCCGTACCGCCACGGTTCTGGAGGCAGTCAAGGTCCCTAAGTCCGACAAGTTGCTGAAACTCACCATAGATACGGGCATTGACAAGAGAGTCATCGTGTCCGGCATCGCCAAGTTCTATACTCCTGAGGAGATGGTCGGCAAGCAGATCTGCATCCTCGCGAACCTGAAGCCGCGTACCATTTTCGGCATCGAGTCCAAGGGTATGATTCTGATGGCGCGCCAGGGTGACGGCAAGATGCGTTTCATTACTCCTGCCGAGACCTTGCACAACGGAGCCGAGATCGGATAGTAGTATTTTCTGGTTTCAGATAGCTCTTTTAGTGTGGAAACGCTGACCTTTTTGAGGACAGCGTTTCCACATTTTGTTTGTCAGTCGTGCGTATTAAAACGTTTTCTGCGCACGTCGTGGCTGTTTTCTGGCTTGTTGTGCGTGGAAAACGTTTTAAGTGGTACCAAATATGTCAGCCCGAGCGTTTGGTACCGAATAAACGTTTTAACTTACACGAAGTGGGTATGTTCGACAGCATTAACTTGCGGAAATATGAGAAAATAATCTTAAATTTGCGGGTTGTTCCGACGGATGGCCAACGGATGATGTTCCGGGCGGTCTTGCGTCGGGGCGGTTGGCTATAGAAAAATAAAACAAAGTCATTATGATGACATCTAACGAAATAAGACAGAAATTCCTTGATTTCTTCGCATCGAAAGGACATCAGATAGTCCCTTCAGCTCCGATGGTCGTGAAGAACGACCCTACGCTTATGTTCACCAATGCCGGTATGAACCAGTTCAAAGACATATTCCTCGGGAATGTTACGCCTAAGACACATCGCGCGACCGACTCCCAGAAATGTCTCCGAGTGAGCGGAAAGCACAATGACCTGGAGGAAGTGGGACACGACTCTTACCATCATACGATGTTCGAGATGCTCGGAAACTGGAGTTTCGGAGACTATTTCAAGACAGAGGCGATCACATGGGCATGGGAACTTCTTACGGACGTGTACAAGATTGACAAGACCAAGCTTTATGCTACCGTGTTCGAAGGCTCCAAGGAAGACGGGACCTCTATGGACGAGGAGGCTCACCAGACATGGCTCAAGTTCCTGCCTGAGGACCATATCCTTTTGGGAGACAAGCATGACAACTTCTGGGAAATGGGTGACACCGGTCCATGCGGCCCTTGCAGTGAAATCCACATTGACCTCAGAAGCGACGAAGAGATTGCAGCCGTTCCGGGACGCGACCTCGTGAACAAGAGCAACCCGCTCGTGATCGAAATCTGGAACCTTGTGTTCATGCAGTATAACAGAAAGGCGAACGGCGAACTTGAACTGCTCCCTAACCACAACATTGATACTGGAATGGGATTCGAGCGTCTCTGCATGGTACTTCAGGGAAAGAAGAGCAACTATGATACAGACGTGTTCACCGGCATGATCCACAAGATCGAGGAACTTTCCGGACATCAGTATCATGAGTCAGAGAATACGGAAGTGGCGATGAGAGTCATCGCTGACCATATCCGTGCCATCAGTTTCTCTATTGCAGACGGCCAGCTGCCATCCAACGTGAAAGCTGGATATGTCATCCGCCGAATCCTCAGAAGGGCAGTGCGTTATGGTTATACCTTCCTCGGATTCAATGAACCTTTCCTTTGCCGCCTCGTGCAGCAGCTCGCCGATGATATGGGTGGCGCTTATCCGGAGCTCCGTGAGCAGAAGAACCTTATCGAAAGCGTAATCAGAGAGGAGGAGTTCGCATTCCTCCGTACATTGGACAGGGGAATCCGCCTCATGGATGATTATCTGGCAAAGTCCGCCGAGACCAAGGTCATCTCAGGAAAAGACGCATTCGTGCTTTACGATACATACGGTTTCCCGATCGACCTTACCGAACTTATCGCTTCGGAGAAAGGCTATACGGTTGACCTTGAAGAGTTTAACGCTGAACTCCA
>FR882175.1:0-42065 GCA_000434935.1 Bacteroides sp. CAG:709 | reverse complement strand
ACTTCCAGAAGCAGAAGGACAGAGCCCGTCAGGCTACTTCCAATGAATTCGGCGACTGGATCCAGTACCATAATGGTGAGGAAGAGGAATTCCTCGGTTATGACTATACCGATATCGACGGCGTCAGCCTCATCAAGCAGCGTACGGTAAAGCAGAAGAACAAGGTGATGTATCAGCTCGTGTTCGACCGCACTCCGTTCTATGCTGAAATGGGTGGCCAGGTAGGTGACACCGGATACATCGAATCCGAAAGCGGCGAGAGAATCAACATCCTCAATACCGTGAAGGAGAACAACCTTACAATCCATATTGCGGAGCGCATTCCTTCAGATTGCAGCGAGTCATTCTCATTGCATGTGGATGCTGACAGAAGGCTGAAAATCACCAACAACCATACTACAACGCATCTTCTCGACCAGGCTCTCCGTGAGGTTCTCGGAACACATGTGGAGCAGAAAGGTTCGTTCGTATGCCCTGATTATCTCCGTTTCGACTTCTCGCATTTCTCCAAGATGACCGATGAGGAAATCGAGAAAGTGGAGAAGAGGGTCAATGAACTTATCCGTGCGAACTTCCCGCTTGAAGAGAAGAGGGATGCAACCATGGAAGAGGCCAATGCAATGGGTGCGATTGCCCTTTTCGGTGAGAAATACGGCGACAAGGTAAGAGTCGTGAAATTCGGCAAGTCAGTCGAGCTTTGCGGCGGTACACATGCGAAAGCCACCGGTCAGATCGGTATGTTCGTGATTATGTCCGAAGGAGCTGTCGCTGCCGGCGTAAGACGTATCGAAGCCGTTACAGGTGAGGCTGCCTGGCTGCATCTCCGTGCCATGACAGAGTCGCTGAAGACTGCCAAGGCATTCTTCAACAATACACCAGACCTCGGTGAGGCTATCCGCAAGATTATCGATGAGAATGCCGGATACAAGAAGGAAATCGAAGGATTCGTACAGGAGAAAGTCGCAAGATTGGCAGAGAAGATTTCCAAGGAAGCCAAGGAAATCAATGGCGTGAAGGTCGTTCAGTTTACACAGTCTGTAGACCCGGCTATGGTCAAGGGTATGGCAGGTCTGCTCCAGAAGCAGATGGAGAACTTCGTACTTGCTGCGGCATTTGAATATGCCGGCAAGCCGAACCTCGTGCTTATGTACTCGCAGGACCTGGTTGCCAAGGGAAAGAACGCGGGCAAGGATGTGCGTGAAGCTGCCAAATCAATTCTTGGCGGCGGTGGCGGACAGCCTGGACTTGCAACAGCCGGTGGCAAGAATGTTGATGGCTTGAGAGACGCCCTCGCAAGACTTGTCGAGCTGGCTACAGCATAACAGGTTACACATGAAGAAACTCGACCAGTTCATAGTCAAATCATTTCTGGGGCCGTTCATCGGCATCCTGCTGGTCGTTATATTTATTTTGATGCTCCAGTTCCTCTGGCTCTACATTGATGAACTTGTAGGTAAGGGATTGGGGCTCAAGATTATACTGGAATTCCTCGGATGGGGAGCAGCGACTATGTTGCCGCTATCACTCCCACTTGCGACATTGCTGTCTTCGGTGATGACCGTGGGACAGATGGCGGAGAACAACGAGCTCATCGCCATGAAATCCGCCGGAATTTCACTCACCCGTGTCCTGTCACCGATTATCATTTGTGCGGCAGTAATCAGCGTACTTGCGTTTTTCGCCGCGAATAATCTGGTGCCTGTGGCGTACAACAAGATTTTCACGCTGCGCGACGATATCGGCAAGACCAAGGAAGAAATCAATATCCCGACCGGAACATTCTACGACGGCATTGACGGCTATGTGCTCCGTATCGACTCCAAGGACGACAAGACCGGAATCATGCATGGCGTGCTGGTTTATGACCATACCGCCGGCAAGGGCAATGTCAGCGTGACGATTGCCGATTCTGCGGTGATAAAGATGTCCAAGTCGAAGGATTATCTGACATTCCAGATGTTCAGCGGCGTCAACTATCAGGAAACCAACAAGATGAGCTACCGGGACACATCGCTCCAGCTGCAGAGAGTGAATTTCAGGCAGCAGGACATGATTATCCCATTGAGCAACTATGCTTTCCAGAAGTCTGAGAAGGCCAAGTTCGGCGACCAGGTAAGGGCAATGAACCTGAATCAGCTCAGCCACGGCAAGGACTCCCTGTCTCACCTGAATGACTCTGCGCGTGTCGTCAATACGGCCACGTTCATGTCCAAGCGGGTTCTCCGTTTTGCGACACAGCTGGATACTGCAAGCCACTTCCAGGGACGTGTGCCGTTCGATTACTCCAAACTGCGTGACTGGAGCGATGAACATGAGGAACTGGCGGCGTATGAAAATGCGGCAGGTGCGGCGGAAGATTTCCGTACGGTCGTGAGCGGATATGAGAACGATGTCTATTCGTACATGTACATATTGAGGAGAACTGACGTGGAACTGCTCAAGAAGTTCGCCGGTGCATTGGCCTGCTTCCTCCTGTTCTTCATCGGCGCCCCTCTCGGTGCATTCATCCGTAAAGGCGGCCTGGGAGTGTCAGCCATCATTGCGGTGATGTTCTTCGTGCTGTATTGGGTCGTGGACATCACGGGAACCAAGCTGGCACGTGACGGAGCTGTCTCTGCCGCGGCAGGAGTATTCATATCGGCATTCGTGCTGGGTCCGATCGGCGCATATTTCACATGGAAAGCCGTCCATGACTCCGCAATCTTCAACACGGAGAACTTCGGGTCATGGTGGAGAAAGATAAAGAGCAAAGTTATGAGCATATTCAAGAAGACGAGAATAGTATACATGGGAACGCCTGAGTTTGCAGTCGCTCCCCTGAAGGCCCTCATTGACGCAGGTTACAATGTCGTCGGCGTCGTGACTGTCGCTGACAAGCCTAGCGGCAGGGGATTGAAGGTCAATGAAAGTGCAGTCAAGAAATTCGCCGTGGAGCAAGGCATACCTGTCCTCCAGCCGGTGAAGCTGAAAGATCCGGAATTCCTGAAGCAGTTGGCGGCTTTTAATGCTGACCTTTTCGTGGTGGTGGCATTCAGGATGCTTCCGCAGGAAGTCTGGACCATGCCTAAGCTCGGAACCTTCAACCTCCATGCGGCACTTCTGCCTCAATACCGTGGCGCGGCGCCTATCAACTGGGCAGTGATAAACGGCGAGAGAATGACAGGCGTCACGACATTCATGATCGACAAGGATATTGATACGGGCGGTATCATGCTCCGTCAGGAATGTCCTGTCACACCGGAAGATACGGCAGGGACATTGCATGACAAGATGATGCCGGTAGGCGCGGAACTCGTGGTCACTACCGTGCAGGGTATCATTGAAAAGAACATTGAAACCCGTGTCCAGCGAAGCTTCATCCAGGGCTCGGAGGTGCTGAAGCCTGCGCCTAAGCTGACGCGCGAGCTCTGTCATATCGACTGGAATGATTCCACGAAGAACATCTACAACCTCATCCGCGGCCTCAGCCCATACCCGACGGCGTTTACCGAGCTCGTGCACGAGGGCGCGGCACCGGCCCAGCTGAAAATCTATTTCGGCACGCGCGTCGAGGGTGACGATTATATGACAATGCTGGCAAAGGCCGGTAAAGAGGCCAATGCCGTCAAACCTGGCGATATCCTGAGTGATGGCAAGACCTTCTTCGCAATTGCCACCGCCGATGGAGCCGTTTCGGTTACCGACCTCCAGATGGCAGGCAAGAAACGTATGGAAGTCAAGGCATTCCTTGCCGGTTTCCGCAATCCTGAAACGTGGAGCACCACGCAGGGCACGTCAGCAGAAATCCTGAAAAATACCAGAGCGTAGACACTCTTATAGGACAACAATATATACTTATAGACTATCATTCTGTAAACCAGGCACTTGCCTCGATTTGCAGAATGATTTTTTTTATTGTACTTTTGCTAGATGGTATTTATTGAAAGCGAATAACAGATGAATTACGTTAAATTATTGTCAATCTGTGCTTTATCTGCATTCGTGGTGTCCTGTGGCACTACGGAAGTGGAAGGTGGCGACGGGACGACGGAAGTTATCCTTTCGCTGGACACAGATGGGACTCACCACACGAAATCCGTGTCGGAAGAAATACTTCCGTCGATTGGGGACTTCACGGTTGAGATCTTCAAGAAAGAAAGCGGCGCGCGTCTGTACAGGGATACATACGCCAACGCAAAGGATCAGAAAATCCGCCTCAATGAAGGCACTTACAGACTTTCCGCATTCCACGGCGATTCACTCGCAGCCGGTTTCAATGCGGCGTACTATCAGGCACTTGTGCCATTTTCCATCAATGCCGGCCAGCGCCGTGTAAACATTTCAGGAACAGCCCGTCTTGCGAACACCAAGGTCGCAGTCGAGTATGGTGATGCATTGAAAACCTACTACAAGCGCTACTGCACATCGGTTTTCACTGACAAGGAGAACGTCAAGGATTCCCTCGGATTCTCCCGGACGGAGACCCGCGCGGGCTTTATCCCTGCAGGAACATTGACCGTGAACCTGTATGCGGCTGAACCGGATGCCAAGATGAAGTATTTCCATACTCAAGTGAAAGCCGCTGCCAATGACTTCATTACATTGAAATTGGACACCAAGCCTTTCACCGGGAAGATAACCGTCGGCATTGTCATTGACAATGGCGTGGAAACGGTGGAGAAGACGATTGAGCTGGATCCTACGGATGTGGCGACGGATGCTCCTTCCATCAAGGTCTCCGACAATCTCAAGGCTGGGACGGTCGAGTTCTACGAAGGTGACGACCTGGACGGTACGATGCTGGACATCTTCACTCCTGCCGGATATTCCCACGCATGGCTGGACATCACCTCTGACTACTTGAAAGCCAAGGGAGTAGCTGAACGTGTGGACCTTACGGCGATGGACGCGGCTACGGCCAAGGTGTTCTCGCAGATGGGAATCCAGATTCTCAAGATGAAGGAAAACACCAGATTCGCATACATTGACTTCAGCGGAATGAAAGACTGTCTCAAATATGAGGCGGCTCCGTTCGCCGGCACGTTCAAGCTGTCGGTGACCGACAAGAACGGCAATTCTGCCGAGTCCGGCGAGTTCTCGCTCAAGATGCTGAAGAACAATGCTGTCCTGAACTTGTCCGAGGCCAATGCCTTTGCACGCAGCGTGCGCAATGTCAGCCTGAACGTCGAAACCGGAAAGCCTGAGAATTACACATTGCAGTACAGGACCGTAGACGGGGCTTGGAAGAATGCTGACGGTGTGGCTTCCGGCAAAGTGGTGGAATTCAACAAGATATCAGGCCTGGCTCCTGGTACGGACTATCAGTTCAGAGCTGTCTACAACAATAATCCTGACAATGCCACGGACATCATCACCGTAAAGACCGAGGATGCTTCACAGGTGGAGAATGCCGGCTTCGAGAACTGGTATGATACCAAGGTTTATGAGAAAAAGACGGCATGGGTCGGAAGAGCCATTTATGAGTGGTTCCCTAAGGCATCTGCCGGGGCTGCCGATTACTGGGCTACGAGAAATGACCTGACGACATCACAGCGAAGCGGTGCGTCATGCTTCTATACTTCCTATTCCGGAACGCTGAAGACAGCCGATTCACACAGCGGTTCGTCCGCTGCCGAAATCAGTACCGTGAACTGGGGAGAAGGAACCACTTTCGTTGCAGGAGGCGGCTATGTGCTGAAGAACCAGACGGCAGGAATGCTGTTCATGGGAAGCTATACGCTCAATGCCGAGAATCCGGAGACTTATGGACGGACATTCAAGTCGCGCCCGGACTATCTGGAATTCTATTACAAGTTCTCGCCGTTGAACTCGGAATATTTCAAGGCATACATCGTGGTCGAGAACAGGGACGGAGGCAAGGTCACTGAACTTGGCCGTGCCGAATTGACAGGAAACACGGAAGCCGGCGAATATACTCTCGCGAAACTGCCTGTAGTCTACACGGATATATCGCTGAAAGCCACTGACATGTATATCGTCTTCATCTCCAGCACGGCGGAAAAACCGACGGTAAAGCAGGTATGGGGTAAGGAAGGCGCACTCAAAGGCTATTCTGATTCCCGTTATGTAGGAAATGTCCTTACCGTGGACGACATCGAACTTATATATGAATAAAAACAAGGATAACAATATTATAGATATGAAACGCAGTATCATTACCATATTGGCCGCAGCAGCAGTTCTTGCAGGCTGCAAACAGACGAAGGTCGAGGAAAACAAGGGCTATTTCGTCCTGCAGTCAGTAACGGCTGACGCCAACCTTAACGAGGTGAATGTCAGCACCAAGGCAATGCCTTCTGAACTGGTTGATATCAATACGTTTGTCGTCAAGATCGAGAGCAACCTCGAAGGTGGCGGCACCCAGACATATAATTATAAGGACATTCTGGACCAGGCGATTGAGCTTCCTACCGGTTCTTACCGCATTACAGCCGGATCTCCTGCCGGAAAAGCTGCCGCATGGGACCAGCCTCTGTTCGAAGGAACACAGAACTTCACCGTCGTAGCAGGTGCCACGTCTCCTGTCAATGTGAAATGCTCCCTTTCGAACACCATGGTGTCCATAAAATGCACCGACACGTTCAAGACCGAGCTCCAGGAGTTCAATATCAAGGTTTCCGCTACGGACAATGATTTCCTGACATGGAGCAAGACAGGGAAAGAGAGCTCCGACGCCCTTGCCGCAGAACTTTCCAAGAACGGATATTTCTCGGCATCAGAGCTTTACGTCCAGATTGACGGTAAACGTGAAATCGACGGTTCTACCGCTGCGCTCACTTATGTGGTGAAGAATGTCCACCCTAAGGACCATATCATCCTGAATCTGGATGCGCGTGTTACCGGACAGGTACAGCAGATTACGCTTGCTGTGGACGGTACCGTAAATGACAGGACTGAAAATATCGTCGTAGGCGGATTCGAAGAAATACCTATCCCTGACCCGATAGACCCTACACCTGATCCTAATCCAAATCCTAATCCGGATCCTAATCCGGACCCGTCATTGCCGGCGAAGCCTTCTCTAGTATGGGAAGCCAATCCTACATTTGCATTGACCGAGCTCAAATCCGAAGGCATGTCCGTGGAGATTACCGTGAACGTTCCTGGCAAGGTAAAAGATTTCCTGATTGATGTGAAATCTGATTGCGCTGAATTTGAGGGAGTTATCAAGAGCATGACCGGCGACGGCCTGACCATGGACCTCGTGAATAATGCCGCACTCAGCAGCCTGAATGATCTGGGAATCCCTACCGGCGACAGCGTGAAGGGAAAGGAGACTGTTCCTTTCACACTCTCAAGCCTTCTTCCAATGATTCTGCTTTATAACCCGGAAGTGAATTCATACCATACATTCACATTGAAAGTGACGGATGAGGCCGGCCAGACATTGACACAGGCTCTCCAATTCCAATATCGCGGAAACTAGGACCATTAGAGCAAGAATCAAATGAAAATCAACAGATTAATAAATATCCTGACTTGCATGACGCTGGTTTCGGCATCATGCAGCAGGGAAACGGCAGTTCCTGACAGCGGTCATGGCTATCTGACGGCAGCCGTGGAACAGGATGATTCGTTCACTCTGATTACCACCAAGGCCGACGTGACTGCGGAGACGCCGTTCGCATTGAAGATATACAAGGGGAGTGAGCTGGTCAAGGAGATAACTGACCATCGCACTTTGCAGACTGAGCCGCTGCAGCTCAATTGCGCGACTTACAAGGTGACTGCGGAGAACCGTGCGCAGGTGGATGCCGTGTTCGATGAGCCGCGTTACTATGGGGAATCCAATGTCAATGTACTTGCCGACCAGGTGGCCAATGCTGACATAAAATGCTCGCTTGCTGATGTTCTGGTGGCCCCTGCCTTCTCTGATGATTTCGGTACATACTTCAAGTCATGGTCGTTGAAGGTCGTGAGCGGAAACGGCAACCTCGTGTGGAGCAAGGAGCTGGATACCTTCGGCAAGACGGGATATTTCGCACCTGCAGGTTCATTTACATGGACATTGTCATTGACGAACAATGTCGGCAGGACATTTACCCGCTCCGAGACTGTCGCTGACGTGAAGGCGAAACATAAATATGCATTGAACTTCAGAATCAAGACGGTGGACCCGAGCGCCGGCGCCGCAGGCATCAGGATTGTCCTGGACGACAACATGACGGAGAAGGAGTTTGACCTGACGCTGGATTTCACGAGCTCCGAGGCTGAGGCGAAGTCGGTCAATGCATGGGCGTTGTTTGCCGATGTAACCGGTTCATTGAAAAGCAATAGCGTGCCGGAAGGGTTGAAACTCCAGTACAAGAAGATTACTGAAGAGGCGTGGGCTGATTTCGCAGGCGAGATCAAGACTGATGCTGAAAACAAGGCATTTACGGCGAGACTTGCAGGTCTTGAGCCGGGTGCGAACTATATCGTACGTGCAGTGACTGCCAAGGAAGAGGGCAAGAAACAGATTGCTTTCACCACTGAGGCTGCTGCGGAGGTGCACAACATGAGTTTCGATTCATGGTATATGAGCGGAAAGGCTCCAATGCCTAATGCCGGCGGATATTCCGTATGGGATTCTGCCAACAAGGCTACCGCAGGACTCGGTACGATTCCTACCAAACAGGAAACCGGCCATCTGGCTGTAACGGGTGAAGGCAAGAGCGCTGTGAAACTTGAGAGTATGACGGCATTCGGCATCATGGCCGCCGGAAACATCTATACGGGTGCCTTCCAGAAGGTCATCGGTATGAGCGGAGCTGCTCTGGAATGGGGGACACCGTTCACTTCCAGGCCTTTGGCACTTAAAGGATATTTCGACTATACTCCGAAGAGCATCGACATGGCGGACGGTGCCCACGAGGCTTTGAAGGGTCAGCCGGATACCTGCCAGATACAGATTTTCCTGACGGACCGTGCCGACAGATTCCAGATAAACACTTCTGAAGGCAAGTTCGTGGATGTGAACGGCAGCGACATCATCGCCTATGGCAAGGTGGAATCCGGAACTGTGACAAGCACGAAGGACGGCTTGGTCAATGGCTATGAACCGTTTACGATCAAATTGGAATATCGCAGCACGACACGCAAGCCGACGCAGATAGTGATCGTAGGTGCTGCCAGCAAGTATGGCGACTACTTCACCGGAGGAAAGGGAAGCGTCCTGTACATGGATGAGTTCTCGTTCGTTTATGACCCTGCAGAACTGTAGTGCCATGAGACGAGGATTATACATATTGGCTGCCGTGGCCGTATCGGGACTTGTCTCATGCGGTCTCGACAATGATATGTCGCTGCCGAAGAACCATGCGGACTTCACTGTCTTCGAGGTGTTCGGACAGGTTTCTTCGAAAATCAACGTCAACTCCTGTACAGTGAATATCGTATTGGACGAAAATGTTTATGTCAATGACTTGCATATCAAGACCGTACAATTCTCGGAAGGAACCCGCTGCCAGGACCCTGCCATTGCAGAGGGGAGGAAGATCGACTTGACGTCCCCGTATCAGGTGACATTGTCCGTATTCCGGGATTTCAAGTGGACGATTTCTGCGGAGCAGCCCGTGGAGCGTTATGTGAAATGTGATAAGATGGTAGGGGAAGCCACGATTTTCCCCGATACCAGGAAGATAAGTATAAAGGTGAAGCCGAATGTCGGCAGTGCGATAGATTCCCGATCGAATCTTGTCATCAGTGACATGAAACTGGGTCTCAAGCGTTCACGCATCATATCCACTACCGACATGCATGGCAATGTGCAGACTATCAGCTCGTTCCCAGTGACGCTGGATTGTTTCAACGAACGCAGGTTCACCGTGGAACAAGATGGCGAGACTTCGGAATGGACTTTGATAGCATTGCCGTCTGAGTAAATAATATGTCGGTTAAAAAGAAATATAGACTTGATCCGGAAACGCTTCTGTATGAGATAGAAAATGTCTCCACGAAGTCACGTTTCCTGAAAATGGCGGCGCTTGTTGTGGCAAGTGTCGCTTTGTCGTGTGTTTATTTATGGCTTTTTACTTCCGTCTTGGGTCTTGAACTGCCTAAGACGACTATGCTCCGGAAATCCAATGCAAAGTGGATTTCCAAGCTGGAACTTATGAACAGGCAGCTGGACATGTACGATGAAACGTTGCGTGGACTGGGTATCCGTGACGATGAAATCTACAGGAACATCTTCGGTATGAATGACATACCGCAGGAAGTGAGGAATGCCGGTTTCGGAGGAGTGAACAGATACGCATATCTGGACAATATTTCCGAAAATTCATTGCTGAAGAAGACAAACATCCGTCTGGATGTGCTCACGAAGAAGACATTCGTGCAGAGCAAGTCTTTCGATGACGTGGAAGCACTTTCCCGTCGTGCAGGAGACATGGCATCTTGTATTCCTGCAGTGATGCCGATTGTTCCGGACAGGTCCAAGTTCCGCCTTTCCAGCTCGTTCGGCTACAGGTCCGACCCTATTTCCGGCAAGACCAGGATGCATACCGGATTCGACTTCGCATTGAAACCGGGAAATCCTGTCTATGCTACTGGGGACGGTGTCGTGGCTTCCGTGACTTTCGATTTGTTCAACTATGGAAATTCGATTGTAATCGACCATGGCTTCGGATATAAGACCAGATATGCCCACCTCAAGACTGTCCTGGTTACGGAAGGTATGAAGATCAAGCGTGGAGAATGCATTGCCGAAAGCGGAAATACCGGAAAGTCCACGGGCCCGCATCTGCATTACGAGGTGATGTACAAGGGCAAATACGTGAATCCTGTGAACTATTTCGACCTGGATATGCCGATTGAGGAATATGCGTCCATGGTGGACAAGGTGGCTGCCGAGTCGGACAATGTCATGACAGGACATATCCGCAAGTCCAGACGGGAGGGCCGTAAATGAAGAGCAAGTATGTAGTAGACAAGGATTTCAGTCTCCGCAAAGTGACTCATTCCGTATGGGAAATTCTGTGGAGATGTGCCAAATGGGTCATTGCGACAGCCTCTCTTGCAGCGTTTTACTATCTGATTTTTTCGCTGGTGATCAATACTGACGAGGAGCGGAGGCTGAAGAGGGAGAACCGCATGTATGAAAAGCTCTATCCGCAGATGCTGGAGAAGGAGCGACTCATTTCGGATGTGGTCAAAGATCTCGAATTCAGGGACAATGCCATATACAAGCAGATTTTCAAGGCAGATGCGCCTTCAGTGGACCCGTTGAGCTCCATGACTTTTGTTTTCGCCGGAGATTCCGTTGCAGACAAGGACATTGTCGAATATACGGAGAAGAAAGCGGAGACATTGACCAGGGCGGTAAAGTCGGTGGATGAGGATTTCATGGCGATTTTCGCTGATGTGTGCGCGGAAGGACATGTGACGCCGCCGATGCGCATTCCTGTGGAGGGCCTGAAATTTGCGCAGGTCGGCGCTTCCGTGGGGATGAAGATGAATCCTTTCTATAAGGTGCTTACGCAGCATAACGGTATTGACTTTATCGTGGGGCAGGGAACTCCTGTGCTCGCGGCCGGGCCTGGCACGGTCACTGATGTGAGGAAGTCGAGAAAGGGCTTGGGCAATGTCGTGGAGGTGACTCATGAAGGGGGCTATGTGACCGTATATGCCCATCTGGAGGATATCGTGGTGAGAAAAGGTGAGACCGTGAAAGCCGGAAAGAAACTTGCCAATGTGGGCATTTCCGGAAACTCTTTTGCGCCGCATCTGCATTATGAGGTCCATCGTGACAGCCTGGTGCTGAACCCTGTGAACTTCTTGTTCGCGTCACTTTCGCCGCAGGATTACCTCAAGGCCGCATACATGGCTGCCACTACTGGACAAAGTATGGATTAAAATCGTACATGGCGATGGAAAAACTTTATTACACTATCGGCGAGGCCGCTGAAATGCTGGGGGAGAATGTCTCTCTGGTACGTTATTGGTCTGACAATTTCAGCCGTTTCCTCAAGCCTCACAGGAATGCGAAGGGCAACAGAATGTACACTGCAGATGACCTGGAGGTGCTCAAGCAGATTTATCATCTGGTAAAAGTGAACGGCATGACATTGGCCGGAGCCAAGAAGAAATTGACCGAGGACAGGAAAAGTGTGGAGAGCCGTGTGAAAGCCGTGGACTGTCTGAAGTCGATACGTCAGCAACTTGCAGAAATCAGAAAATCATTGTAACGATATGGTTGTCAAGGATATAATTGATGCTCTGGAGGAGTTTGCGCCTCTCGGGATACAGGAAAAATGGGACAACAGCGGATTGATAATCGGTTCTTCTTCTGCTCAGGTGCACAAGGTTCTCATCGGCTTCGACTGCACGCCGGAGCTGGTGGATGAAGCCGTGGCGGAAGGTGCGGACATGATCATCACGCACCATCCTCTGATTTTCGGGGGAGTGAAGAAGATTTCGCCGGACGATCCCGTCGGATTGACGATAATGAAGGCGATTTCCGGCAATGTTGCCGTATATGCGGCCCACACGACCGCCGACAAGGTGATAGCCGGAGTGAGCGGTGCAATGGCTGCACGTCTTGGACTTGAAGATGTGGAAATCCTGGAAAAGGACGGTGACGGTGTCGGACTGGGAGTCGTCGGTAATCTTCCGGAAGAGATTGATGCTCAGGAAGCTGTGGCGATGGTGAAAAACAAGTTCCATCTGGTGGCCGCCAGATGTTCGCGCCATGAGGGAGTGAAGGTCAGGAGGATTGCAATGTGCGGCGGAAGCGGCTCTTCCCTCATTGACGAGGCCATGGCATCCGGTGCGCAGCTTTATATCAGCGGCGATATTTCGTACCACCATTTTTTCACGCGTCCGGGCTTCATGATTATGGATATCGGACATTTCGAGAGCGAAGTGGATATTGTGGACATATTATTTTCCGTGATAACGAAAAAATTTCCTAACTTTGCAGTTCGCAAAAGTGCCGGGCTTGCCGAAAGCAATCCTGTGCTTTACGTTTGATACTGATACATCGTAAATTATATATAATTAGATATGGCCAAGAAAATCAAGAAAGTCGAGACTCCGATAGATCAGAGAGAGACCTTCGTTTCCATTCAGAAAAATTTCGCAGATTCTGAGTTGAGTGTTGAGGAGAAGCTCAAGACTCTTTATGCGCTCCAGAAAGCAGATTCAGAAATCGACAAGATCCTTCAGCTCAGAGGTGAGCTCCCTGTAGAGGTGGAGAATCTTGAGAATGAGGTGCTCGGGCTCAAGACCCGTGCTGCCCAGATCAACACGGAGATTGATACTCTCAACTCGAACATCACGGACTACAAGCACCAGATCGTGGAGTGCGATACCGCTATCGAGAAATATAAGAACCAGATGGATAGCGTCACGAACAGCCGTGAGTATGATTCCCTTTCCAAGGAAGTTGAGAACCAGGACCTTCTGAAGAAGATTGCTGTGAAGAATGTCGCCGATACCAAGGAAATCATCGCTGCCAAGAAGGCTGAACTCGCTGACATCAAGGATGAAGCCAATGTCAGGAACGAGGACCTGAAAGCCAAGAAAGAGGAGCTTTCCAACATCGTGGAGTCTACCGCGAAAGAGGAGAAGGTTCTCCGCACCAAGAGAGACGCTTGTGCTGCATTGATCGACCCTAGGACGATGAGCGCTTACGAGCGTATCCGTCAGAGCGAGAGAAATCATCTTGCTGTCGTAAGCGTATTCAACGGCAATGCGTGCGGCGGTTGCTTCAATACAATTATCCCGCAGAGACTTATCGACATCGCTTCGAACAAGAAGCTTGTCATCTGCGAGCATTGCGGAAGAATTATCGTAAGTTCAGAAATCGAAGAGGAAAAAGCCTAAGTCCTTATGCCGGATCCAAAGAGAAGTTCAAGGAGCAAGGCGGACAAGAAGGTGAACCTTGATACCCTCGGGCTTGAGATGGGAAACAAACCACCTCAGGCTGTCGATTTCGAAGAGGCTGTGCTTGGTGCGCTCCTCATCGAGCCGACATGCGTGGACGAGGCGATGGAGGAATTGTCTACGGACTGCTTCTACGAACCGAAACATAGAATGATATTCGAAGCTATGGTGGCACTCGTCAACGAGCATGTCGCCATAGATTTGCTGTCTGTTTCGCAGAAGCTCCAGGAGAGGAAGAATCTGGAGGAAGTCGGCGGGTCAGTGGCTCTGGTCGCGCTTTCCCAGAAGATAGGCGCGGCTGCCCATGTGGAGTACTATATCAAGATTCTCAAGCAGAAATGTATTCAGAGAGACTTGATTACGGCGGCCTACGATATCCTGAAAGGAGCGTACGACGACTCCCAGAATGTCGATGACCTCATCGACATGTCACAGTCCAAGGTCTTCGCGGCAATCCAGAACAATGTTAAGAAGGATGTGCAGGACGTAGGTTCCGTACTGAAATCCGCATTGGACGAAATCGAGGAAATGCAGGGCCAGTCCGGTATCAGCGGCGTGCCTTCAGGCTTCCCGACATTGGACAAATATACATTGGGATGGCAGAAATCGAACCTTATCATTCTCGGTGCGCGTCCGTCCGTCGGTAAGACGGCATTCTCGCTGAACCTCCTGAGAAATGCGGCTGTGGACAACAATATGCCTGTGGCCATCTTCTCTCTGGAAATGTCAGCCATAGAGCTGGTGAAGCGTCTCATGACGACCGAGTCCGGTTTGGCGGCCGACAAGATCAAGGGTGGTGTGAAACTGGACCAGGCAGACTGGGACCAGCTCTCATACAGCACCAAGGCCCTGGCGAAATCTCCTATTTATATAGATGACACTCCGGGTATTTCCATTATGGAATTCCGTACGAAGGCGAAACGTCTCGTCAAGTCCAAGGGAGTGAGATTCATCGTCATCGACTACCTCCAGCTGATGCAGGGACCTCCGGAATTGCGAGGCATGCGTGAACAGGAAGTGGCTGCGATTTCCCGTACATTGAAAGGAACGGCCAAGGAACTTGAGATTCCTATCATGGCATTGTCACAGCTCTCGCGAAATGCGGTGCAGCGTGGAAACAGCAACAACCGCCCGATGTTGAGCGACTTGCGTGAGTCCGGTTCCATAGAGCAGGATGCCGATATCGTTCTCTTCGTGCATCGTCCTGATGCTATCGGCATGGGCGATACCGTTGATGACAAGGAATATACGGAGATTCTGGTGGCCAAGAACCGTAACGGTCAGATCGGTACGATTCCTATGAAGTTCAAGGGCGACCAGCTCCGCTTCGTGGAAGACTCCGACGGCCTTTCCAATACTTTCGCGTCCGCGATGAATGACGATCCTGTAGATTCAGGTTTCCCGTCCGGCAATGATTTCGGCGGTGGCTTTGACGGCGGTTTCGGTGGTGGCGGATATCCCGGACCGGGTAACGGAGAATTCCAAAATACAGGTTTCTGATTATGATACAATGCCTTAGACATATCCTGGCGGCATCGCTTATGCTTCTGTTCGTGAACGCCAATGCGACGGAACCATTGAAAGGCCCCAATTGTATTCCTGTCAAGAGCCTTGCGGAGGACAAGTTGGCCTTTGTCGGCGGGGAAAAGTTGGATTTCGTAATCCATTACAAGTGGAAGGCCATCAATTCCGACGTGGCGAAAGCTTATGTGAAGCTTGACACGACGACATTGAACGGAATACCTGCTTTTCATTGTTCCGTATTCGGCAGGACTGCGAGATTTTACGACATGTTCTTCAAGGTGCGTGAAGATTTCCAGTCATGGTTCACTCGTGACGGCGTGGTTCCGCTAAAGTTCTACAGGGATTCCCGCGAGGGAGGCTATTATTCCGTGAACAGGTATGAGTATATCTGGGACCCGGACGAGTCGAAGCATATCCGCGCGGAACTGGAAACTTCCAGAAGGCCTGCACGCACGGAAGAACTGCCGCTTTCCGGATGCACCTATGACCTTCCGTCATTGTTCTACATGGCGAGGAACATGAATTTCAGCAAGGTGAAGCCGAACATCAAATATCCGATGACATTCGTCATTGACGATGACATCTACAATGTCTATTTCATCTGGCTCGGAAAGGAGAAGAAATATATAAAAGGTATAGGGACGGTAAAGACAATGAAATTTGCCGCCAAGCTTATAGCCGGTGATGTCTTCGGCAGCGGACAGGATATGTTCGTGTGGATTACTGAAGATGAAAACAGGATTCCGGTCTACTTCGAGGCTCCGTTGAAGGTCGGAAGGGCTTCCGGACGTCTCATCGGCTGGGAGGGACTCAAATATCCGTTCGATTCTATCATAAGCAATTAGCCATGAAAGAGGAAGTTTCGCATAGAGGAAGGGTCCTTTCGGTTGATGCTGAAAAGATACGTGTGGAAATAATATCCAGTTCGGCTTGTACGTCCTGTCATGCGGCAGGGCTTTGCTCCATGTCCGAGGCTGTGAAGAAGATAGTGGATGTCCCGGCTTTCGGGAACAGCGGTTATGCTCCGGGAGATGAAGTGGAGCTTGTGCTGACGGCATCCATGGGTATGAAGGCGGTTCTGGCTGCTTATGCCGTGCCACTTGTGATTTTGCTTGCTATTTGTGTGTCAATGTCTTATGCAGGGATGCACGAGGTTTATGCCGGATTGGCCGGACTCGCCGGAGTGGCGGTCTGGTATCTGGCATTGTATTTCATGAGGAACCGTATCTCGAAAGATTACGTGTTCCGCATACGGAAAGATTATAATCTCAATTCATAAAAATAATGACTTCAACAATTATTTGGACTATTGTGGTCATCACAGTGCTCGGCCTTGTTCTGGCAGTAGTTCTTTACCTTGTAGCTGAAAAGTTCAAGGTGGAGGAAGACCCTAGAATCGAGGAAGTGGAGAAAGTGATGCCGGGCGCCAACTGCGGCGGTTGCGGATTTGCAGGCTGTCATGCATTTGCGGAGGCAGCTGTGAAAGCTCCGAATCTGGACAATAATTTCTGTCCGGTGGGAGGCAATGCCGTCATGCAGAAGGTTGCTGCGATTCTCGGTTACGAGGTAGAGGAAAAAGCTCCTATGGTTGCAGTTGTCCGCTGTAACGGAACTTGTGAGAACAGACCTAAGACCAATGAGTATGATGGTTTTAAGTCATGCAAAGTCAAAGCCGGCCTGTACAGCGGCGATACCGGATGCTCATTCGGATGTCTCGGTTGCGGCGACTGTGTGGAAGCATGCCAGTTCGGTGCTTTGTCAATGGACGAGAAGACGGGACTCCCTGTCGTGGACGAATCCAAGTGCGTTGCCTGCGGGGCATGCGTGAAGGCTTGTCCTAAATCCATCATTGAACTCAGGAACAAAGGTCCTCGCGGAATGCGTGTCTACGTTTCATGCGTGAACAAGGACAAGGGCCCTGTTGCCCGCAAGGCTTGCAAGGCTGCCTGCATCGGATGTGGATTGTGCGCCAAGACTTGTCCTCATGACGCCATCACGGTGGAAGGCAATGTGGCATACATCGATTATGCGAAGTGCAAGCTCTGCCGCAAGTGCGTGGTGGTTTGTCCTACCGGGGCAATCCATGATGTCAATTTCCCTAAACCGATAGACCGTACCAAGAAACCGGCACCGGCAGCAGCGAAACCTGCCGCAGCTCCTGTTGAAGCAAAGCCTGAGGCACCGGCTGTTGAAAAACCTGTAGTTAAAGCATAAGGAGAACCGATATTATGAAAAGAACATTTTCCATAGGCGGTGTACATCCGGCAGACAATAAGATTTCGCGTGGCTGTGCCATCGAGACCCTGCCTACTCCGCCGACAGTATATATCTCTGTATCACAGCATATCGGAGCTCCTGCGAAGCCGATTGTAGCTGTAGGAGACAAGGTCCTGACCGGTCAGCCGATTGCTGAACCGGGCGGATTCGTCTCAGCATATATCCATTCATCTGTTTCCGGAACAGTGAAGTCCATCGGACCTCGCAAGGATCTCGCCGGCAACATGCAGACCTGCATTGAAATACAGGTTGAGGGTGACGAGTGGATGGAAAGCATTGACCGTACCGACACTCTTGTCACGGAGTTCACCGATGACAACAAGGTCATCATGGACAAGATCAAGATGGGCGGTGTCGTCGGTCTCGGCGGTGCTACGTTCCCTACCCATGTCAAGCTTACTCCTCCTCCGGGAAAGAAATGCGACATGCTCATCATCAATGGTTGCGAGTGCGAGCCTTATCTTACATCCGACTTCAGGACACTTCTGGAGAAAGGTGAGCAGGTAGTAGTCGGAACAGCCATCATCAAGCAGGTTCTCGGCGTGGCAGAAGCGACCATCGCCATCGAGGACAACAAGCCTGAGGCCATTGAGCATATTCAGAAAATCGTGGCTGACTTCCAGAAAAAATCGCCTAAGTTTGCCGGCATCAAGGTGTTGAGCCTTCTCAAGAAATATCCGGAGGGCGGTGAGAAACAGCTCATTGACGCTGTCATGCACCGTCAGGTTCCTTCAGGAGCGCTTCCTATCGACGTAGGTGCTGTCGTGCAGAACGTGGCTACGGCTCTCGCGATTTACGACGCTGTCCAGAAGAACAAGCCTATCATCGACAATTCAGTGACCGTTACCGGAACATGTGTCCCGATGGACAAGCAGCACAATTATCTCGTGCGCGTAGGTACTCCTATATCTTACATCATCGAGAAGATGGGCGGAGCTCCTGAGAATGCCGTGAAGGTCATCAGCGGTGGTCCTATGATGGGCAAGGCCATTGCCAATCTCGACGCTGCGACATTGAAAGGAACATCGGCATTGCTTTTCCTCACCGAGGAACAGACGAAGCGCGGCATTGAAGGAAACTGTATCCGTTGCGGCAAATGTGCCGGCGCATGTCCTATGGGACTTGAGCCGTGGTTGCTCCAGAGGCTGGCCCGTCACGGCATGACCGAGGAATTGGAGGCCAATGCAGTCCAGGATTGTATCGAGTGCGGTTGCTGCCTCTACAGCTGTCCTGCATATATTCCTCTGCTGGATATCATCAGACCGGCGAAGGGACAGGTTCTCGGCATCATCAGAGCCAGGGCCGCCGCTGCCAAAGCCGCTGCACAGGCTGCTGCGCCACAGAAATAAGTTGAACGTATAAACCAATGATATACAATGAATAAACTTTTGGTTTCACCGTCTCCGCATGTTCATGCACCGGTTTCCACGAAGTCGCTTATGCGGGATGTGGTAATCGCTCTGCTGCCTGCGGTCATTGTCTCGGTCGTATTCTACGGCCTTGGCGAAATCGTGGTACTTGCGACAAGCGTCATTTCATGTGTGCTTATCGAGTACCTTATCACAAGGTTCCTTCTGAAGAAGCCGTCTACCATCTGCGATTATTCTGCTGCGGTGACCGGTATTCTCCTGGCATTGAACCTGCCTTACACTACTCCTTGGTGGGTGGTGTTCATCGGCGCGCTGTTCGCTATCGGAGTCGTGAAGATGACTTTCGGCGGACTCGGACAGAATATTTTCAATCCTGCAATTGCGGGCCGTGTGTTCCTTCTCGTGTCATTCCCTTCCTACATGACCAAGTGGCAGATGCCTCAGGGATTGTTCGGGTTGGATGCCGTTACAGGTCCGACACCTCTCGGCATGATAACAGAGGGACTCGCGAAGGATCAGACAGTTCCGGAAATCATGTCTGAGAAAGGCTTGTCATACGCACAGATGCTTTTTGCCAATCTCGGCGGTTCTGTAGGTGAGATTTCGGCTCTTGCCCTTCTTGCAGGTTTCGTATATCTGCTTGTGCGCAGGGTCATCAAACCGCATATCACACTCTCCATCTGGGGTACTGTGGCTGCAGTTTCGCTGATTTTCTGGATGATCAATCCTGACAGGTTCACCGATCCTGTATTCAACCTTCTTACCGGAGGTATGATTCTCGGTTCATGCTTCATGGCCACGGACTATGTCACTTCTCCAATGACCGTGAAAGGCGGTATCGTCTATGGTATCGGCATCGGTTTCATAACATTGATGATCAGATACTTCGGTTCATATCCTGAAGGTATGTCATTCGCTATTCTTATTATGAACTCCGTGGTTCCGCTCATCAACATGTGGTTCCACCAGAAAAAGTACGGGAGGAAATAGTCATGGCAGCAAAATCTAATTTGAAGAACATGGTCCTTTGCCTTTTCGGCACGACACTTCTCTGCTCATCAGTGCTTGCGGGTGTCTATGCAGTAACCAAGGAACCGATTAAAATCACCAACAAGGCAATCCTCACGGCATCTGTTTCCGAGGTATTGCCGGAAGGCGGGGAAATTTCCGATGCCCAGCCTTGTCAGGTAGGCGGAAGAGAGTCAGAGTGCTATTTCAGCACCAAGGACGGTGAGGTTATCGGAATCGCCGTAAAATCCACCGTGTCAGGATTCGGCGGCCCTCTTACACTCATGGTCGGCCTTCTTCCTGACGGCACGGTCTACAACACATCCGTGCTGTCACATAGCGAAACACCTGGTCTTGGAGCCAAGTGTACCGAAGAGAGTTTCTTCGGACAGTTCAAAGGCTGGAATCCTGAACAGAAAAAATTGCTCGTGAAGAAGGATGGTGGTGACGTAGATGCCATTACGGCTTCCACGATTACTTCCAGGGCCTATACTCTTGCAATCCAGAATGCTCTGTATGCATTGACGACAGCCCCTCTCGAAGGCGGCAAGCCGGTAGTGGATGAAGTTGAGGCAGAACCTGCTTCCGAGGAGGCTGCAAGTGTTGAAGTAGAATAAGGAGGATAGAACAATGACAAAATTACAGCTTATAACCAAAGGTCTTGTCAAGGATAACCCTACATTCGTGCTTATCCTTGGTATGTGTCCTACATTGGCTACGACATCTTCAGCCATCAATGGTCTCAGCATGGGACTTGCAACACTGTTCGTGCTGATTCTTTCCAATATTGTGATTTCCGCTATCGCTCCGGCCGTTCCGGACAAGGTGCATATCCCTGTCTATATCGTGGTTATCGCTACGTTCGTGACTGCGCTTCAGCTTCTTATGCAGGCTTATGTCCCTGCAGTCTATGCTACGCTCGGATTGTTCATCCCCCTTATCGTGGTGAACTGTATCGTGCTCGGACGCGCAGAGGCCTTCGCCAACAAGAACGGCATCATTGATTCCGCACTTGACGGTCTCGGAGTCGGTCTCGGATTTACGGTATCATTGACAGTGATCGGACTTGTACGCGAGATTCTCGGAAATGGTTCCGTTTTCGGATTCAAGTTCATTGCCGGTGACGGTATTCTTGCGTTCATCATGGCACCTGGAGCATTCCTCGTTCTCGGATACCTGATGGTTCTGTTCAACAAGTTCCTCAAGAAATAATAAAGGATTCGGATTATGGAAATTTTACTTATCATCATATCTGCGGTATTCGTAAACAACGTCGTACTTGCGCAGTTCCTCGGTATCTGTCCGTTCCTGGGAGTTTCCAACAAGCTTTCCACGGCTACCGGAATGTCTGCGGCAGTATGCTTCGTCATCACTCTCGCGACATTGGTTACCTTCCTGCTCAACAATTATGTTCTTCAGCCTCTGGAACTTGAGTTCCTGCAGACCATTTCATTCATCCTGGTCATCGCAGCTCTCGTGCAGATGGTGGAAATCGTGTTGAAGAAGGTCAGCCCGTCCCTGTATCAGGCACTCGGAATTTTCCTTCCTCTCATCACCACGAACTGTACCGTACTCGGCGTTGCCATCACGGTGGTTACCAAGGAGTTTACCTTCGGCAAAGCTGCCCACATGATGGGCCTCGGCGAGGCAATGCTTTACGCTTTCGCCACCGCAGTGGGTTACGGTCTGGCAATGGTACTCTTCGCAGGTATGCGCGAGCAGCTGGCTATCAGCAATGTTCCTAAGGCGTTCCGCGGCATTCCGATCGCCCTCATTACTGTCAGCATCCTTGCCTTGGCATTCATGGGATTCTCAGGTATGTGCTAAAACTTAAATTTTTTCATATATTTGTATTGTATGAAAATTTAAACCGGACATTTTGCAGTGATGCAGATGCCCATAAACACGACAAAATGAAAAAAGTTATTATCGTCATTGCAGCCGTATTCGGCTTTGCAGTAATGGCTTCCGCGCAGCCTAAGGCAATCGGCGGAAGACTCGGTTATGGCTTGGAAGCAAGCTATCAGCATTATTTCGGAAAACCGCACTTCATGGAAATCAATGCAGGACTTGATTTTCTTGGCGGCAAGCCGGGCTTCAGGGCTACCGGAACATATAACTTCACATTCGCCCAGCCTTCATGGACTCCTAGAGGCAATTGGGCATGGTATGCCGGCCCTGGTATCACTCTGGGTTCCACCTATTACAATGATGACCATCATTTCTTCTTCGGAATTGTAGGTCAGATCGGACTCGAATACAAGTTCTGGTTCCCTCTCCAGCTTTCTGCGGACCTTCGTCCTGCATTCGGACTGTGTGACGGCGAATTCTGGACAGACGGATTGGTCTACAGTTTCGTTCCTACACTCAGTGTAAGATACAGCTTCTAGCGAATCATTGGATATCAGATATTCTTGCGGAGACGGCATTCAAAGTGCCGTCTCCGTTATCGTTTTAAGTCGATTTTCTCTTGACTTTTGATTTCAAATCCCTACATTTGAGAAAAGTCAATATTTTTTAACTAGTTTTGTGTTTATGTTAAGACCCGTTAACCGCAGCCGTATGGCTGTTTCTCTTTTTTGCTTGACGGCGATATGTCTGCTGATCTTTTCCGGTCAGCCCGCCGCAGCTCAGAAAGTAACTGAAAAAGAGGTCTCAGGTATCGTGACTGGCACCGACGGCTCTCCTGAGCCCGGTGTTGCCGTCATGGTCAAAGGAACCCAGAATGGCACAATGACGGATGAGAACGGTAAGTTCTCATTGAAAGTACGTGTCATCAGCGGCCAGGAGGCTCCTGTGCTCGTGTTCTCTTGCCTTGGAAAAGAACAGCAGGAACACAAGTGCAACAAGGACTTCTTCAAAATCGAGATGAAGGATGAACTTGCGACATTGATAGGGGCCGTCATCAACACTGGTTATCAGAAGATTGACAGGCGAATGTCTGCGTCTTCCGTAGCGTCGGTATCCGGTGAAGAAGTGCTTCAGAGCAATGCCACGACACTCGACAACATGCTCCAGGGAAAGATTCCGGGCATGACTGTCCTCAGCTCGTCATCTACCCCTGGTGCCGCCACAAAGATCCGTATCCGTGGTACTTCCACCATTTCCGGAAACCGTGAACCTCTCTGGGTTGTCGACGGCGTGATTCTGGACGACCCTGTCTCCATCTCCACCGAGGCGCTCAATGACTTGGACAATGTGAACCTTATCGGTAATGCCATTTCCGGCCTTAACCCTATGGATATCGAGAAGATTGACGTGTTGAAGGATGCTTCCGCTACCGCAATCTATGGTGTGAGGGCGGCCAACGGCGTCATTGTCGTGACTACCAAACGCGGTAAGAAAGGTGCGCCGAGAATCAATTATTCCGGAACTGTCACCGTTACCGAGAGACCTGGCTACAATAAATTGAACCTCATGAACTCCAAGGAACGTGTCGATGTCTCCAAGGAGATTGCAGAGAAAGGTCTCGCATATAGGTTCGAACCGGCTGCCGTAGGTTATGAAGGATTGCTCTATGACCTGTATGACAGGAAGATAGACTATAACACCTTCCTTGACAGCGTACAGAAAATCGAGGAAATCAACACTGACTGGTTCGATATCCTCTATCACACCTCCGTTTCCCACAAGCACAACCTCTCCATTTCAGGAGCGGATGACCGCGTGAACTATTATGTGTCAGGCGCTTATACCGATGACAATGCGAACCTTCGCGGAACCGGTATGCAGACTTACAATGTGATGGGCAAGGTGCAGGTGAAGATTGCCAAGAAACTTACCGGTACCGTACAGGTGAGGGGAAGTGTCCAGAACAAGGATTACCTGAACTCCGGCATCTCTCCGTACAGCTATGCTTACAATACTTCCCGTGCGATTCCTGCCTATAACGAAGACGGGTCGCTCTCGTATTACAATGCCGAGCAGGGCTATAATGCCAACCCGTTGAAATACAATATTGTAAACGAGAAGAACAACTCCGGCAAGAAGGTTTCTTCCGACTCTTTCAGTTTCAATTCGAATCTCGAGTGGGGTATCTGGGACGGTCTCCGCGCTACAGGTACATTCGCCATGAACGTGGCCAATACCACTGACAAGGAATGGTTCAGCGACAAGACCTACATGGCAGCGACATTGAGACGTACGAACTATGGTGTTGCCCTTCCTGACGACAAGACTTTCAAGCAGAATCTCTGCGAGCTGCCTTACGGTGGCAAGTTCTATTCTTCCAATACCAGGAATTTCGGCTACACTGCACGTCTCCAGCTGGATTACAGCAAATACATCAAGGGCCATCACATTTCCGCAGCAGGCGGATTCGAGGCAAGGTCCTCCAAATATACCGGTCTCTCAAGTACCCAGTGGGGTTATCTTCCGGACCGCGGTATGACTTCGGTAATAATCGATCCGGTACAGTGGCCAAAGTTCAATGCATTGCAGAAATCCACACCGAATTCCATCACCGACAGAGTCTCCAATTACCTCTCCGTCTATGGTGTGCTTTCATACGCATATAAGGGAAGATATATCGTGAATGCCAATGTCCGTGCTGACGGTTCCAACAAGTTCGGTCAGGACAAGAGTACAAGATTCCTGCCTATCTGGTCAGTATCAGGAAGGTGGAATATCATGAACGAGTCATTCCTCGAAAACGTGATGTGGCTCAATGAACTCTCCATCAAGGGCTCTTACGGTATTCAGGGCAACGTTTCGGACGACCAGACTCCAAGCATGATCATCAAGCTCGGTTCAATGGACCAGACCACGGGTGACTACTTGGCGACATTGTCCAAACTGCCTAACCCGTTGCTGAAATGGGAGAAGACGACCTCATATAACCTCGCCCTCGATTTCTCCGTACTTGACAACCGAATTTCCGGTACAGTGGAGTACTACTACAAGCAGGGAAATGACCAGATCGTCTCCGTCGAGGTATCTCCTACCACCGGAACTTCGAGCATGAGCCTCAATGTCGGAGACATCATGAACAAGGGTTATGAACTCATCATCAATGCCGTGCCTGTAAAGACACGTGACTTCAGATGGTCACTTTCATTGAACTCCGCCAAGAACATCAATAAGATTACGAGAGGCGGTATGCAGGATGAATATACTTATGCTCAATATGTGGACGGTTCCGCAGTGCTCAAGGGATATGCCATAAACTCCTTCTTCTCCTACAAGTTTGCCGGGCTCAATGAAAAGGGACTTCCGACATTCAAGGACATTGAAGAAACCGACGGCATCACCCGTGAAGAAATGTATGCCAAGGCTTTCGCCTATTCCGGAAACCGTGTTCCTGACATGCAGGGCGGTTTCAGCACGAACTTCACATACAAGCAACTGACGCTCGGCCTGTTCTTCTCCTACAGTTTGGGAGCGAAGGTCCGCAGGAACAACCTCTATAACAACAGCGGCCAGTATCTCCCTGCTCCTCAGCAGAATATGTCTGGAGAATTCGTGAACAGATGGCGCAAACCGGGAGATGAGGCATGGGCTGTAATACCGGCATTGTCGACGGAAAGCCTTTCGATGACAGGCTTCTTCAGTGACAGGGAACTGACTATCGCTGACAACAGATGGCAGATGTACAACCAGAGCGACCTGCGTGTCGTATCGGCCAACTTCCTGCGTCTCAGGACGGCTTACATCAGATATGCCATCCCTGAAAGCTTCTGCAAGAAGATCCATGTGGGTGCGGCCAATGTCCGTCTGGAGGGCAACAACCTCTGGACAGTCTGCTCGAAGAAACTAAACGGCCAGGACCCTGAACAGCTGGGTATGGGTAATATCGGTATCACTACTCCTCCTGTATCTTCATTCTCTTTCGGACTCGACATAACTTTCTAATAATGATGACAATGAAAACAATATACAAAGTGTTCGCATGCGCTTCGGCAGCATTGGCCCTGGCTTCTTGCTCGGACTTCCTCAAGGAGTCGTCACAGGACCAGATCAGACCGAAGAATGCCAGTGACTACAAGGAACTGATTGCCGGCGAGATATATTACAAGATGAACGAGTATAGCCCGCAGAATGCATGGCTTGACGCTATGACGGATGACTGCGAGGAACTGGCGAAGAAGGCTTCGACTTTCGCACCTGACAAGCGAATTGCGGCTTTCGGCTATTATACCTGGCAGCAGGAGCCTGAAAGACAGCGCGAAGGCGTGCTGAACAGCGATGGCGCCTGGGGACTGTATTATCACCAGATTTTCACTTGCAACATGATTCTCAATGATGTGGATGACATGGAGGGAACTCTGGAAGAGAAAGCACAGGTGAAGGCGGAGGCCTACATGATCAGGGCTTATGCTTACTATATGCTGGTGAATCTCTATGGAGAGCCTTATGACCCGAAGACAGCGGACAAGGCTGCCGGCGTACCGGTCAATGGCCTTATCGGCGTGGAAAACAAGAAATTCCAGAGGGAGAGCGTGGCAGCCATTTATGACCAGATTCTCACAAACGGTGAAAATGCATTGAAGCAATTCGAAATTTGCGGAGACGGCAATTCGGTGTTCAGATGGAACAAGGCTGCCGCTGAGGTGTTCCTTTCCCGCGTCTGCCTTTATATGCAGAATTGGGAAGATGCAGCCAAGTACGCCAATGCGGCACTCTCCATCAAGGCTGATATCTGGGATTTGAACCAGAAGGCGGTGGATGACGCTTCTATCGATTCATATTCTTACATGGACAGGTTCTTTACCTCACGAAATCCTGAGATTCTCTTCACCTTCGGATATTCTACGGAAATCTTTTCTGCTGAGGGTGCAGGAAGTTGCTATCCCCCGTCAGCCGAGCTTCTGGCAATGTACATCGACGGCGACCTTCGCGGAGGAAAGAAGGGCATGTATATCAGATGGCTGGGCGGCTTCTTGAATGTGAAGAAATATGCACCGTTCAAGTCCTATATGGCTTCATATACTTCCAGATACGGACAGGCCATAAGAACTGTTGAGGCATATCTGAACAGGGCTGAGGCTTATTCCCACATCGACGGAAAATCAGCTGATGCCCTCGAAGATGTAGAAAGGATCAGGGTGAACAGGATTAAGCCTGACAAATATGTGCCGCTTACGGCGACCTCCAAGGAAGATGTAATCCAGGCTGTCCGCGATGAGCGCAGAAGGGAAATGTGCTTCGAACGTCTGAGATGGTTCGACCTCAGGAGATGGGGACGTCCTTCCATTACCCATACCTATACTCCGGACATTAAGAATCCTACTGTGACCGAGACCTATGTCCTTCAGGAAAATGATCCGGCGTATACACTCCCTGTCCCTAAGGAGGTGCTGGAAATGGAACCGGAACTCACTGATATTGAAAGGCCTGTAAGAAATCCTCAGGCTACGGCGTAAAACATTGAAATCGTATTGAAAATGAAAACATTGACCATAAAGACGATATTGGCGTCCGTTGTATTGCCGGCAATGCTGACGGCTTGTTACAAGGAAGACCCTCTCCATTCTGAGAGGGGCGAGATTCCTTATAAGATAGAGGATAGCGACAATCCTGCCCTCCACTATATTTACGAGTACAATCAGAAGACGGGAGTGTATATCCTTTCCGATTATACCGACGTGGACTTCAAGTGGAATGTCGGTTCGGAGTCCAATAATGACTTGATAAGAATCAAGGACGGGGTGTTGGATGATGCCATCGAATATGTGAAAGCTGTATTGACCGAGGTCTATCCGGAAGAATTCGCGAAAAAATACTTTCCTCTGAAGGTGCTTCTCGCCGATAGTATAAGCGTTTCTACCAGCAAGAGTGACGACCTCCTGGTCGGCTCCGGCAGGAGTTATATCGCTATCGGAAGGCTCCATAAAGGAGATATTCCTACCGATGAGGACAAGTTGGCTGATATCAGGGGAGAGGTAAGCGGATATCTCTGGGGAAATTATATCTATTCGAACAATCTGATGACCATTCCTGAGGGATTCTTTTCTCCTAGTGAAAAGTATTACGGAGTCTCTTTCAAGCAGGATGAATACAAGCAATATGAAAATGATCCGGACTATCCGAGAAAGGTCGGTTTCTGGCGTTATGACCCTGACGGAGTTTATCCTTGTATTTGCCCTAAGAAGGAGTTGGATATTTCCGATTTCGTCAAGACGATCGTAACTCATTCTTCAGCACAGATGCAGGAACTTATGGATGGTTACGAAATTCTCCGTATCAAATACGATATTCTGATAAAGGCCGTCAAGGATAATTGCGGCGTGGATTTGCAGGCGATCGGAAACAAATATGCCAAATAAAATTTGCTAAATATAAAAAGGTAGATGGAAACAAAAATGATGAAAATGCTGGCTGCCGGGGCTGTAGCAATGCTTACTGGTACAGCGGTTATGGGTGCGCAGCCGTCTCTCGCGAGTCTTCTGAAGGGAGGAGCGAAGAAAGAAAGCGCAGACACTACGAAGTCTGAGGCTTCGTCTAAGAAAAGCTATGACAAGGTCATTACTGCTGAAGCGGAGACCGCCAAAGGTGTCATGGACATCCACAAGGTAAAGAACACGTATTATCTGGAGATTCCTTTCGAACTGATGGGAAAACCGATGCTGCTCGCTACCAAGGTATCATCCACAAGTGACAATTCGGATGTCATTGCAGGTCAGATGCCTGGCGAGCCTACACTGGTCGAGTGGAGCTGCGATGAAGACAAGGTTTATCTTATGGACGGCACCATCCGTGCCGTATGTGATTCTGCAGAGTCCATTTCCAAAGGGGTTGCATTGAACTACGCCAAGCCTGTCATGAAGGCTTTCCCTATCAAGGCTGTCAATCCTGATTCCACAGGTGTCGTGATAGATGTCACCAAGTTTTTCTGCAGCGATGAGTCATATATGTCGCCGTTCATTCCTGCATCTCCTTTTGACGGACTGTTCGGCATCAGCAGGAAGAAAGGCTCGTTCAAGTCGGACATGTCATCCATTCTTGATTTCAAGGCCTTCCCTAAGAACATCGTATTCCGTACCAGAATGGTATATACCGTGGCATCAGAGCCGTTTACTGCTGTAGTTTCGGTTTCAATGATCCGGCTTCCTGACCAGCCGATGCGTCCTAGACTTGCAGACTACCGTATCGGATACTTCAAGGACAGACATGTCGAGTATACGGAGAAAAAGGACCGCAGCGAAATAGTAAGCTATATAAACCGCTGGAACATAGCTCCTAAGCCTGAGGATCTGGAAAAATACAAGGCCGGAGAAATGGTAGAGCCTGAGAAACCTATCGTTTATTATATTGACGATGCATTCCCTGCAGAATGGCGTCCTTACCTCAAGGAAGGTATCGAGGATTGGCAGAGAGCATTCGAGGCTATCGGCTTCAAGAATGCAATCGTAGCCAAGGACTATCCTAAGGACGATCCTGACTTCAATCCGGACGATATCCGCTACTCTTGCCTGCGATATGCTTCCATCCAGACGGCCAATGCGATGGGCCCTTCATGGACAGACCCTCGTTCAGGCGAAATCATCAACGGTTCAGTATATTTCTATCATGACGTGCTGAAACTCCTGCACAACTGGTCATTCATCCAGACTTCTGCAGTGGAGCCTGCATCCAGAAGGGAGGTATATACCGCAGAGCAGATGGGACCGCTTCTCAGATACCTTGTGGTTCATGAAATCGGACACACTCTCGGTCTTATGCACAACATGAGGTCTTCTTATGCTTATCCTGTGGACTCTCTCCGCAGCAAGACCTTCACCGACGAATACGGTACCACTCCTTCGGTAATGGACTATGCCCGTTACAATTATGTGGCTCAGCCGGGTGATGGCGTAACATGGCTTCTTCCTCCAAGGCTTGGTGTATATGATTACTATGCAATCAGTTGGGGTTACAAGCCTATCTATGAGGCCGCTACTCCGGAAGATGAGAAACCGGTTCTGAACGAGTGGATCAAGGCTCATACCGACGACCCTATGTACTGGTACGGCGAGCAGGAATTCCTGTCTTCTGTCGACCCTGCAGCGCAGACCGAATCTCTCGGTGACGATGCTGTCAAGGCCAGCGAGTATGGTATGCGCAACCTTAAGATCATTATGTCGCATCTGGACGAGTGGACTGCAAAAGACGGCGAGAACTACAAATATACCCACGAGATGTATGGCGAGGTCCTCAAGCAGTTCAACCGCTACATGGGCCATGTCATGAAATACATCGGCGGAAACTTCCTTCTCTATCCTGTCCACGGTGACGGTAAGCAGGCATTTGAACCTGTTACTAAAGAAAAGCAGAAAGAGGCTCTCGAGTTCATCTATACGAAAGCCGCAGAAATGCCGCAATGGCTCCAAAATCCTGACCTGCTCCGCAAGTTCGAGCCTTCCAACCCTCTGGTCAATGACCTTCAGGCAGCTTATGTCAGGAACCTGATTTCCACATATCCGAAGGTGGGTTACACTTCCAGACTTGCTGAGAATCCTTACACCGTAGAAGAGTATATCGATGACATTTATTCATTGGTATTCGGCAAGACCATTGCCGGCAAGCAGCTTACGCTTTCTGACAGAAACATGGAGTATGCGTTCGTCTACAGCATGTTCGACTATCTCGGTCTGCTTGAAAGCCCTGTAAGTGCGAAAGGTTTCGCTGCTGATGACATCTTCGCTCATGGTGTAGAGGCAATTGATGACACATGGCCATGCCAGCATATCGGCTGCGGTCATGCTCATGCGGAGGAAAACAGCCTCACTGCAGCCCGCAGGGAATCTGACATCAAGATCCAGGGCAAGGCTGCATTCTACTCTACTCTCCTGAAAATCAAGAAGGTGGTAGATAAGAGAGCTTCTTCTGCCAAGGGCGTCGACAAGACTCACTACGAGTATCTTGCTCACGAAATCAGCAAAGGACTCTCCAAATAATGGTCGTTCTTTTCGATTTGGATGGTGTTGTTCTGGACACGGAGTCACAGTACACCGTGCTCTGGAACAACATTGGCAAAAAGTACGGCGATGTCGGCGAAATCGGCAGATTGAGCAAAGGACAGACATTGACCCATATCTTGGATACTTACTTCAAGGGACAGACGGAACTGCAGAAACATATCATCGAAGAGTTGTATGAATTCGAGCAGAACATGTCGTATGCGCCGATTCCCGGAGTGATGGAGTTCATGAAACAGCTGAAGGCGGCTTCCGTCCCGACGGCTGTGGTCACAAGCTCGAACAAGGCCAAGATGGAAAATGTCTACAGGCATTATCCCGATTTCAAGGATATCGTCGGGCATGTCTTTACAAGTGAGTCGTTTACGCGCTCGAAACCTGATCCGGAATGCTTCCTGATGGCGATGCACGCACTCGGGGGAACGCCGGAAGATACGGTGGTGTTCGAGGACTCCGTCAATGGGCTGAAGGCTGCGCGCGCGAGCGGAGCCACCGTCGTGGGACTCGTGACTTCGAACCCGCGGGAGGTGGTCGCGCCTCTGTCCGACTATGCGATCAATGATTTTACATCAATGTCGTTGGACCGGCTGAAGGAAATGCTCCAAGTACATTGAATTTGCGGAATTATTGGGTAACTTTGCGAAAACCTTTTTTTATGTCTTTGCAAAGAATTTTGACCCATCTGCTGTCGGGCGCGGCAATGCTTTCTGCAGCAGTAGCCGTAACTTCATGTTTCAATGAGGATTACGATCTTACGAAAGACATTGACACGAATATAAGCATTGACGGGGATATCAGCGCGCCGCTGGGAAACTCCGAACTTATTCTGGTCGATGACTTCCTTAACCTTGGTAACGATGACAAGGATGTCTTGAAAGCTGATGCTTCGGGAGATTACTATATTTCTGTGACCGGACGCGGTACATCTTCGGATGTGACGCTGCCGGTTTTCTCGTTCCCGGACGAGCTGGTGACGGACGGCGGATATAGTGCCACGATCAAGAAGAGCGAACTCCCGCTGCCGTCAAGCGGAACGGTTCCGTCTACACCGTACACCAAGCATTTCAAGGCCTCTTCGACACCGATGACGGTCAATGAAAATGTCCCGACTGAAATTCTGGCTGTAAAGGATGCTGAAGTTTCAGGCGTCGTGACCGTCTCTTTGAAGACGACTGCAGGAAAGGCGACTTTGTCTGACCTGACCATTGATTTTCCGGATTATCTGGAATTCGCAGATGTGAAAGACGCCGGCATGAACTTCAATCCGAACGGCAATATCCTGACCATCAATAGTACACAGGTCACCAAGACGGCCAAGAACTATCATCTGAATATCGTCGGCATTGATTTCGACAAGATACCTTCAGGTGAGGGATTTCTCGCTGATAAGCATAAGATCGTGCTGAATGATGAGATAAAGCTTGGAGCCTTCGATGTAAATGCCGTGTTGTCGGACTTCGGGGCTACCGTGGCTGCAATTCCGAATGAAATTTCAGCCGATATCGACATGTCCATTTCATCATTGATTGTGAAGTCCGCGCTGGTCAAGGTGAACCCGCGCATTGTCATCGAGCCTTTCATTTCGAATGTGGGCACTTTGCCTGATTTCGTGAGCGGCGATGACGTGGTCCTCGACCTGTACAATCCTGCGCTGAAGATAGATATTGACAACCGCACCCCGCTTACATTGAACCTCAATGCCGATATCATGTCATACAAGGGCGCCGACAGGCGTTCTGCTCATGTCGGCAATGCCAACGGAGGCACGGCAGTTACGCTGAGTCCTTCCGGGATGAATCAGCTATATGTCTCCAGGACCGGAGAAGGCGTTCCGACCGGATTTACATCTGTCGTAGTGCCTGACTTGTCATCGATCATCAGCATTGTACCTGACCGTATCGGTATGGAAAACATTGATGTAGAGGCTGCTGACGAGTTCGTGACGTTGACCTCTGGAGGCAGGTACAATATCGTTTATGATTATGAAGTGGCTGCCTCGCTGGCATTCGGAAAGGATGTCAAGATAGTTTACAGCACTGATTTTACAGGCTGGAATGAGAATTTCAACCCTAAGGATGAGAGTTTTGCATTGGAAATCCGTAATGCTGACGTGAAGTTCGACTTCGTAAACATGATTCCGTTGTCCATTTCTCTTGATGCCGCTGCCATCGATGTGTACGGCAATGTCATTCCTGAAATAAAGGTGTCATTGGATGGAAATATCCCGGCAGGATCTGTCGAAAAGCCTTCTACATCGGCATTGACCCTGAATCTGGAGGGTAGCGCGGAGCAGATGCGCAAGCTTGACGGCCTTCGCCTGAACCTTACCGGAAGCGATCCCGGTACGTTGGAGGGCGTCTGCCTGAACAAGAATCAGGGCGTGCAGTTCAAGAACATGAAAATCAGGCTCCAGGCCAAAATGGACATTGATTCCGGTCTTTAATCTATGAAAATCATGAGAAAAATTCTTTTTACGATATTGGTGTCAATGCTGGCGGCAGCAAGCGCTTTCGCACAGCAGACGATGTTGCGTTCCGCCTATTTCATGAGCGGATATAACGGAAGGGGAGATTTGAACCCCGCATTTTCAGCGGAAAGAAGCTATTTTTCCCTGCCCTCACTTGGCGGCACGGCATTGTCCGCACAGAGTAACATGGGTGTGAATACATTCCTGTATCCTGTTGACGGTCAGCTGACTACATTCATGAGCTCTGCTGTCTCCCCGGATGATTTCCTGGGTAAACTGAAGAACAGCAACAGGCTCGGTGTGAACGTGGACATGTCCATCTTCTCGCTCGGTATCTGGGGAAAAAAGTCGTTCTTCACTTTCGGTATCCGTCAGCGTGTCAATGCGGGACTGAACGTTCCCTACAGTCTCTTCGACTTCATGAAGAATGCCGGCAAGTCGCAGTATTACGACATTTCGGACATGGCTGTCAAGGCTGATGCCTATATGGAATATACCTTCGGATGGTCGCGTCAGTTCGCGGATAAGATCAATGTCGGTGCGCGTGTGAAGTTCCTCATGGGCGAGGGAAGCGCCGAGGCACGTATTGACAAAATGCGTGTCCAGATGACCGAGGACAAGTGGAGCGTCACTTCCAGTGGAACATTGACCGCAGCCTGCGGCCTTCTCGACGTCAAGACGAAGGGGGAAACCGGCGCGGACATTGATTCTCCCGAGGATGCCGACCTTCTGGACAAGTTCGGTTTCAAGGAATTCAACGGCTCCGATATCGGCTCTGTAATAGGCGGTTATGGTGCTGCCATTGACCTCGGTGCAGAACTGGAACTGATTCCCGGCCTGAGGCTTTCCCTTGCTTTGAATGACATTGGCGGTATTTCATGGAACAGCGTCACGGAGGCGAAGACCCGGAAAGACAGCTGGTCGTTCGAAGGTTTCGACAATATTTCGTTCGATGAGGGCGAGGGCAAGGAGAATTCGCTTTCAGAGCAGTTCAAGACGCTAGGCGATGATCTCCAGAACCTTGCGAAGTTCTACAGGACGGCCAAGGATGCCAGCAAGTTCAAGATGCTGACAATGACCATGAATTTCGGTGCCGAATATGTGATGCCTTTCTACAAGGGTCTCACCGCCGGTTTCCTGAGCTCGACCCGTTTCAATGGCCCTTATACCTGGTCTGAAGGCCGTTTCTATGCCAATCTGAAGCCATGCAAATGGTTCAGTCTGGCCACAAACTACGCCATTTCGTCCTACGGCTCCACAATGGGCGCCGCCCTGGGCTTCCACGCCGCAGGATTCAACATGTTCCTGGGTGCCGATGCCATCGGATTCAAGTACGCCAAAGCGACCGCCGAAGGCATTCCGTACCCATACGGACAGCTTCACCTGGGCCTGAATTTCGGCATCTCCTTCAACGTAGGCCGCCGCCACGACACCGCCCCGCGACAGGCGCTCATTTCGCTGTAGGGCGTGGAGTGTAAACGAATGGTTATCAAATAATTCGCCATTTTCAGAGTTGTCGTTTCGCTAACTCTGAAAATGGCGAATTTGTTATGGGACAGGGATTTGTGCTCCACGCCTAGCAGAAGAGCGAAAGCGAACAGTAGGTAATAACTTTTCCAAGATGGTCATGGTCAGTCTTCTCCAACCGATTTCTTCAGTTTAAAAATAATTTTTAACGGCGAATAGGAATTGGTCAATAAAAATCTGTTTGAATGCGGCAATATTATTCTGTTCATAGAACATAAGCATTGCTTTTTTATAGTCTATTGAATCCACACTTCGGAAGGAGATAGGGCAATATCCGTATGCAATTAAAATTCCGTTGCTTATGATACGAGCTGCACGCTTGTTGCCGTCAGTAAATGCCTGTATGTATGAAAGAAGCACAAGGGCCAGCAGGGCCTTTTCAAACACTTCACTCTTGCCGTTTATGAGTAGACAACTGTCTTCAAGAGCTTCCCTTATTTGAAATTCGTTGTCGAGTGGTTGATAATTTGTTCCAGTTATACCGACGCGTCTATGACGGATGTTGCGTTCGACTCCCAGCTCCTTGATGAGCAGAGCGTGAATCTCCTCTATCCGACTTAAAGATATTGCTTTCAGATAATCTGGCTCGTCAAGGATGAAGTCGAGTGCGTCCTTATGGTTGAGCAGCATCACTGCTTCCTCTTTTGTTTTTCCGTTGGCGGTCTGTTTCTCTTTCAACAGACGTTCTGTTTCAAGCAATGAATAAGTATTGCCTTCTATCTGCGAAGATTTCCAGGATAAGTCTATGCCTAACCTTTCCATTTCCTTGCGATATTCAGTATCCGTCATTTCAGAAAGGTGCAGACGGAATTTTGATTGTGCTTCATGCAGCAATTTGAGTTCGTTTTCCGAAAACAAACTAACATTCGGTAGTATCTCACGTATCAGGTTGAAGTTGAAATTTTCCTGTATTTTGCGTTCGTCTATATCGTTATCGAAATAGGTGTCAAGATTGAGCGGCATGGTGACATGAGCCTGAGGAGTGAGTTTGTATCTTGTGGCCGGTCCTTTGCCAACTACTTCAACAGCCCCTTTCTCGACACAGTCTGCAATGATGCGTTTCAGAGTGCGGTCGCTTATACTCGCTGTGACGGCACTGCCAATTTCCGTCCGCTTCGAAAGGGGATGATAGTGCAGATATTGTAATATTTCAATTTCTGTCGTCATATCCAAAAATGCTAATCGGGACAAATATACTGTTTTCTTATGGAAAATCGGGTCAAATTGACTCGATTTTGTGCCTAAATAGCAGTATTTTGTCCTGATTTTCATATTCACCACGGCTTTTCACTTCACCTGTGGTTATGAATCCACCTCGCTGTTGTAGCGTGTCAATGACTGTATTTCTATCCAGGTTATTCTTATTTGCGTGCAAAGATGTGCAACTACTTGTTGGGAATAAAGAACGTTTCATGTTAAAAGCTACGGAGAATACAAATAATACCCGTAATATTTTACATTTTTATCAAACCTTAACCGTTTGCCTTACGTAAGCCTTGCCGTGATGCGTAAGTAACAGATTATTAGGAGGTTCGCCATTTTCAGAGTTGGCGAAACGACGACTCTGAAAATGGCTAATTTATTATGGCACAGGGATTTATGCTCCACGCACTATGTGCAGACATTCCGCTAGGTGTGCAATCATGCGCGATACCCTAGTTTCCATCCACATGCCCCATCCCACGCAAACAACTATTTGACAATTTTTGCCATTTTCGCGAAAAAGTATTTAGAAATCGAAGAAATTTTTGTTTAATTCGAATTATTTGTAACTTAGGGGAGGAAAATATGTGACAATCTTTAAAAGTTACTGATATGGCTGAAAAATTTCTTCTTCTCGGTGACGAGGCCTTGGCCCTAGGTGCGCTGCACGCAGGGCTGTCCGGCGTCTTCGCTTATCCGGGAACTCCATCGACTGAAATTACGGAATATATTCAGGCGCATCCTCTCACTAAGGAACGCGGCCTGCATTGTGAATGGAGCTCCAACGAAAAAACCGCTATGGAATCGGCACTCGGCATGTCGTATTCCGGAAAAAGAACATTGGTCTGCATGAAACATGTCGGCATGAACGTATGCGCGGACGCTTTCGTGAACTCGGCCATCACCGGAGCCAATGGAGGCTTGGTGGTCGTGGCATGCGACGACCCTTCGCAGCACTCTTCCCAGAACGAGCAGGACTCCAGGTTCTATGCTGACTTCGCCATGGTTCCATGCTTCGAACCGTCCGACCAGCAGGAGGCTTATGACATGGTCCGTGAGGCGTTTGAATACTCGGAATCCCGTCATATCCCGGTACTTATGAGATTGACTACCAGAATGGCGCACTCCCGCGCCGTCGTTTCTACCGGCGAAATTCAGGGAGAAAACCAGGTGAAATTCCCGGAGCCGCAGCTCGCGTCCAACTGGGTGACCCTGCCGGCCAATGCCAGAAAACGTGTGCGCCAGCTCGCAGATGACGTGCTCGCATTCACGGCGGACTCCGAGGATTCTCAGGACAATGCTTTCGTGAAGGGAGCTGACGCTTCCGTCGGCATCATCGCTTGCGGCATTGCATATAACTATCTGATGGAGAATTTCCCTGACGGATGCCCTTATCCGGTGCTGAAAGTCACCAGATATCCGTTCCCGAAAAAACAGGCACGCGAACTTGCTTCGATGTGCAGCCGCATAATCGTGATGGAAGAAGGCCAGCCTCTCATCGAGGAAAGACTCAGAGGACTCCTCTATGACGGGGACAATGCTGCCCTCACCATCAGCGGACGACTTGACGGAACATTGCCTCGTACCGGAGAACTCACACCGGACTGCGTACGCGCGGCTGTCGGCCTGGCTCCTACAGGAAACAAGGCGGCGTCCCAGGTAGCCGTTCCGCGTCCTCCGGCACTGTGCCAGGGCTGCGGTCACAGAGACTTCTACACGGCATTGAACGTGGTCCTGGAGCGTTATGAGCCGCAGGCGCGCGTATTCAGTGACATCGGATGCTATACGCTCGGATATCTTCCGCCGTTCAAGGCATTCCATACCTGCGTCGAAATGGGTGCGTCCGTTACAATGTCCATCGGCGCCGCCTGCTCGGGCGTTTGGCCGTCCGTAGCTGTGATAGGTGACTCGACATTCACCCACAGCGGCATGACCGGCCTGCTTGATGCCGTCAATGCGAAAGCCGACATCGTGGTCTGCATTTCAGATAACCTGACCACCGGAATGACTGGAGGACAGGATTCTGCGGGTACCGGTAAGCTTGAGGAAATCTGCAAGGGAATCGGCGTGGAGCCTGAACATATCCGCACCATCGTCCCTCTTCCGAAGAACTATCCGGACATGGAAAAAGTCATTGAAGAAGAAATAAACTATCACGGAGTTTCAGTTATAATCTGCCGCAGGGAATGCATCCAGACAGCCAGACGTCATGCAGCAGCGGCCGCTAAAAAACAGGAGAAATAATATGGATAAGAAAGACATTATTCTCGCAGGCGTGGGAGGACAGGGAATCCTCTCCATCGCTACAGTCATCGGCTGGGCAGCATTGGACCAGAATCTTCATCTGAAACAGGCCGAGGTTCACGGCATGAGCCAGCGCGGTGGAGATGTGCAGAGCAACCTGCGACTCAGCCGCGAACGTATCTGGAGTGACCTGATACCTAAGGGCGGATGCGACCTTATCCTGTCGCTTGAGCCGATGGAAGCGCTCAGATACCTTCCTTGGCTTGCTCCTGACGGATGGATCGTTACCAATACCACACCGTTCGTAAATATTCCGAACTATCCGGAAATGGCTGATATCCATAAGGAACTTGCATCTGTAGGCAGGGTAGTTTCCGTGGATTGCGATGCCATCGCCAAAGACGTAGGCTCGCCGAAGAGCGCCAATATGGTGTTGCTCGGTGCCTCTGCATCTGTGATGGAAATCATTGACCCTGAGAAACTTCGCGAAGGAATCGCGGAAGTGTTTGCCCGCAAGGGAGAGAAAATCGTGGAAATGAACATTGCTGCATTCAACGCCGGACTTGAGGCGTCGAAGAAGTAAAAAACACTGAATTGATGCTACCTATTTCAGAAAAAGACCTTCAGAATGTCCTGAAAGACATGGACATTTCCGATATAAATCATGCGACGATACGCCAATGCGTGAACGTGGCTCATGAACTGGAGCATATTTCCGGGGACAAATTCGTGCATCTGGAATTCGGCATTCCGGGTATCAATGCATGTGAAATCGGCGTTGCGGCTCAGAAAAAGGCGCTCGACGAGGGCATGGCTTCGATTTATCCGCCGGCATCCGGCACCACGGAGCTGAAACAGAACGGCGCCAGGTTCGTCAAGGCGTTCACCGGCATTGACATTCACCCCGAAGGAATCGTTCCGACGGTCGGGTCAATGCAGGGCTGCTACAACCTTCTTCTGGAGTGCTCGCAGCTCGTTTCCGGGAAAAACACCGTCGTCTACCTGAATCCGGGCTTTCCGTCCCACTATGTCCAGGCCAATGTCATCGGGCTTCCGACCCGCATGTTCGATATTTACGACTGCCGGGGCGAGGCTCTCCGAGAGAAACTGGAATCATTGTTCAGTGACGGGAAAGTCTGCGCGATGGTCTACTCGAACCCGAACAACCCTTCCTGGGTGTGCCTGACGGAGGAAGAACTCAGGATAATCGGCGAAATGTGTACGAAATATGATGTCATCGCTCTGGAAGACATGGCCTACATGTGCATGGATTTCAGGAAGGACAGATCGGTTCCGTATGCGGCGCCTTATCAGCCGACAGTGGCGAGGTATACCGACAATTGGGTGATGCTCATATCCGCTTCCAAGATATTCAGTTATGCCGGTGAGCGAATTGCCATGGTGGCGATTTCCGACAAGCTGTATCACAGGGAATATCCTGAGTTGAGGTCGCGTTACGGCATCGGCCGGTTCGGAGACAATTTCTCATTGACATATATCTATGTGAATTCTTCAAGTTGCTCGCATTCAGCTCAATGCGCGTTCGCGGCAATGCTGGGCGCGGCTGCTGACGGCCTGTACAACTTCGTGGAGAACCTGAGGGAATATGGCCGCAGGTCTGCCCGTGTCAAGGCTGCATTCATCGAAAACGGATTCCATCTGGTATATGACAAGGACCTGGACGAGGATGTCAGCGACGGCTTCTTCTTCACGGTCGGCTATCCGGGAAAAACCGGAAGTGAACTTCTGCTCGGACTTCTCAGATGTGGAATTTGTGCGATAACATTGTCCTCGGCAAAAAGCACGAGGGAAGGTATCCGCGTCTGCGTCTCCCTGATGAAGACCGAAGACGACTACGCCCGCCTGGAACATGGCTTGAAACTGTTCCGCGAGATTTATAAATAATTGAATTATTATTATGAAATTTGTGAGCGCCGACGAGGCAATGAAACTCGTCAAATCCGGAGACTGGGTCTATTTTCAGGGCAGCACCGCCGTACCTGTCATTTTGCAGGAAGCCATGGCGAGACGCGCCGATGAACTGCGTGACGTGAAAGTCGTATCCGGATTCAATGTCACCAAAGGAGTGGCACCTTTCTGCAAGCCGGAATATCGGGACTCATTCATTGTCAATAGCGTGTTCCTGTGCGCGGACCAGCGCAAATATGTCGCTGACGGCTACGGCAGCCTTATCCCGGGCTTCCTCGGAGAAATTCCGAGCTTGTTCCGCAGGGGAGAAATCCCGATTGACGTGGCATGTATAAACTGCTCGTTGCCGGATGAAAACGGATATTGCAGCTACGGTATTTCCGCAGACTTGGCTCTGTCGGCAGTGGAATCCGCGAAGATTGTCATTGCGCAGATCAACAAGAGCATACCATACCTTTACGGTACGGCAATGATCCATGTTTCGGAAATTGACGCGGCTGTGGAATGCGACGATGCACCTGTGGACATGCAGTTCGGTGCGCCGACCCCGATAGAAGCAGCCATCGGATCATACATTGCCGAGGAAATTCCTGACGGTGCGACATTGCAGATCGGTGTCGGAGGTATTCCAAATGCGATTCTGAACGGATTGAAAGACCATAAGCACCTGGGACTCCATACCGAAGCCATGACAGACGGCGTTTTCCGCCTCATGCAGTCGGGAGTCATTGACAATTCCTGCAAGAAGATCGAACCGGGACGCAGCGTCGCTTGTCTTGCCCTCGGTTCCCGCCACATGTATGATTATCTGGATCATAACAAGGATGCTGTGTTCTACGATGTCGCGTGGACCAATGACCCTCAGCGCATCCGTCAGAATCCTAAGGCAATGGCTGTCAATTCCGCCATCGAGGTGGACATTACCGGACAGGTTTGCGCCGACAGTATCGGCGACATGATTTTCTCCAGTGTGGGAGGCCAGCATGACTTCATGTACGGCGCGGCATTGTCCGAAGGCGGCAAGACCTTCATCGCGCTTCCGTCCAGGACAATGAAAGGAAAAGGCAAGATCGTTTCTCACCTTACACCTGGTGCCGGTGTAGTCACGACCCGTTTCCAGACACAATACGTGGTGACGGAATACGGCTGTGTCTACCTGAGGAACAAGAACTTGGCGGAAAGGGCCAAGGCGCTTATCTCGATTGCCCATCCTGACGACCGCGAGGAGCTGGAGCGCGCAGCATGTGAGCGTTTCGGCTACATGTGGCTGAGGATGAAATAGTGAGGGTGCCAATTGTTTAACTATTTTAGTTATCTTTGCAGACTATCCGGAAAAACTTCGGGTAGTCTAATTTTTATTGACAATGATCAGGCCGGAGCAGGTATCGGAGTCGTGCTCTGCGCAATGTTGATCAAGAGTGAAAAAAACCAGAATAAATTAAATTATGAAAAAGTTTCTATTGTCAATGATGATGCTCGCTGTCGTGTTCGCGAATGCGGATGCGAAATGGGTGAGCGGCGACTGTCAGGTGGAGATAATTGCACCGGGTCAGAGCAAATTCCATCCGAATTCAGTAATCGCCTGTGTATGGGGCCATGACTCTGAGTGGACAGTAACCTGGTCGCAGGACGGCAAGGATATGGGCCCGATGAACATAGTCCAGGACTGCTCTCCTGCCTGTATCAAGAAAATCGGGGAATTCTACGCCAAGGAAGGCAAGGACATTCCTTCATTCAAGAAGCTTAAGAAGAATA
>FR882174.1:42241-51814 GCA_000434935.1 Bacteroides sp. CAG:709 | reverse complement strand
GTCAGGGGATTTCCCCCGTTTTGGCTGCCAAACCTTATTTGCGGGGGAATACCTAAAGATACAAAAAAGCCAACTAATTCGCAACATTTTGTGTATGAATTAGTTGGCTAATTTTATAGTATTTACTGAATGTCCCTACTTAAGCCATACAAGATGAAGTGTCGGCGCGAACCGGATTGAAACCGTGTTGCGACTAAGCTTGCGCTGGTAGATACGCCTCAGCGGCTGGAAGATAGGCTGGCAGATATCGCTTTCGGGAAGTTATCTGCCAGCCTTTATTGTACTTATACTGTACGGGTTACGGCGATGCTGGGGGATATGGAGGATTTTTTCGCGTACATGGGTGTTATAGGACTATCAATTCTTAATATCATCAAATGGTAAAGAATTGAATTTATCAAAATCAGATTTGAATAATTTGTCTTGTATCACACGGTACTTCTCAAACTCTGACTCTGCAAAGCTCTTGGCATATTCAGCAGAAACCTTTCCTGCATCATGTAATACGGCATCACCTCCAGCTTCAAGAATAATATCAATACGTTTAGCCCAATCTTCCATAGTCATTGGTATATGTCGATTTGCCATACGTTCAGCTAAATCAAGTACAGAGTTGACAAGTTTTCCCATATCTTCAAGTTCCACTTGTTTTAGATAGTTCTTGGCGATACTCACATCTGGCTTGACAATCTTTCCATCAGGTGCATTCTCCCAAGTAGTCAGTCCCATATGTTCTTTTTCTGCATTGGCTCTTTCTACTATAAGTTCTGCTGCGGTATGCCCATGCACTGCATAATGCATCTTATTCTGAACTTTTTTATAAAACAGACGTGTGGTAGGTGCATCCTTATTGTAGTCAACAGCTGTAGCATATATATCCGTGAGTTTTTGATAAAATCTTCGTTCACTCAATCTAATCTCACGTATCTCTGCCAGCAAATGCTCAAAATAGTCCTCACCGATAAATGAGCCGTTCTCCATTCGCTTCTTGTCTATGATATAGCCCCGGAGCGAGAACTGCCGAATAACATAGGTACACCATTGGCGGAACTGTGTGGCACGGATGGAGTTGACACGATAGCCAACAGAAATGATTGCGTCAAGATTATAGAACAGCGTGTTGCGCCGAACCTCTCTCGTACCTTCCTGTTGAACTACCGAGATTTTCTCGGTAGTTGCCTCCTTGTTCAATTCATTCGTATCATATATGTTCTTCAGATGCAAACCGATGTTATCAGCGGAGCAGTCGAAGAGCACAGCCATAGCCTTTTGCGTAGCCCACACTGTTTCATCTTTGTATAGCACCTGAATGCCTTGCTCCTTACCTTCTGCCACAAAAGTCAGAAACTCTGCCGTACTGTTTCGTATTTCAAATTTCTTTGCCATAACTATTATGTCACCATGTTATTATTGTCCTTTATATTTTCTTCAAATTTCCAGAAGAAAAACCTCTTAATCCTGGTAATTCACGTTGCTATCTCTCACTAATAGCATCAAGAGCCTATTTTAAAGCTTTTGCCCTTACAGACGTATTGGGGAATTTCAACCGTACAAGTCGATATTTTTCTCGTTTATCTGCTAATAGTTGGAACTGAGATGCTTATTTTGTAGAACCTCGAGATTTTTTTTAGATGTCTCGTGCAAAGATCTCTCAGCTTATTGCTTTTGAACGGATTGCCAGAATCTCCATCTTTCTTAGCCTTAGGATATATAATGATGCACGGAACAGATGGAGTCGGTGAGTCTTCGTCAATATCTTCATATCCTAACTTTCTCAAAATTGTTAGATCACGACTATAGCCACTCAGTTGCCTTATGACGTATTTGTCAAGCGTCCCTTTCTCATATTTGGGAATATATTTGGTATCCAGTATAGCATTGAAATGTTTCGACTTGTATAAAAAGTCTGGCAGTCCAGTTACTCCCCGATACTGGTAACTGATTTTCTCTCGATAAGCTTCATGTAACAAACCGTACACATAATGTTCGTATAGTAAAGACATATCAAGTACAAACGGCGTGACCCTATTCTCCGTGGATTCTACATTTGAGAGACTATAGTCAAAATGCTTTAATATGACCTTGGCCAATCGCATGGCTTCCGCATATTCCCGATAGAGTTTATTGGAGCGTATCTGCCCAATGGAATTGATGTTGATGTCATCGCTCACATAATCAAATTTCGACAGTGCTTTCGTGACCATCTGGTTGACTTTTGAATATACTACATTATTGCGATTTATCTTGGCGACAAATCTCTGAGAGAAAACAAGGGCTTTCTTTAACAGTCTGTTCTCAGGAGTATCTACTGAGTAGTCAGCGTATTCGCAATAAATACGGTCGTATCGTTTTACGGCGATATTGATGCGTTCGTTTTTGAGCATTTTGGTATGCCCCTTCACCTTCTTAAGGTTCTCTTGGCGCAGAACATATCCTTTTCTTAACGACTTGATTCTGTTTACCACTCCTATGAAATGAAACACGATAAGTGGACTAACAACACCGCTCAATGCAGGGGCTACAATGGCAGGCTTCTCCTGATCAATGGAATAGATTTTGGAAAACGAATCCACGGCAAGGTCAGAGCAGAAGCATGTCATAAACATGCGCAGGAAATCGATTTTCTCCATTCCTCGTTTTGCCGTAACCACCAATGCTTCTTGCTTGTCAATCCATTCTGCTCCAATTTTGAATGAGGCATAGTACCCCCATGCACTATTGTCCATAGGCTTATCCCATTGAATGAGTTGAAGGTTATCGTACCTTTCGCTTTTTTCAACGGGTAAGTCATTCTTGCATAGTTGTTCGTGTTCTTGGAGTTGTATCATTCTATTCGTCTTCTTCGTCTATATTATCTTCGTCCTCATCGTCTACTATCTGCACGGGGAGGAGGGACGCCCAGGCATCGAACGCCTTTTCTTTCTCTTGGTCGTTCACGGTCAAGATGCCGTCATTGATATATTCAGCGATGAGGGGTATTATTTCAAATTCCACCTTGCATTGTAGTTCTTCTTTAGAGGATGCCATAAAGTAGCTGTGGCCCACCATCAGGTCGTCAATGCCCAAGTCGCCACACAGATGTTTTGGATTTGTGATGAAGGCTTTGATATTGTTGAACAAGTCGATGGCTATTGCTTTCAAGTCGTCGTTGCCCAATTTCTCATAATGTTTGACTATCACATTCGGGTCAGACTTTAACGTCACAAATGCAAAGCGGCGACGGAGGGCATAGTCAAGCGTCCCCGTACTTCGGTCTGTTGTGTTCATTGTGCCTATGATGTACAGGTTGCTTGGCACGCCAAACAATGTCTTGGAGTATGGTAATGTCACTTTTATGGGGTGATTGCCTTTGTCTCGTTTGTCCGCTTCAAGCAATGTAATCAGTTCTCCGAAAATCTTGGAAACATTTCCTCTGTTTATCTCATCAATGATGAGTACCACTGATTTGTCTGTCTTGGCGTGATATTCTTTCTTGACGGCTTCAATGAATGCCTGAGCATATTGCTGCCAATTGTTTTCACATCCTTTTCCCAAGGCTTGAGCCTTGATTTTCTCTATGTTCAGTGGAGAAGGAGAGTAACTTTCCTCACGTTGACTTGTAGAGTTTGTACTTCTACTGCTGACGGTTTTGTTCCCCTCTTTCCACCATACATACAACGACGATTTCCCTGTTACCGTAGGTATTTCCCGACGGTTCTCAAATCCTTTTATCTTTTGCAGGTAATCATCAATGCACTCTATAATATCCTTGCTATCATCGGTCACCACTGCGTTGCATGCTCGTTTGAAGATGCCGTCTTCGGGCTCGTAGGTCACGCCAAGACTTTCGCCATTCTCGTTCGTCTGAACGCGAGGTTTCAAACCTTCGACGAAATCCTCATAGTCAAGAGACTGATGGAATGTCGTGAAGAATATGCGGTCGTCCTGCAACTCTTCATATTTCTTCATTACTTCATCGTGATTGTCAAGGTCTACGTCGTCTATACCAAGCACACTGAGCGCAATGGCTGCCGTATTATAGGTCTTGCCAGTGCCTGGCGCACCTTGAAGGATTATGTTGTGCTTGGATTTCAGCAACTTTGCAGTATTATTAATGAACATATATTTCTTATAGTATTGTTTTTCCATTTCTTTTATTTTGTCTTGTGCAAACTTAGCGTCAACTTCGAATATTGACTGTTGAGTATTGCCTGCTAAAAGAGCGGATTGGCATCCGGAATTATACACGGTTGAGTCGTTGTCATAACAATGCCATTGGTCTACAGATACTCGCTGCCCCCAATTTTCTTCTCCATCTCTTAAGTCTTCATAGAAAGCTGGAGCATCTTCAAAACATACTATGCCATCATTATAATCATATTGTCTTAAGGACACTATGTTCTGTAGATTTGAGATTTGACGGGTTTGAAATGGACATTTTACCACAATTCCATATGCATATATTATATTGTCAAAAGTAAGCAATAGCACATCACCGACTCTTATTTCCTTTACTAAACTCAGTAACTGGGTGACTATGTGATTTCTTTGAATGTCGTATCGCTGTTGCATAAGCCACAGGTTGTTCTCCAATGCATAATCCCAGTGGTTGTCGTCTGAGAGACGGGCAATCCAATATCTACGAACTTTAACAGCGGAACAAGATAGGATATCGTCTACCGTTGTATCTTTGCTTATCCAATATTTCTTTGCCCCCACAACAATACCGTATTCAGACATGGCTTTTTGTAACAAGGCATCAAGTTTGACATCCTGTACTTTCTGATAAAAATTCTTTATCTTGTTGTCAGTCTCAGTACCATTGCCAGGGTTGGCTTCATGCTTTTCCATCGTGTTGTCAATATATCCGACAAAACGACTTGGAGCAAAGTATATTTGAGAATCTACAACTTCTATGACATAGTTTCTCCCTTGGGACATCCTTTGGATAGCCCAGTCTCTATGCTCTCTGTCCACCTTGCCATCGAGATAAGAATAAATCGTTTTGATGTTTTGGACTATATCTTCGCGCGTTTCTATGAAATCGTTTCTATCCATAAGCGTTTATTGTTTTCCTAATTCCGTAACACTATAATTTAATATTTTTTATATCAACTTCACCACATCCCGAATGGAATACCCCTTGCGGAGCAAACTTACTACTTCTCTATCTTCGGCTTTCCTCTGTTCTTCCGTTTTTTGACAGAGCCAACCTTGCGTCCGATTTTTATTAAGCATTTTAGAATATATGCTACACGTATTTTCATTCAAATAGAATTACTTATACTTTAGTTCTGTACACTGTTCTCCTCACTAAATGCCTTTATCTCATCAGCAAGGACTTTCTGTAATTTATCTTTCGGAACGATCAACTGATAATCCGCCACTCCGATAGGCTTTCCCATATCTTCAAGTGCGAGTTTCACCTCTACACGGTCTTTCTCCGCACAAAGTATGATTCCTATGGAACAGTTCTCGTCTGCGCCACGTTCAAGGCGGTCAAGCAGAGACAAATAATAGTTCATTTTACCTGCATACTCTGGTTTGAAAGCACCTATCTTCAAGTCAACAGCAACAAGGCAGCGTAGTCCTCGATGGAAAAACAGCATATCTACCTTACTTTCTTTACCATTGTATTCCAACACATGCTGGTTGCCTATGAAAGTGAAACCATTACCTAGTTCCATAAGGAAACGGGTGATAGCTTTTACAAGGCGGTCTTCAAGTTCAAGCTCCAAAATAGGACTTGTTACTCCTAAGAAACCAAGATTGTAGCTACTGCTAAACACCTTGTTGGCATACTGCGCTTGTTCGACAGGAAGAGTGTGGTCGAAATTGTTATCTACTCGTGCCAATGCCAGTGTCTCGTACATGTTGAGTTTGATAGCATTGAGCAGCAAGTCGCGATTCCAACCTTTAGAGCGTGTCTCCTTTGCATAGAAAAGCATTGCTGCATCATCATCACCAACTCTCTGAAGAAGACGCAATATATGTCCCCAAGGCAAAAGCGTTCGTAGAATTTCTTCATATCCCACAAATTTCGTGGCGAAACGCCCATCTTCGGATAGCGCTCTTTTAAATCCGTTGACAACCGTCAGACCACACGGTCGCCATATCCGCTTTCTATCTTGCGTTCATGAAGCATTTGACCAATTTCCCAATAGGCGGTAGATACATAACCATTGACATGCCGGGCTATCTCTGTCCGTGCGTGTTCAATTACTGCGACAGCGTGTTGCAGTATTTCGGAATAATCGCCACTCCCTATTGAGGGTCTGTTGCCTTTATTATCTGTTGCCATTTATCAGTCTACATTATCTTCTCTGAGAAGGTCTGCAACTTCTACTTCAAGCAGTTTGGCTATCTTCATAAGATTACCCAAATCTGGCTAACAAGTATTGGTACACCATTTTGATATGGTAGTCTTGTCCTTTCCCAATTGTTCACCAAGCCATTTGTTCGTTTTCTTCTTTTCAGCAAGAACAACTTTTAGCCTGTTTAATTCTTTATTTGCCATATTAAGATTCGAATTTAACTGCAAGGTAAATATAATACATCACAATCTCGCATAAAGGTAGTGGTTTTTACGTTTATTTTGCAACTTAATGAAAATTACTCACTATAAGTTGAGCCTACTTTTCACTCGTTGCACCGTACTAATGCCCTCACCACATAGCTTTGCTACATCCCGAATGGAATACCCCTTGCGGAGCAAACTTATTACTTCCCTATATTCGTCTTTCATCTGTTCTGTCGTTTTTACAGAGCCTACCTTGCGCCCGAGTTTTCCACCTTTCTCTATATACCGCTTCCGTCCTGACTGTAATCGGAATAAAATATTATCACGTTCCAATTGCGCACAGGTCGAAAGCGTGGCTGTCATTATAGGAGCAAAGAGGGATGGATGTCCTTCTTCGTCCAATAATGTAAGCTGCTCCTTTTGTATGTAGAGGTTGATACCACAGCCAATGAGCTGCTGACAAAGGGCAATGTGAACATGGTTTACCATAATCTGAAAGCAGACAAGATACGCAAGCGCATATCGCATTACTTTGGCTTGCAACCAATAGTCTTAGAATCTTGAATAACGTCTTTGACACTGTTGCGAAATGCCTGTTGCCATCATTCAAGGGTATAGAACGGAATAAGCTCCATCATGCCTGTCTCTCCAAGAATAATTGCTCATTCTACTAATCGCCCAACATCATACACTTTTGGGTAATATCGGTGTAATCAAAAGTTAAATACGTTAAATTTTGCCTATTTCGTATCTATATAGAATCCACGCAGTCACTTTTCTACCGTTTAGAGCGTATAGTATTGATAATCAACTGATAATAGATGCAATAATTGTGATAATCTTACTTCGATAATTGTGTCAAAAATCAATTCCAAGTATAAATCTATCAATAACTGCATTTTAACTAAAGACGGTAAAGAGCTCATCTTATGTAGTAATCATGAAGTTCCAGATGGGGTAACAAAGATTGGAGTATGGGCATTTTGTAACTGCACCAGTCTACAATCAATTTCAATCCCTGATAGTGTAACTGAAATTGGATTTTCAGCATTTAAGGGCTGCACTAGTCTACAATCTATTGATATCTCAACTCAAAAGAAAGATCCCGACTTTCCTCGTGGAAGGATAGAATACTTGTTGCAAGCATTATCTGAATACTCAAAAGAATTCTCTCTTAGGATTCCTATCGGTTGCGATGATGCCTATAGACATTATCCCGCATTTGAGGGCAAGTTCCAGAAAATCATCGCCGATATTGATGCCTGAAGAATACAATAGCGTACAGGAAACTCATTGTTGCTTTGGCCATAAACAATTGGTAATTACGTATAAATGTGCTTAACTTGGACATTGTTAGACACATTTTCTTATATTTGTATTTACGGATAATATTCCAGTTTATGGAATACAACGTAATAGGCGGATAGACCACTCTAAATTATTATGAAAAGATTTTTATCAGTTATATTATTTGCGATGTTGACCGTGCCTTTATTTGCGCATGCAGGTATATTTGATAGGTTTCTTAAACAGATGGTTAGCTATCAAGCTATTTTAGTAACTATATTGACGGTTCATATATTATTATGCATAGGTGTCAAACTATTGAATAACAAGTTATCAAGATATAAACGGGGATTACTTAAAGCGGTAGAACATATCAGACAGAAGAGGATATATACAATTGCATGCTCTTGGATCTTGTGCTCTTTTGTTTATGGTGTGTATGTCAGTTTATTAGTTGGTCAAATATTCTTTTGGGGTGGTCTGGTGATATTAATATTTCCACCCACATTTGCTATATTCTTTTTACGCAAAAAATGGAGAGAGAGACATCTTTTTGGTCGGCGTGCAATATATTGTTATTTGCAGTCATCAATATTTATGTCTATCGGTATATCAGTGTATTTGATATTATGTAATTGTGAATGGTTTAGATCTTGTCTTTCATATACGGATTTAGAATACCAAGTGGCAGATTTCTATTTATATCCTGAAGCTGAATACATTATCCAGTTGGCTGCTGATACATTCGCATTCGCCATTATACTTATTTTACCTTATTTGGTCTACTCAATTTTTATTATTTGTAAAACCTCATACAGTAAAATACAAAACATGCACCACGAAGGTTAACTATAAGTCGACCGTATGCTGAACGCCGTAATAATTTACCCGATGCTGAGCTTTTGTCGACAACTACCACGTTGTTCGTACCTGATTTATTTATTGCGTTTTTTGCGTACAGACATAACTGCAAAGGTTGCAAAAGGTGATGCGATTACCCTAAAAAAAATCATTGCTTTAATATATTATTGATAATCAAGCATTAAGAAGATAGCCGATTTTTAGTTGTCAAAAGTCAGGAAATAGAGTACGGGCGGCTTGAGTCATATTCAAGTCGCCCGTACTCTTTAATTCCATACCGGATCAGTCGACGGTCGTAATACACGAGCTGGCAGAGGCTGTTTCTCCTGATTCAGTATAAGATGCAGTGATAATCGTCCATCCGCTGTACTGGCAAGCCGTAACCACACCGTCGCTTCCGTAAATGACGTGCTGGACCCCGTCGTCCTCTACGGACCATCTGCAAAGCGAAGGCGCTATCTCCTTCCGGCCTCCGTCCGGATAGACGGCAAAGACCTTGAGGCGCACGGACTCGCCCCTTTCAAGCGTCACCTCCGAAGGTGACACCTCCAGCGACATCATCTGCTTGTTCTCCGCCTTGACGGTGAACGTGACAGGCTTCTCGAACACGGTCGGCGGAGCGGACAGGTTGCCGTTCGTATAGAGCCTTACCTGCGCGTTGACGATGGCTGTTCCCGGGGCGATGCCGAGGACGCCGAGTCCTCCGTCCGCCTTGACGACCTCAGGATTGTCGGAAGTGCAGAACGCTTCAAGCGTAACTGCCTGGCCGTCGTCATAGAGAAGAGTGCCTTCGACCTTTGCCGTCTCGCCGACGCGAATGGTGTAGCTTTCATCGGACGGCGTCCAGGATACGGCAGTCTTCTCCTTGGATCCGGTATTCTGCTCCTCCTTGTTGCAGGATGTGCCTGCGATTGCCGCGACTAAAG
>FR882174.1:0-42211 GCA_000434935.1 Bacteroides sp. CAG:709 | reverse complement strand
TTGGCAATCGCCACGATTCCAAATTTCGATCTCTTTGAATGGTTGTTTTAAATGTTGATATTGTCATCATAGGTTTCCTCAGTCCGGCATCTGCCCGATGATGAATCCAGCAAGAATCAGGAATACGGCCAGGGTGAACTTCACCATGCCGAAAACGAACTTGAACAGTCCTGAAAGAAAATTTCTCATCACGAATCCCTCCTATAGTGTCATTAATGCTTATCTCCGTCAAGGCTCCTGTATCCGTCGACAAGTCCCTTCAGGCATTCCACGGCGTCCGCAGCCTCGTCCATTCCGCATCTGAGCGTGCCTGCCGTACAGTTGTCGAACATCCCGGCATCAATGGCCCTGGCATATTCCCTGACGAACTCCCGGCATGAGGAGATGCTTCCGTCGATGGAGCCTTCGACACCCTTGACTTCCTCAAGACAGAAAAGGGCCTCCTCCAGACTCGTCCTGGCCCTGGAAAGTTCATTGAGCACGGCAGGCGCCGTCTCTTCCGAAGCCCTCCTGTGTGCGGTGCCGACGATCCTGCTGGCCATGTATCCTGCCGCCAGAGCCCTGCCGATGGTGTCCTTGTCCTTTTCTTCTTTTCTGTCCATAACAAGCGTCAATGTATCCTTGTGGACGGCGTAAAGCTGGAAAAGTGTCCGCTCGCGTCCATAAGATTATAAAAACAATACAAATATACTATTATTCATCTACTCAACAAAATTATAACGATACTTTATGTTAATTTTAGATTAGCAATAGGTTAAGCGAGGCGATACAATTAAGGCGACCGCATCTGCGGCCGCCGTCTTTGGGGTTGGAGGTACGGCCATCAGTCTTCAGTTGACCGGCATCGGTAACCCGACACCAGGAATCCGAGGTGCTCCTTCGCGGTCTCTGCGTAGGACTCGGCATCCCTGAGCGTACCAAGCTCAATCCGGTCAAGTTCTTCCATGTCCCTCATTGCCTGCCGCAGGCTCTCCAGATAGGCCGCGCAACCGTGGCGGCAGTCCTCGATGGAGGCGGCTGCACGCAGCACGTCCTCGACCTCGGCGACGGAGGTCTCCAGGCAGCGGATGGTCTCGTCCAGTTCATTGATGACATTCGGTTGTGTGTCCGCCGACAGCAGCCTTCTTGCGCGGCAGACGGATTGATGGCAGGCGGCTCCCTGTACGGCAGCCGCTTCAAGTAATACATTTTTTCCCATATGTATTATTCGATTGATTGGTTATCGGGATGGACACCGCGTCCTTCCCTTCACTGGCGCAGTCGCCGCCGTAGAATCGTTCTCCATGAACCTGCCACAGTCTGAACACTCATCTCTTGAATATTGTCCAGTGCTCCCGTAATGGGTCACCCTCAGGATTGATGCGGCCGTTCCGCCCCGGAAGTCTGACGTGGACTGCGGCCATCGGGACTCCGGAATGGACGGAGCCGCATGAAAAGTGAAGGCTGGTTCTCTGGCGGTGTTTTCGGATTGGCGCGGGATCCGTGTCCGGATATGGGCACGCGCGTCTGAAGAATGCCCCGGAGGTTTATCTGTTCGGACAGGTCATGACCGGTTTCCTCCTAAGGCCTTGATGTATGAAAACTGCGGACAGAATCACGACGTCACGGATTCTGCCCACGATAGTAATCTTGTCTCCTGTGGATGATTCCTTGTCCGTATATCTTCATCACGACTCTATTCTGACACTATATCTGCTGAAAAGCGAAAAGGCTGCAAAGATAGTTCACCGCAGGCGTTGTTCGCATAATTATTCGAAGCAAATACGTATTTTCCATTGATATGATATGTCCTGACGCGTATTTACGGTAGTTCATTATCCAAAAGAGAAAGGCGCCGCCGCGATTCACATCGTGACGACGCCGCCCGTACGTACAGGCTTGCTGTTAGAACTTAAAAACTGATATAAATAAGCATCCTTCTGCTATCCCTCCGGCATGTCCTCCTCCCGGCTCCTCTTCACGAGAGGCTTCAGGTTGCCGATTATCGGAGTGTACTGCTTGACGCTGTCCTGCGTCAGCCCCATCTCCTCACGCTTCTTCCTGCCGACCGAGAGCTTGACGAAGTGAGTGTTGCCGTATCTGTTGTCGGGCACCTCGCGCACCTCGATGTCCATGTAGATGTGTCCGCCCTTCTCCTTCGAGCCTACGAATATTGAAGGATTCCCCGATACGGGAATGACGACGGTCTGGTTCCCGCCCGCCGTCGTCTCAAGACGCGCCCCGTTGAGCGCCGAGAGGTCGATATTGCCGACCAGAGACTGGTTGTTTGCCATTTTCTTGTGGTTTTATGTTGGTATTGTATCTTGCCCGACCTGCCGGAGCTGTTAGTCCGTCAGGTCACGGCAAATATAAGAATAAATACTTTAAGATTATTATTTAGATACTATTTAATGAGGAATTTTCTACTTCCGCTCACTTTCGAAGAGAATCTGGCGTATATCTCAGGCTCATCCTTCTCCAGGGATTTCCTGTCGAGGGTGACCGTCGTCTCAGGCTTGCCGTACTTCATCCACTTCTCGGGGAACTCCTTCTGGAAGGCCTTCTCGTCGAACACCTCCTTGAGGCTGCTCTTCCATGTGGCCAGCGTCCTTACCTCTCCGGTGTCGGTGTCCGTATAGGAGAGGGTCTCCGCCTCTCCAGTCGCCATCTTAAGCGCATCGGTAAGATTGGCCTCCCGTTCCTCGAGTTCTTTGAGTTCTGTCCGACAGTCCTTGAGTGACTTCCACAGTTCGAATATGGCCTTGTCTGCATCCGCCGTGAGTCCTCTCCTAGACTTGGGATAGCGCCTCAGCGTATCCGCGGCATTGGTGTCTGCCGGCGGGATATCCTTCCCTATATTCTCGTTCCAGAAGCGGTCGATCCTTTCTATAAGCGCATCGAAGAACGGCCGGTTAAACGGAACCTCAGCGTAGTCGAAATGCAGCGTCGGGGAGCCCGTGATCCAGCAGAGCGTGCCGGCGTCGGCTCCCAGGATGCCCATCTGGTACTGTATCTGGCAGTACCAGTAGTCGGGCAGGTCATCCTTGTCGACAATCTTTGACGTGGACTTTATCTCAAGCACCCTCGCGTTTGCCACTGTCTGCTCCGATGCCGGAGTCCCTTTCGGCCAGTAGAGGCGGTCAGGACTCACACGGAGATAGTCCCTTTCAGCATCCACCGCCATCCAGTCTCCCTCGGACGTGATGTCGACGATCGAGCCGGTCTTTCCGGAGAACCATTCAGCCACGGCCGGCTCAAGTATATGGCCGTTGAACATGGCGTCGCTCTCCTTGACGGGTTCGGCCCGTCCCGTCTTCAGCAGGTACAGCCCGTACGGTGTCTGGAACGGGCTCGCGCCCATTATTGTTCCGGCGTCGGACGACCCGATGCCCCTCTTTCTCTCTTCAAGCCACTCCTCGTGGGTGGCCGGTCGTATGACTCTGTAACTCATTTCCTTGTCTGTTTTCAGTTTAACTTGTCCTTTATGTCCTTGTAGTCCGCGAACCTGACACGCTCGCTGAACCGCTTTCCGTTATGCCAGAAGTCCTGCCACAGGTCGTCCGAATCCTCTCCGTCCCCGTTGACGCGGACCGTGATTTCCGGATACGCCCTCGACAGCCGCTCCATGTCCTCCTCGTAGTCATACCATTTTGCATAGACGGACTCGTACAGCGACAGGTCGTCGCATGAGAGAATCCCGTCGATCTCCCTTGTCATGCTCCGGTACTGTTCTTCCGGCCCCTCCTCGAGAGTGAATACGTATTGCGTGTAATATCCCATGTCATCTGTAGTTTTAGAACCACTCTATCCTTATGAAGCCGTTTGACTTGTCCGAGGAATCCAGCCATTCCCTGAATACGGAAATGAGGTCCTCCCTTGTGTATCCGGCGTCGAGGACGGTGTCAGTTTCTTCCGGTGCCTCTCCGTTCTCCAGCGAAGCCACCAGCGACCCAAGCCCTTCGCGGCTCAGCTCCATCACGGTCTCCTCTGCGTCGCAGTATTCCACGAGGCTCTTCCTGCAGCCGTCTCCGTCCTGATATTCATAATTCTCAAGCAGACGGTTGACCGCGTCGCAGGCGCCGGCCGAAAAGCACCCTGTACCGTACTGTACCCGATATGTCGTGCATACATGTGCCCTGTAACCCATATGTGATTTGATTTGCGGGCCGCCGCGGAAGCGGCCCAGTTGATAATCTAACAGTCCCTGAATACGGCAAAGCCGATGCGGTTGCCGTCATCATCAAGGCTGTCGTTGTACATGTCAACCTTGTCGCGGAACTCCTGCGAGCGAAAGAACGCCGCGTCGGCACCGGGCGGAAGGTCAATGTATTCTCCGGCGTGTTCCCGCATCTGCGGAATCTCGTCCTCGGAGTAAAGGCACCCGTCAAGGACGAATGCCGGCAGGTCGGTGAACCCTTCCGGATTGCACGTGTCGTGGAAGTTGCCGAACTCGTCGGTGGATGACCAGGCGAACTCGATTGACGGGAACTTGTCCCTGACGAACTCCTCAATGTCGTCCGACTTGCCCCACGCAGAGACGGTGGAGAACCTCAGCCTTCCGTCAGCATCGACGGAGAACTCATCCTTCTCGTCAACGTCCGGCCCGCAGAAGCAGGCTACGGCATGGAAGTTCGGGTCGAATGTCCCTCGGCAGTAGATCGGGCTTTCGTCAATCTCCTCCCTCGTCATTCCGAAGGCGGCCAGGAGGTTTCCCATCCAGTAGCGTCCGAAGCCGAAGGGGCTTCCCTTCAGGAGGTCGGGCATCGTGTTGAGTGTGCGGGCGAACTCCTGAAGTTCGTCCATGTCGCCGGTGGCGATGTAGTTTGTGCAGGCCCAGTTTGGCATAATCTGTATTGTTTAGTTGTTTGACGTCTGTCTTCCGGAGAGCCTCATCAGCTCGTTGAAATTCTCATCCGTTATGTTCCACTGCTTGCGGATGGCGCTCTTGAGTGTCCACGACGGCTTGTCCTTCGGTTTCTTGGCAGCCCAGCTTATGAAGGCGTTCCACCTGGGATGCTCGGGACTCAGTTCCGGCAGTCCCTTCGGCTGCTCCGGCAGTGCAGGTGCTCCGGCGTGCTCCGTTGTCTCCTTTACGGACGTGCTTGTGACAGTTGCCGTCTGGCTGGAGTACTTGGTGTCGTTGCGTCCGCGGTAGATGTCCGCCCCGAAGCCGAGTGACTTGCAGGCCACTCCCAAAGCATCCGTATAAGCCTTCTTGTAAGCCTCGTCATCAACGAAGAGCCCTTCGGCCGTCATAAGCACCAGACGGTTGCCACCGGTTCCACGTATCGGCTTGCTCCATTTGCCGGTCTTCGAGTCCTTGAGATAGAGATTGAGGTCAGTGAACACGCAGATCTCCCCGTTCTGGAGGGAGACTTTCTCCTGACGTGTGACTTCCGTGTACCAGCCTTCTCCCGCCGGCCCGAAGAGCCTGGTGAGCTGCTCTATTCTCCACATGGGGTCAATCTCTGTAAGGCGCTTTCCCCAAGGCGACTCGAACGGCTTCTGCGCGTCTTCCGGGACGCTCTGCACCTGTTTGAAGATATGCAGGTTGTCCGCATTTTTCAGTTCCATATTGCAGTTGATTTTAAGTTGTACTTTCTCTGCCTCAGGCATTGTTTTTCCTTTCCCTTGACGGGCTGCCTGTGATGCTTTGGAAGGATACGGACGGAAGAGAAAGGCAAGGGCGGGCCACGGAAACCGATGCCTGAAAGGTGTCTGTTTCCCGGAACGAAGGAACTGTCCCTTGCCGCCGGACGGACGCGTCCAAACTTTGCAGAACAGGTGGACTGACAAGGGAACAAGGACAAAAAATCCTCTTAATCGACAAAATTACCCTAAAAAAGGCCTCTTAATCGACAAAATTGCTTATTTTTGTTATCAACAACATTGTTATTGGAAAAATTTACGGAACATGATCAATATTCACGAGATAATCATGGCGACTTCCGATAAAACGGAGACAGCAAAGAAGACCAATTTGATAAAGAATGGTAAACTTAGAAAAATAGCGCCTAAGGTTTATACTACAAATATGGATGAAGATCCTAAAATATTAGTGAAAAGGAATCTATTCTATATACTTGGTCAATTGTATCCAAATGCGGTGATAAGCCATAGATCAGCATTCGAGTTCAAACCCACAGAAAATGGAGATATCTATTTGACATATAAATACTCTAAGATTGTTTCTTTGCCTGGGATTAAGGTTCATCTGATTGAAGGACCTGCCGGAACCGAATATGACCGACCTTTCATTGGAAATCTGTTTGTGGCAAGCAATGAAAGACGCATTCTTGAGAATCTCCAAAAAGGTCGTGCCAGAAATGGCAGTAATTCAAAGTGCCTGCCTCGTGAGATCATTGAAAACAGCCTTGAAAAGATGCTTCAAGTAAATGGCGAAGCCGGAATCAATGAGTTCAGAGACAAGGCGCGATCTACATCGATACTGCTGGGAATGACGGAAGAGTTCGAAACATTGAATGGAATAATCGGCGCCTTGCTGTCCACTAAGCCATCTGCTATTCTCACGTCAGACAACGCAATAGCCCGTGCGGCTGGGCTTCCTTACGATGGTGACAGGGTGAAGTTGTTCGAAGTCCTGTTTGAAGCTTTACACAATGAGATATTCCCGGTTATTGATGAACCGAATCAGACAAATTCTGAATTCAGGAACTTCGCTTTCTTCGAAAGTTATTTCTCCAACTATATTGAGGGCACTGAATTCGAAATCGAGGAAGCCAGAGCAATAATTGATACAGGGCAGCCAATGCCGGCAAGAAATGCAGATTCTCATGACGTGTTGGGCACATTTCAGATTGTATCTAGCCGACGTGAAATGCGACGTACTCCACGCTCTGCAGAGGAATTGATAGAGATACTGCAGGAAAGACATCGAATCATGATGGCCGCTAGGCCTGATCGTGATCCGGGAATGTTCAAGATGAAGAACAATCATGCTAGAGATACGCATTTCGTGGACTATGGGCTTGTGCGTGGCACTCTAACGAAAGGATATGAATATTACCGGACTCTTGAATCTCCTTTCTCAAGAGCTCTTTTCATGCTCTTTATGGTAAGTGAGGTTCATCCTTTCAATGATGGTAACGGACGCATATCGCGTATCATGATGAATGCTGAGATGGTCAGTGCTGATCAGTCTAAGATTATCATACCTACCGTATTCCGCGAAGACTATCTTAACTCTTTAAGACGGCTGACAAGACGCAGTGACCCGTCCGTGTTTATCAGAGCCATGTCCAGAGCACGCGAGTTCAGCGCTAATCTTATAGGTGATAATTTCATCGCAACAAAGACTTATCTTGAGAAATGCAACGCATTTAAGGAAGGTGAAGACTATATACTTCGATTTTAGCCTTAATCGACAAAATTACCCTGAAAAAGGCCTCTTATCCGACAAAATTGCTCATTTTTGTTATCAACAACATTGTTATTGGAAAAAATCAAGGAGTTTATTTTTTAGTTTACACCACATAGTCCCTGTCCAGTTCCACAAGTGTATCAACCCTGAAGCAGCGCCAGTCACGGCGCTCAAGGTCGAAATACGAGAAGGTCCCGTTGAACGCAGGCTTGCGCTTTGACGGGGCTTTCTCTTTATTTTCATGACGTTCAATAATGTCCGATGCTCTCGTGCCGTATGCGTCACGATGTTCTCCATTAACTTTAGTGAATACGAAGTGACACATTCCATCTATCATTATGTTTTTCATTTCTTCAATGTCGGAATAGATTTCAGCTGCCGCCTGGAGAGGCTTGCTGTCAGCGAGATATTTAGCAATCTTATTCAGTTCTTCATCGTTATCCTTTGTGTATCTATAGCTTAATCTTTTCATTTCCATTGTCTTTTTGAGTTGTCCATAATCGCTTTCTTGATCATCTTCCCCAGTTCCGGAGCCAGTCTTGACATGTCCGTCATGCTGACGTGGTGGTCATACATCGCCGAAGGGTCGTATTCGAAGTCGATGCCGATGCTCACGAAGGAGAACCCGTCTCTGGAGAGTTCCTTCACCGCCTTCCTGACGTTCTCGGCAGGCTCGCATGGGGCGCCGTCTGAGACCACGAAGAAGAGGCACTTCTCCCGTGTCCGAGCCCTTACCCTTGACGCAGCCTCACGGATGGACTTCGAGTCAATGTTGCTCCAGTCTGCGTCAATGCTGCCAAGAACATACTTGTCCTTCGGTGGCTTTCCTTCCCTATAGACATTGAGCTTGACAAACTGACCGTTTTCCGTCGTGTGACCATAGATATACAGTTCCACGTTCCTTATGCCGGATATAGCCTCGTTCAGGAGCACTGCCGTATCCCTTGCAGCCTCGATTTTCTCTCCCTCCATCGAACCGCTCTCATCGACGAGGACGCACACGGCCATCCGGTCAGCCCTGACAGTCCGCTCCTGACGGTAGATGTTCTCGACGCCCTGGACCGCCTCAGCCAGCTTGCAGGTATCCAGATGCCCGCTCCGCAGCCCGCGCAGGTCAAGGCTCCTGTCAGTACCGTTGCCTCTCAATGCTGTGGCCATCGCAGGTATGAACCGTCGGACTCTTGACAATGACTCTTCATAACGGGACCTGTCTGCATCCGGACGGTGTATGTTCACCCTGTCTGTCGAGCCCATTTCAATTTCTCCTTCCAAGGCACGGCCGAGTCGATTTCCGTCTTTCATTATCTCCGTCGACATGCGATGGTTGTCCAGCCGTGAAGGTGCCTTGCCGTCTGAAGGAACTTGTATGACATCTTTCTCAAGAGATTCAAGAACCTTCTCCAATGCCTTCTCCACGTCAGAATCCAAAGAGCTGCCGGCCTTTCCGCCCTGTTGCGGATTGTGCCCAGACTTGTTTTCCTTCTCGAAGAAAGCCTTTATCAGTTCGTATATGCGCTCGGCGGCATCCAGCACGTTCCGGCAGGACTTCGGGAATGGAAGGACAGCCTCCCGGACATCGTAAAGGGTGTCGGCGAACTCACGGGCGTCGTCCATGTCAAGCGCCTTGGGATAGCGCACCATTGCCAGTATGGAGTTCATGAGCCTGGCAGGACGGCTCAGTCCGATGATTCCGGAACGGCTCCGCATCCTGGCAGAATGCCTGTCAAAGTAGTAGTATTTGGCGCATCCGAGGAAACCCGCCAGTCCGGGGCGCTCTTCTCCGGTGAGCATCTCTATTCGCTCGTCCTCGATGATATTGAAGAGGTCAGCCACCACACGGTTTCCGGACCGGGACATCATGTTGAAGTCCGTATAAAGCAGATGACTGCCTTCATGGACGGCAAGCCCCGTGAAGATGTCTATCTTCTGTGCGGCTGACAAGTCCGGATTGTCGAACATGTCGGTAGCGACGCTCACGACGCGGCCGTCAGTGCATGAGACATTGGGAGTAAGCGCGATCCTGACCCTGAACGGAGTGTTCATCGCAACGATCATGTCCCTTGCGTGACCGTATGCCATCCTGTGAAGGTCTGCGCTGTCCTTAGGTGAAAGCATCGCGGCGGAGTATACCGCACCTGACGCAGATGCGTCCTCCTGTCCGAGCCTTCCGTTTGTCCTGACACTGGTAAAATACCGGCCGGTCCTCTGGAGGATGTCCTTCTCCAGAACTTCGATTTTCTGTTCGGTTGTCATACCTGCTCCTCCTCATCTGTCCCTTCACGGTTCACGTCGTGGAAATCCCTCGCTAGTTCAATGGTGTCCCTGATGAGCTGCGCACCAAGAATCCGTATGCAGCCTCCGAAGAAGAAGGCATAGAGTGCCCAGTAGACGATGTCTGACAAAAGTTCCATAATAGATAAAAGATTATTGGGCTTCCCTTGTCGGGGAATCCTGACGCTGCCGCATGGACGGGACAGAGGCAAGGGTGGCGTCGGAACTGATGCGCCAGTGTCCGTTCCGACGCATGAAAGGCGAAGCCGGCCCTTGCGGACAGGGACCGGCCATAACTTTGCGGAAAGGATTCAACGAAGCGGGAATAGAAATAAGTACAAGCAAAAATCAAGTCCACCTATAGGATGACTCGGGAAACATGCAACATACCTATCAGATAATTCATGAATTTTAATTCTATCATAGAACCCATTGATAAAACCGCAAAAAGACAAAGAGAGCGACTATTTAGTCACCCTCTAATTATAATATAGTATAATGTTATACTCTTCAATCCTTTTGATGTTTAAACATGCCCGTAAACTCGGACATATTCGATGAAATCTCTTCCAAACACCTCTGTTGAGACAAAATAGCATCTCTCATATCTTCCGCATAATCACTCATATTTACGTTATGAAGCATGGATCTAATCACCGCGATAGATTTCTTTATCGTTTGATACTCATTCCATTTTCTCCGCCTCGCCTCCACCAAATCCGCACGATCATTCAGTTTGAGAATATCTATTGTCGCTTTACCTTTTGAACTCTCCGCTCCGTCAATTACCCGTGCTTTAACGATATGCTCTTCAAAGCAAACAAACCGTCCTGGGTCTTCAGATGTGGGATTGATCAGCAAAGATACCTCTTGCGTTACATTTCTATGTGGAACGTCTCTTTTATGTTCATCCTCCAATGGAAAAAGATTCTTCTTGAAAGAACGATTGCATTCAGAGCAGCTCAGAAGTAAGTTATCCCAATTGTATGCTAGCCAATAATAACCAGGCCGATTCATTGCAGAACCGAAAGACTGCTGATAGGCTTTTTTCGGTCTGAAGTGCTCAACGTCTCCAAAATCCCCATTCAGGTAACGCTCGCAATACGAACATTTGTTATGTTGGTCAGACTTCAGTCTATCTTTTACTGTCGAATCGGCATAAACCTCACTGCTGAATGAGAAATTCGTCTCGCCGTTATCCGCTTGTTCTATCAGTTTCGCCTTCAGTTCTTCTCCTCTAGTGAGAAGTATATCTGGAACTGGAGTACTTTTCGATATCTTATTCATATGTCTCTACTCTATGTTGAGACTTTTCGCTATCTTATAAAGCAGGTCTCTTGATTTCAGTTGCTCAATGGAATCGCCAAAAGACAGCCGTGAAAGTTCTTTGTCAAGTTCCTTGAGACGCAAGTCTTCATCTGAAGTTCGGTTATTCTTCTCAAGTAATGATTTTTGCTCAGACAATATATTATCCCATTGAGGAGAACGGGAACTTTGGAGTCCAAATAATTCACTCAACAGAAGTTGGCTTATATCATAAGTTTCGTATCCTTTTGCATCTGCATCAACGATTCCATCCTCACCCAACACTATGACTTGCGCAGTGTCCATGGCGCCAGAAAGTATTACCGGGCTGTGTGTGGAAACAATGAACTGTATATTTGGGAATGTCTTAGACAGACTGCCTATAATTGTGCGCTGCCACTTCGGATGAAGATGAAGATCAATCTCATCTATCAAGACTATACCGTTAGACATTAGAGGATTCTCCATGTCAGGATTAGCCTCAGCCATACGTGAGGCGATATCCGCCACCATTGCCGTCACGATTTTGTAGCCGTCACTCATTTGTTCTATTCGTAGTTGTCTGTATTTGCCGTCACCCACTCTTTCATCCATAACAAACCGCAGCGGATGAATCATCATTCTTGGATTTGAGAATTTTTCTCCAACAAAAATAGACAATGCTTTTCTTACAGTTTCAAGAGGTTTGCTTTTGTAATCCCAGTCACGATGGTCTTCTCTCTCTCTTCGTTCCTCGTCCTCCATCAAATCGAACCATTCAATGAACTGCCTAAAATTAGCGCTGGCCTCAAGCGCACCAGTATAGGAATCCCATCGAGTAAACGCTTTCTTGAAATCCCTTTTTCTTTCAGGTGCCTTTATTTGACCTCGTCCAGTTCCATAATATGCAACAACAGGAAGATTACACTCTTCCTTATTATTGATTTTTGACATCAATAAATCAGCATAGGAATTAACATTTTTGAGGATCCCTTCTGGAGACTTGGACTTTCCCTGCCTGTATCTTAAGATATCAATGTCTCCATTGTAATACGTATCAAATAGGGATTCAACCTGCAGGTAATCTCCATATTCCTCGTTTTCAGTAATATGAATATCCGAATCAGTGTATTGCTTAATGGCCTGTCCAGGGAAGTTTGATGTAAACGTGCTGATTGAAATCGCAATAGCATCCAGAATAGACGATTTTCCACTGCCATTATTCCCGACAAGAATAGTTACATTTTTGTCGGAGCTAAATTTCAATATTTGTTCATCCTCGCCAAATAGACGAAAATTTCTCAAAGACAACTGCTTTAGACTTTTCATTCAAACCAATTATTTATATCGCAAAAATACAAAATATTCACAAAAGACAATCTATTAAACCGTCACTTTCTCCATTGCATCGCCATAAATACCAAACCTATAACAATTGTCAAGTGGATAAATTCATGTATTTGTCCACTTTAGGTATTACTGAAAGTCCGCCCCAGGTGCCGTGGATCTGTCCAAGGGAGTCGATGGACTCAACGACACCAGTCCTTCCGTCATAGCTTTTCGCCTGGAGGTCCTTGCCTCCGTCGTCATCCATCCTGACGATGAGGATGGTGTCTCCTATATTTATCTTATCCATAACAAGTTCATTTGCAGGTTGTCGTATCAATTGCATTTCAATGCCTCCGCTATTGAAATGAGCGTAGGCAGCTGAAGCCCGTAGAACCCTTCGTCAATGACGAACCAGCCGGGAATGTATGATTCCTTTGCCATGTATTCCATGGCCTCGTCCCTTGAATAGTCGTTCATGTCGCCGTCGCAGGTTATGAAGACGTACAGGTCGCCGTCAATGACCTCAAGCCGTCTGACCTCCATCTCCTGTATCGAGTCGCTGCATGGATTGAACACATATCCGAAGACCTTGTCGGACAGGTCGAGAGTCCATCCGCCCATGGTGAGGCGGATGATCTCATTCCTCAGAAGGATGGTGTCCTTCCTGATTGAATCGAGCGCCCTCATAACACTTCAAGGCTGTCCGCCACAATTTCGGTCGCATTAATCTCGGCGTTGTTGATGTCCACGAGCCTGCGGCATCTGATGCGTCCCGTCAGATGGACCGCCGTTCCTTTCGCTATCCTGTCAAGGCCGCTGACGTGCCCGCCCTCAAATGCGATGCAGCTGTGCCAGGTGGTCTCGATGACCGGCACCCGTCGGACGCCCTGTAGACGTAATTGGTGGCAAGGGAGAACCGGGCAATCCGTCCTTCTCCCGTTTCGTTAATCCGTACTGTGCCGACGGCTCCCCGAAGCTCGACACGGTTAATACATTTAGATTTCATAACATAATAGATTACGCATCCAACAGCAGATGCTTACGATGCTTTAAAAGAGCATTGCTAGCGAGTGAAAAAGAAATATGCTGAAATTGATGCACGCAGTGTGTGCCATTTCAGCATATTAGGTTTTGTTGAACCGGTCTTTTGAACGAGAAGATATGCTCTACCTTTGCAGAGTGAGCGAAGAATGTTGGAGCCGAACCGTTTTTCTTAGATCAGTCGCCTTTTCTTTAATTGCAAGTCTTTTCCGGCGTATTTGACGATATCATTACCGAGAAGGTACGCCTCAGTGCTATACTTCGCAGGGCTGTCTCCATTCCTCGTGAAATTGGCCTTAGAGTTTCGGATGGCGTCCTCGATATAAATAGGCATAAGCCCGCTGTCAAATCCTCCTGAGATCTTGTTGTTAACATATTCCTTGAACGAGGTGTAAGATGAGACATCCTCATCATTTGGCTTGGTCCCGTAGATATGATAATATAGCCATATCTCGAAGGAAGGATTACTTTGCGCAACATTCCAAGCGATGTAATTCTTTCCGGTATTCTTTTCTGCACAGAATGTACGCAGACGTTTAATCAGGCCTTGTTCTTCCCATTCGTCAGTATCAACTACAAACCAGATGATATCTTTTTGATCGTAATCAAGGGTGTAAACCGGTGTCTCTCCTTCAAACAATTCTTCAGCACGCATCATCAGATTATTTGGAGAAGACCTATGATTGTATGGTGTGATAGCGATAACTTCAAGATTGGAAGACAACCCACTGAAGAAATCGAAATAATTCTTTTCTCGGTCATCACCCTCGCAGAACACATAAATTTTCTGCGCATCCTTGGAAGGCAAAGCCTTCTCATATATTCTTCTTCGCTGAATCGTCGCACCTACCAGTTTAGGTCTTTCAAATTGGAGAGGAAAGGTATTCCGCCGTAGCGGCCATTTAAATATCCGTGTTCGATATTGGCAGTCTTGTGGATATTAAAATCGCTCAGAGGGTATATCTGCGTTGCCTGACTGCTATCCTTCTGAGTAAGCCATATCTCATCTGCCCTCAATATCTTCTGATCAAGGAGGCATGACTCATGCGTCGTGAATATCAATTGTCCCCGACAGGACTCCTTTTCAGAAATCTTGGATATGATTACCTTAATCATTACAGGATGTACACTTCTCTCAATCTCGTCAATGAAATATGTCTTATCCTCGATGAAGATGCTGTAAATGAACGGGATGTAATCAATAATCCTTATTGTTCCGTCAGATTCACTTTCCAGCGGCATCTGACAATCATTCCCGGAGATGTCAACATGTATAGGCTGCATCATTTTGAGAAGACATTCTCCGTGCTCATATACAACTGACGCATAGACGCGTGAATCGAACCTGTTTTCAGCGGGGATTGCCACACCTGGGGTTTCCTTGGCTATCTGCATCCGTCTGCGCAGGCTGGGGGACAAAGTGTCGTCATTCTCCTGAAGGATAGTCGTTCTGATTACAATTTTGGATATGCCGGTATTCATCTCAGGAAGGAGTCTGTTGAGAAGTTGAAGCATTTCCGGATTCTTGTCAAGCTGATGTGCAGTTATCCCGCTCATTCCGTTAGGCTTGACAATCGTTATGTTATTGAAGAGCCAGTCATAGGCCTTTGATATTGCCTGTATGTCTTCAGGGTATTTCTCGCCCATAAATGAAAGAAGCAGATCGGTCTTTCCCAGTATCTTATCCGTAAGAGCATCGGCAAATACTACGTTTGATGAGTTCTGCTCCAGATATCCTTTGTAGAATTCTATCTTCTGAATACCCTTCTCATTGCTTCTGGAGAAGACGAGTTCGTCATCTTTTTCCCTGGAAATGTACAGTTCCTCTTTAACTATGCAGTCCCTGACGAAGGAAAGTGTATAATAATATATGACTCCATCATGATAGAACTCGACAGCTATTGAAACAGGAGAGTTCTTTGTGTCTTCATTTAGCAAGAAGGGAATTTTGTAAAAACTGGAAGAGATGTTTTCAACAGTCCCGTCATGCACGATGTCACGCAGGATGGATATCGCCTTGATGAGATTGCTTTTCCCGGCACCATTGGCACCATATATTGCACTCAACCTGACAACCTTAGTATGATCCTGACGTACAATATGGCCCGGCAGTTGCTGAGAACGGCTGCTAGGAAACAGATTAAACTCCGTCTGTTCTTTGAAAGAGAAAAAATTCTCAAAGATAACCCTCAATAGCATATGACAAATCTTAACGGTTAATATACGCAAAGGTATATTATTTCTGCCACAATTCAAATATACTTCTACAATATCCGTTAAATTTTAACGGATATTGCCTATTTCTTAATCTTCCACGATATCTATCTCGCGCAGAACATCTTGTTGACGATTCCCATCTCTCCCTCCGAAGGAGTGCCTTCGAAGTACGGCAGGAATATCTGCGTGAGTGCCTCGAGTGCACTGTACCCGCAGCTGACCAGCTTGGCCGCCATGAGTGTCTGTCTTACTGTCACTGCCGTGGAAAGATCACCTTTGACGTAGCTGTCTCGTATGTCTTTCGCCACCTTGCAGATGTTTATGGCATCCGTCTTCTGAATCCCATATCTGGAAACGAGAACTGCCGTTTCATCGTCCACTGTCGGATACTCCATCTGAAGACGGAAGAAACGGGAACTCAATGCCGGGTCGAGCATATTTGTTCCAACGAACTCCGCCCCGATATTGGCAGTGGCCACAAAGACGCATTCTGGATGTACCTTCACCATCTGGACCGGAGAAACGTAGTCGTTGCGCATCTCTCTCGTGCCGTCAAGGCAGGACATAAGATAATTGAGGGCGTTCAGCGGAGCGCGGTTTATCTCGTCGAGAAGGACGACCCCGGGTCTTTGTATGTCCTCAAGAAACTGGGCCGGCTCAAATACCGACTTGCCGTCCTTGATGCGGTGAACGCCCAACAAGGCCGACATCGGGTCCGACATCGTGCCCATGTTGTACTTGCGGCATTCCAGGCCGAGCCGCTTGCATGCGAGCAATACCAGCTCCGTCTTTCCCGTTCCGGACGGGCCCGTGAGAAGCAGGTTGTCATGGTTGTGGATGAATGTCATCGCCATCTCCCACCGACGGCTATCTATTGAAAAGCCATCAGTAGAGATAGACGGCTTCGACCACGCCTTCTCCGTGCGTATCCTCTCAAGAAGGGTTTTGCTCCTGGCTGGAGCGTTAGTTTCCACAGTCCGCGCGAAAAGGCCCTCCAATACGGAGACATTATTCTGTTTGTATTCCTCCCAATCCGAAAGCATCTCCTCCGAGGGCTGCAACGGGTCTTCAGGACAATCCATAGGAAAGATTCCTCCGATGGCGGCCATGAACGGGGCTAGGCCATCTCCGTTTGAACGTGAGCGCGACTGACGCAGCTCCAACGCCGGCGTGCAGAAAACAGTCCCAATAGGACACCTTGCCCTTATCTTTGAGTCCGCCTGAATATTCAGATTTTCAGGAATCTCAGTACTGTCTGGAAATCTTTGCCCTGGCAATGCCCTGAGCCTGTTCGTCCCGCCTTCGGGATATGTCTTCAGAAATATGTGTCTCATACTGTGCAGTCTTTTGCCGGACTTGCCGCACGCCAGTCTGTCCGGCGTCCCGGCTTCCGGAATCACACAGCATACATTGGCCCGGAAAGGGGCGGACAGGCACAAAAGGACAGCTGCGGAAATGACGCGACGCCGCGGCGTGTCCCTTTCCGCAGCGTTTTGTGGATTCCGTACCGGGGCCATCTTCGCGGCGTGATTCGGATGCCGGATGTCGTCACATACTATCAATTTGTATTTAAATAATTATCATTTTATTTAATAAAGTATTGTTTTAATTATCTTTTACCTATCTTTGCGTATTGAAACAATTATCTCAAAGCAAGAAAACAATGGCAACTTTCTTTGTCGCCTGTCTGTTGGGGGTATGCCTGACAGCGGCAGTGGTCGTAGGAGTGACACTCCTCTTTTCGGAGCGGTTCAGAAGAACTGGCGGAACGACAGTGGCGGTCGACAATGGCGGCCCCGTCTGCCGCATGGTGGAGATCAGCGGCTCCGACGTCAAGATCTATTACAACCCGGCGCCGGAGGAGCTGGAGGAGGCCGTCCCGTTCATGGAGTCTCCAGGCAGCCGTCCGCTTGACGACGGAGTGTCCGACATAGAGACGGCCGTCGGAAACGGATGCAGTGACGGGGTCCTGCGCGACGCGCTGGTTTCGCTGATGAAGTCGGGAATGACCGTGGTGGGCCAGGACGGCATGCCCCTGTCGATTGAGGACATCATGGATTCCAGGGGATGCAGCGAGAGGGTCATCGCGGACGGCGAGAAGACTCCGGCGACCGATCCCGAGCCTGCACAGCAGAAAAAGAGGACAGGACGCAAGTCAGGCAAGTTCAAGGGAGCGATGGGCAAGCTCGACAGCGAATTCAAGACAAAGGAGGCGGAATCATGAAGAACCTTACAAGAAGAATATGCGCAGCTGCAGCTGCGCTGACTGCCGGCATCCTGCCCGCGGCAGCCAGAATCGGGTCGACAGACTCGTTCCTGAAGGCGGCACAGGACAAGATTTCAGGTCTTGGCGCCAATGGATTTGACATCATAGCCATGATCATCGGCCTCGCAGCCGCCGTGTACCTGATAATGATATTCATCGAGTCGCAAAAGACGCAGTCCCAGAGCAAGGATTCTCTGGTGAGATGGTTCTGCATCCTCATCATGTGCCTGATAGCACTGGAGCTGTTGAACACATTCATCTTCAAGTAGCAGCCATGGAACTTACGGTCTACAGGTCGCTGGACAGGAGCGTCCAGTTCTTCGGCATAAAGGGAAGGTTTCTTATTCCAATGGGAATCGGAGCCGTGACATCGCTCATAACGGCGTGCATGATAGGTTCGGCGACCAATGGGCTTGCCGGAATCGCCCTATTCCTGATACTCTTTTTCGCCTTTGCCATGGCTGTTGTTGCCCTTCAGGGTTCCATCAGTGAGAAGGCCCTCTTCAGGAAAATGGCCATGTCAAGATGCCCGCAGTACATCAAAGTCAAACCGCAGAGACTTATCGGATCATGGAAATCAACAGAAGAATAGCTGAACTGGAGTCCGTCTTCCCGCTCGCCGGAGTGGATGACGGATACATCCTTTCCCGGAGCGGCGACGTGACCGTCGGATGGGAACTGACCCTTCCGACGGCCTTCACCGTGGACAGTGCATCGTACGACGCGATGCTCCGCTCGATGGCGTCCGCCATAAGGGCGCTGCCGGACTGGACCATGGTGCACCGCCAGGACATATACCTGGACAAAACATACAAGGAGAAAGACAGGACAGCTTTCCTTGATAGTGCATATGAACGTCACTTCGACGGGAGGCATTATCTTGAAGGTCGCCATTACCTTTACCTTACATTCGCAGGCAAGTCCTCATCACTTCGCTCCACCTTCAGTAGCGGACTCTTCGGAACTTCTATGCCCAGGAATCTTGCCTCACCTAAAGACCTGGTTGAGTTTCGCGCCAGGAGCGAAGAGTTTATTGCTGTAGCTACCGCAGGAGGACTGGCAAGAGCACGAAGACTGACAGATGAGGATCTGACAGGTCCCGATGGCCGCGGCGGACTCATCGAGCAGGTGATGACGCTGGGGACAGGGATGCTCTCTGACGTTGCACTGACGCCGGAGAGCGTCCGCGTGAATGACGAGACGACGGTGTCGTTCATCCTCTCGGAGAGCGACTGTCTGCCGTCTAAGGTATCGAGCGTGCGCCGCGTGGATTCCATGAGTTCAGCTACCTCGGAAGTGGACCTTTGCCTCGCATCGCAGGTGGGACTCATGCTGTCGCGGTATCCGCACATCTGCAACGTATATGTCGTGAAGGACTCGCAGCAGGGAGTCCTCTCCGACCTTTCCAGAAGGACGAGATACATGCGGCAGTTCTCCACTGACGGAGCCAACAGGGCCAACGCCGACGAGAACGACCTGTTCAAGGAAGACTCCGGCAAGGAGCAGCTCTGCGCCGTCCACTCCCACTGCAACGTCATCTGCTGGGGCCGGAGCGAACAGGAGCGTCTGGGAATACGCTCGGACGTGAGCGCCGCGCTATCGTCGATGGGCGTGGACGCCGTGAGGGACATCCATTCGGCGCCCGTCCTGTGGTACGCGTCCCTGCCCGGGGCGGAGACAGAGCTGAGCCGCGAGCACCTCATGCTCACGGAGCTGCACGCCGCACTGGCGCTGGCACAGTACGAGACCTTCGACAACGGCCTGAAGAGAGGTGCGCTGCGCCTTACCGACCGTCTGCGACATATTCCTCTTACATTGGACGTGCAGGCGGAGGCGGAGAAGGCCAACCTCGTCAGCAACTATAACATCTTCCTCGACGGAGCGTCGGGAACCGGAAAGTCATTCACCACGTCAAGTCTCCTGTACAACATGTACTCATACGGTGAGCACGTGTTCATCATCGACATCGGAGGTTCGTACGAGCAGGTCTGCGCCGTCGTCGCGGAGGAGAGCGGAGGACGCGACGGCATCTATAACCGTTGGGACAGAACCCACCCGTTCTCGTTCTGTCCGTTCCAGTCATTCCGTGACTGGATTACGGACGATGGAATGGTGAGACGTGACGACCCATCGCTGAATTTCCTCATATCCCTTCTGATGACACTGGGAACTGACAGCAAGAAGGGAATCCGCCTCGGCGACTTCGAGGAATCAATCATAGTCCATCTGGTCACATCATTCATCGAGGAATGGCTAGAGGAGGAGCATCCGATGCGGTTCCCGCTGTTCGATGACTTTGTTCGGTGGATACGCGCGTTCCTCATATATGGGGATGACAATCCGGAAAAGAAAGGAACGATGCGTCCGTTCCTCACCAAAAACGGAATCCGTGTCGAGTCGGGGGCGTTCAGCGGCGAGCAGTTCGTCGAATCGCTGTCATCATACGCATTGGACGGGCAGTTCGGTTTCCTTTTGAACTCCGAAGAGCCTAAGGACCTGTTCACGAGCCGTTTCACGGTGTTCGATGTTGGTGAGCTGAGCAGCGTGAACAACGACAAGTTCTACTCGCTGTGCGTGCTCTGCATAGTCAACGCTTTCGACATCAAGATGAGGTCAAAAGAAATTGAAGGGTTCAAAGTCATGGCCATCGATGAGGCGTGGAAAGCAATATCGAACCAGACTATGGCTCCGTACCTGCGCGAGCTGTGGAAAACTGCCCGCAAGATGTCCACCTCGGCAATGGTCATCACCCAGGAACTCGACGACATACTCGCTTCCGACGTCATACGTGAGACCATCCTCCAGAACTCGGACATCAAGATACTCATGAGCCAGGAGGGCAACAGGAACAGCTTCGGGAAGATAAGCGGCCCACTGGGGCTGTCACCGACGGACGTGAACCTGATATTCAGCATGGCAGGCAAGGAGAAGAAATCCCGCGATGTGTTCATCAAGTGGGGCGGCGGACGGTCCGGCGTCTACACCGTGGAGGCCTGCCCCGAGCAGCTTTGGGCCTTCGAGAGCAACATTCAGAAGAAACGGCCGCTCATGGAGCTGACGGCGGAGACCGGGTCCATATTCGGGGCGATCCGCACGCTGACGGACAAGGGCATGTTGCCGTAACACATCAGGCGGAATGAAACGACACGTCATCATACTGCTCGGCATCGCCGTCTCCCTGTTCCTGTGCCGCAGTGCAGCGGCGCAGGAGGTGGTAGTGGACCCCACGCACATCGGCGTGGCGGTGGAGAACACCGCGTCGTCGCTGGAGGAGATGATAACGATGATCGAGGAGATGTTCTCCCTGAACGGCAAGCTCGACGACCTGTACGGCCTTGCCGAAAAGGCAGGCGAAGTCGCCGACCGCTTCAGGGAGGTCGGCTACCTCGTCGACATGACCGACTCGTACAATGACCTCCTGAAGCGCACATACGAGTACTCGGCGAAGGTGAAGAGTTGGGCGGCGGAGGGCGACCTGTACGGGTACGAGAGGCAGCTTAGATATTTCCACAGCTGCGAGATGCAGGGAATCAAGCTCTTCAATCAGTATATCGAGTACTTCAGGAACCTGAAGACCTCTGATGCAGACAAGGCGGAACAGGCGCAGAAGGCGCTCAAGGAATTGGACAAGAGGCGTATCGCAGTCACAAGGGAGATGGCGTCCATTGAGCAGTCCCGCCGGATCGCCGCAGGCATTGCCGACGCGGTGCGCTATCTGGACAGCTCGATGGACGCCAGGAGCTATGCAGAATACTACAGGCCCCTCGGAAGCATGGACTACGCCGCCTCCTCGTGGATAATGCTGGTGAGGGTCATCATGGGAATTGTACTCATGTTCCTGGTCGTCTCGGCGTTCATCATCATCTTCAGGGGCCAGGAGATGGGCACGTTCACCGGGGCGATGGCCCTCATAAGGTGGTTCATCGCAGCCACTGTGACATGGATGCTTCTTGAACTCTTCAACTCTTTGATAGTATGACGGATACAATGATACTGACCACCTTGGGCGGGATATGGGGCCTGTTCCAGAATGAGAACGAGGCGATTGTGGATGGGAATCTGTCTTCCATCCAGGCGCTCGCCGTCATCCTTGCGGCCATGCTCGCCGCATTTTCACTCATCAGGACAAGCGTCGACTATGTCCATGGAGACGGCCGGTTCGGATGGCAGCTCATGCGTCCGATAACGATCCTGCTGCTGGTGATGAACTTCTCGACGGTATGTTCCGCCATGGACGGCGTCGTGAACATCTTCACCAGGGAGATCTGCAAGATATCGGACTCAAGCCTGTCGGACCTCGGCGACGCCATCGGTGAGGCCTTCAGCAGTCTCGGCGAGGCGCAGGCCGACCTGATCAAGGCGACGGACGAACTGGCGGAACAGGAGGAATGGGGACTGTGGAAGAAAATCAAGGAGGCCGTCAGGATCGCCGCGTCGTCCTTCCTCAAGACGTCACGGATAAGCACATTGACCGTCGTAGCATTCGTCGGAAGATGTGTCATGGAGCTCGCGTTCTTCGGGGTACAGGCGTTGGCAGCAGGCATTCTGGCCCTCATACGGATGTTAGGTCCCTTCATTGTGGCGCTCTCCATTCCGGAAGTCTGGAAAGGCGGTGCCACCGGATGGGTGGCGAGATACATACAGGTATCCATGTGGGTTCCTACAGGATACTTCCTGATAGGAGTGTTCACGGCCTACTTCAGGGCCGTCTGCAGGGATATCACGAACGGCGGCCTGGAGGCCGGGATATTCATCATCGGCACAAGCCTGCTGGTGGTAACGACAGGCATGATGCTGTCCATTCCGAAGATAGCGTCATGGTTCATCAACTCGTCGGGCTCCAACAACGCCCAGTCCGGCCTAGAGCGCTCGCTCCAAAGCCTGGGAAGACATCTGATAAAATAAACAACACCAGATATGGAAAAGATAATCAAGGAATTAGTTACGATCAAATCCAGCGCGGAGAACATGAGGAAGATGACGACGGCGGCCCTATGCATCGCCGGGCTGGTCTGCGTCGGCTCCGTAGCGGCTGCGCTTCATTTCACGGCATCACGGCTGTCGGACATCTACGTGCTTGACCACGGCAGCGCCTTCACCGCATCCGTCGGCGAGGAGGACAGCCAGCGCGAGCTGGAAGTGCAGGACCACGTGGCCCGCTTCCACGAGCTGCTGCTCAACCTCTCGCCGTCGAGCGAGGCGATAAGGACGAACATAGACAGGGCACTCACCATGAGCGACCGCTCCGCATACAACTACTGGCAGGACCTCTCCGAGCAGGGGTTCTACCAGAGGCTCGTCTCCGCGAACATCAGCCAGCAGTTCTCAGTCGACTCGCTGGTGACGGACATGGGCGTCTATCCGTACAGGACCAGGACCTACGGGAAGATGTACCTTCTCAGGGAGTCCAACATCACGGCATATGACGTCTGCACGTCGTGCAGCGTCGTTGACGTGGGGCGTTCGAAGGGCAATCCGCACGGACTGATGATCGAGCAGTTCAAGATCGAGTCGAACGAGAAGATAGGGACACGCAAGAGGAACTGAGATGAGACGGACCAGGAATCTCGCACGCATCGTCTCGGAGAAGATTGATGCCGTCCGCGGCAACGGGAGCCGTCTGGCGACGGCGCTTGCCGGAGGATGCCTCGTCGTGGCGCTCGCCAAACTGATCTTCATTCTGACAAAGTGATTATGATACGGAACATCAAGCTCAAGCTTACGGAAAGACAGAAACTGGGGCTCCTGATAATAGGGCTGGCGGTGATATTGTCCGTCTCCATACTCCCGGTGCTGAAAAGGAAAAAGCCGGCCGGGACCGGGCCGGAGACCACAGGCGTCGAGATCCAGGACCCTGAGACCGTCGCCCCCGAGTCGTCGAAGATAAAGGCATACCGGTCCTCGTCCAACGGCAACGCCGAGCGCATGTGGAGCGACCTGCAGGACAGTCAGGAGGACCCGTACCGGGAGCCTGCGGAAGAAAGCAGCACGCAGAAGGCAAGGGGCACCACCGCCGACGCGATGTATGGAGACATAACATCGCAGCCGCGGCGCTCTCCGGAGCGGGAAACGACGCAGACACGGGCATCCTCCCGGGGAGGAGAGCCTGGCCCCGGAGACCCAGGCTATCGGGAATACAGGATGAAGCAGTACTATGACAACACCGATGCGACCGTGAGGCGCGGCGAGGCCGTGAAGGACAGCATCATGAGGGCATCATCAAGGGAGGACGGGCCGCATCCGCAGGACGATGCGNNNCGCATCCGCAGGACGATGCGGCCACGGTCATCGGGGACAGCGCCCCGATAAGGCGGTCCTCAGCAATGTCGACCCTCGACACCAATCCCGGGCAGGGGTTCTCGTCACTCTCGACGGACGACGACAAGGTGCCGACTGACGAGAAGTATCCTTTCGAGTGCATGTTCGTGAGGACAGAGAAGGTCCGCAACGGGTCGAGGGTATCCGTACGCCTTCTTGAGGACATGGTGGTGGGAGGCACCCTCATACCGAAGAACACACACCTGATGGCCATGTGTGCCATCAGCGAAAGACTGAACCTGACCGTCTCCAGCGTGGAGATGAACTCGAAGATCTACCAGCTGGGATATGAGGCTTACGACACTGACGGAGGCAAGGGCATCTACTGTCCGGACCTCGGCGGGGATACGCGGCGGAGCGTCAAGAGCAGGGGGTTCTCAGCCATCGGACGGGTCATCGGCGGCCGCATGGCGCGGCTCGCTTCGGAGGCGGTCCAGACGGGGGTGTCGGTGGCCCAGTCTAAAAGCGGCGAGGTCACCGTGTCCGTCCCGTCAGGCTACCGGTTCTTCATAGTAAGGAAACAACGATAAAATACAATGACATGAAAAAGACAGCACTGTTCATCATTTCAATGCTATGGGCGGCACTTGCCCATGCGCAGCAGGACACGCTGAAGGTGTCGGCAAGGTTCACCACCCACGTCATCTTCTCCACGGACATAACGTATGCGGACATGTCCGACAGCCGCAGCATTGCGGCCAAGGTCGTCGAGCAGAACAAGAACATGATCGCCCTGAAGGCGCGCGGCGCCTTCGGCGAGCCCTGTTCGGTGTCGGCGCTCGAGTCCAACGGAAGGATGTGGACGTTCATCGTGGAGTACGAGGACAGTCCGCGGAACCTCATCGTGGACACCAGGAACCACGGAAAGGAGGAACCCGTGCAGCCGTCCGTACAAGGACAGGACGGGGGAAGAAGAAGGAAGAGGGACGCCGGTGAAAGGCAGGCCACGGCGAGCACGTGGAAGAGCGGCGACGCCCCCATGCTCGATGAGGTCGGCGGCATGGAAAGGGAGCTGTATCACATCGGAACGTCAGGATACGGGATCACCCTCCTGTGCGAGAACATATACTCGTACTCGGACATCACGTACATGGTGTTTTCCGTCGACAACAGGTCGGGGATCAGCTACCAGGTGACTGACGCGACGTTCGTCGTGGAAAGCCGCAGGCAGTCCAAGAGGACGGTCGCATACGACCAGACGATCATTCCTAAGAGCAGGTACGGAAACATATCCGCAGGACCCGGGGCGAAGGGAAGGCTGGTCTATTCGTTCGACAAGATGACGCTCTCCAAGGATCAGGTGCTGAGGGTGTACTTCTACGAGAACGGCGGGCAGCGCAACCTCGTGATGACCGTCAGCCCTAATGACATCAACAAGGCCAAGAGCCTGGCAGGAAAGAGATGACAGATGAAGAAGAGCACCAAATATGAGCTGCCGCATGACAAGCCGCTGCTGACGGTGACGGTCGGCGAGTTCGCCGCACTTATGGCCGCCATCCTCAATGAGGGGAAGGCGGTTCAGGATACGGGAACCACGGCGAGAGGGCTTGGGGAACTGGCCGACAGGCTGGGATGCGGACGGTCAAAGGTCTCCGAACTCAGGCGGCTGGGAGTCCTTGACGGGGCCGTCGTCTCCAACGTGGGCCGCAAGGCCATATTTGACGTCGAGACGGCGATGCGTCTTGTATCGGAATACAAAATGAACAAATAACTAAATAAATCAGGTAGGATTATGGCAAAGAAAAATGACAATGAGTATTTTGAATACTCAATTGAGGACATTCTCAAGAGTCTTTCAGGACTAAAAAAAGAAATGAAACAACTTCGTCAGGGAATAATTCACGAGAGCAAGCTGGCGTATACGAATCAGGATTTGATGGATATGTTCGCTGTAGGAACAAAGACTCTCAAGAAATGGCGAGATTGCGGGGAACTGACATTTACACAGAGAGGAAGCATATATCTATACTCAAGAGATGATATTAATGAGTTCCTTAGACGAAACCATTTTGATTTTCTGGAACTAAATAAGGAGATCAGCAATAGTAGAGGTCTTTGATAGGATTCATGAACAAACGACATCCCTCTCCTGATTGGAGATGGGATGTCGTTTGTTTAGTTGTTTATATGATATCAGAATTCCTCATTCATCACAAGTATATCATTGGAAACCTTCTCTTGAAGGAATTGCGCGTATGTCTTCTCAGTTGCCGCAATACTGCTGTGCCCAAGCAGTTTCGAAAGCATATATATGGACATACCTTTATTGATAGACTTGACCGCGAAACTATGTCTGGCCACGTGCATTGTGACTGTTATGGGAAGTTTTGCGTTCCTGCCAACAGTAGCCAAGACTCTATTCACTCCTTTGTCTTGAGCATTCCTGGTCATAAATAGTTTATACTGGTTATTTAAGTCAAAGTCATCCGGAAGCCGATTGAACACAAAACGGTCGTTCAGCCTATAATTCTTCCACCGTTCAAGAATCTCCATAGCACTACTATTCAGAGGTATGTCTACGGCTGCTTTTCTTTTCGTCTTTACCTGTACCTTTGATAGCAATCTTTTTTCGAAGTCAATATGCTTCCACTCAAGTGTAATCACATCTGACAATCTTAGTCCGCAGGCAAAATATGAGAAGAAAAACATGTCAAGGATGATTCTTGCATTCTTGCTTTTTACTTTCTTACAATAATCATAGAAATACTTCATCTGTTCCGGTGTAAGATATCTTGTCTTTTCTTCCTCAGACGGTTCTGATTGGTATTTAGTGTTCCTGGTTATCAGAAAATTACCTAAAATTGGCGCTACCACACTTTTCTTTACAATGCCATTCTTTTCTCCGTAATCTAGCGCAAGATACAGAGGGACCAATGTCTTGTTTATACCTTCTTTGCTGGTATTCTTCTTTATGTTTACACGATAGTTTACATATTCATCGAACATTGAAAGTTTCATCTCACTCATGTGTGGTGAAGGCGTATCTGTGAAATTGGCCAGAAAGAACTCAAATGCTATGATACTTCTCTTTTTATTGTACCAAGCCGTATAGCCATATTTTTCCATCTTATAATGGAGGTCATTCACCTTATGCGCATACTCCACGAATATCGGGTCTCTAGAGTCCATGTCGGTTGTCTTTAACCCCAGAATCTCCTGGATTGTACAGATAGCAATCGGCGGTTCCAACTTTAGTATCTTGGAACGGATTGGAGCTAGCGCCAGAGATAGTTTATTATTGATTACTTCATAATTCTCGTTTGATGGAAGTACGATTTGTTGTTTTTCATCCCAATCCTTGGGAAGTATCCATAGATTTGTAGACTTTTTCAAGTACCTATCGGAAAATGGTACCCTAATGTAGATGCATTTCTCACCATTAGGGTTTGGAGAGTTAAGCATTGCAAGCTTAACCTTCGGAATTTTCATCACAATTTTACTCATAACTATCTTATTATAACAAAGTTAATATATTAATTTTGCATAAAAAAGCAAAGCCATGAGATACCGCGAGATACCACGAAATGCCAATAATCTGCCTAATTTTGCAGCACGCTTCAATGAGTTTTCTTTTGCTATGCGCCATTATATTCCCAAAAACGCCAATTTTCCGCCCCTCACTATGCTGCAAGGCATATTCCTGAAAAGTGTCCTTTTTTTCTTTAGGCAGATTTTTAGGCAGATTTTAAGGTAGATTTTCATTCCGCCATATGCCCTCAGAGGCCTGTAAGGCATATAAAAAATGACACTAAGAGAAGAAAATCTGCTTAGCGTCATTTTGTAATTTACTGATATTCAGCACATTAAAGCCTTAATACTCCTCCTCGTTAAAGAAAAAGTCATCCTTGGTCGGGTAATCCGGCCAGATATCTTCTATGCTTTCATAGACCTCGCCATCATCTTCAAGTTCCTGGAGGTTTTCAATAACCTCTTCGGGAGCACCTGAGCGATTTGCGTAGTCGATAAGTTCATCCTTTGATGCAGGCCATGGAGCATCATCCAGGCTGCTTGCCAGTTCAAGTGTCCAATACATAATCTAATCTCCAAACTTAAATATCTACATAAATGACCGTGCGGGAAAAAGCACCCCACGATACGGGCGGCAAATATATATAAAAATTCCATATAATGAACATTTTTATGTAATTTTGTGCCCGTCGTCCGGAATCGGGCGATTACCGCAATCACGAAATAGCTTCAAACGACATGGCATACAAGTCAGAAGACATATACGAAAAGGACACCACGGCGGAAATTGCCGTCCACGTGAAAGAAATTCTCAGACTGCTCGGAGAAGACACGGAAAGGGAAGGACTTCTCAAGACACCGGAAAGGGTGGCGAAATCTCTCCAATTCCTTACCAAGGGATACTTCCAGAATGGGGAAGAAATAGTACGCTCGGCGATTTTCGATGAGGAATACCAGCAGATGGTAATTGTGAAAGACATTGAACTGTACTCAATGTGCGAACATCACATGCTGCCGTTCATCGGAAAAGCACACATCGCGTACATTCCCAACGGCAAGATCACCGGCCTGAGCAAGATCGCAAGAGTCGTGGAAACATTCGCAAGACGTCTTCAGGTACAGGAAAGGCTTACCGTCGAGATACGTGACTGCATCCAGAACGCACTCCAGCCGCTCGGCGTCGCCGTCGTAATAGAAGCCGCACACACCTGCATGCAAATCAGAGGAATACAAAAATCCAACGCCATCACCACGACCTCGGCTTTTTCCGGCGCGTTCCTCACTTCCGCCAGGACCAGAAACGAGTTCCTCAATCTGATCCGCGATGCCCGCTGACAATGCTGCTGTCATATTTGCGGTCCCATTCCTGGTAATATTCGATTTTGGGGTCCTCGAACAATGACATCTGCACAGCCGTCTCGCGCGTAAACTTGGAAACCCCGATACCCACCTGGCGTATCGGAGCCGAACCATCCCAAACCTCAGACAAAAGACGCCGCGCCTCATTCAGGACAAGAGCCGTAATATCCGTTGCCTGAGGAAGTTGACATTGTTTCTGGGCGACACTGAAATCCGCGAACTTGATGAACATCGAGACACACGAGCACATGAAACCCTGCTTTCTGAGCCGATGCGCCACGATACACGCGACATTGAACATCTCCCTGTCCAGTTCCGAAGGATTCACGATATCACGCGCGAAAGTATGCTCCGCGCTGATGCTCTTCGCCTCCTGGACCTCCGTCTCGACAGGCTCGTCGTCACGCCCGTTCGCATGCTCATGCAGCTGCGCCGCGAAAGTTTTGCCCACTATTGTTGTCAATGCCTTCACTTGAACCTTCGCCAGGTCGCCGATCGTCCGGATGCCGTGACCGGTCAATTTCTCACGGGTCCTCTTCCCCACCCAAAGCAAATCCCCCACAGGGAGAGGCCACATTTTCCCGGGCACCTCTTCCGCCCACAAAGTATGGACCTTGTCCGGTTTTTCGAAATCCGACGCCATCTTGGCCAGCAACTTGTTCGACCCCACACCGACATTGACAGTAAACCCCAGCTTTTCCCGAACCTCATCCTTCAGCCGGCAGGCGACCTCCGCAGGATCTTTGCGATACACCCTGAAAGTCATGTCGATGAAGCACTCATCTATCGAAAACTTCTGAAGCACAGGCGAATACGAACGGCAAATATCCATAAAACTCTTGGAGCAATGCTTGTACCACGCCCAATCGCCGCGGACAATCACGAGATCAGGACATAGCCGCAATGCCATACTTATCGGCATTGCCGTCTTTATTCCCGACTTCTTCGCAGGAATGGAAGCAGCCGTAACAATGCTCCTCCTGTCAGACGGGTCACCGGAAACGACAGCAGGGACGAGCCTGATATCAGACCCGCCCTCTGCCAGAATCTTGATTGCAATCCAGCTGAGAAACGCCGAATTCACATCAATATGAAATATCACCCGTCTCATCCGAGAGACTGATTACCCGATCACCTCGGCCAAAGTATCAGCTGCGGCTTTGACTGCATCGGCAGCTGCCTTATGGAACGGCGAATGCAATCCTATAAAACCAAGATTATCAGTTAAATACAATACCGCAAAAGCAATTGCCAGCACGATAATAACCGTCGGGAGCCATATTTTCCATGCCGGAGTCTTCCTGCCGTAAGGATCGGCCAGTCTCAATTTCGGATACTTGGCCACATTGGTCAGCTTGCCGCCGAAAAGAATATTGACCAGAACCTTGGAGTTGATAGCCCAACCGTTGGCATTCAAGATAGGGCCGAGATTGCGCTTGCGGAGACTCATCCATGCCAAGAGACATGAAGGGCCGGAAATCACAAGCAGCATAAACACCAAAAGCAGGAAAAGCTTGAGCGGAGGTGTATTGCTTACACCTGAAATGACATCAGTAATAAAAGACCCGATATATCCCAATGCCATGCCGATGGCAGCAAAGATACCGGCGAACTTGGCAATGTCAAAAGGCTGTTTCTTATTGGCATCGGCAGCACCATCTGCAGGGGCCACAGTCGCAGCACTCTGAACCTTGGACTGAAGGTCAGCATTGATCTTGGCATCCTTTTCAGCAGCAGACTTATTGATAAGCCCTACACAAAATTCCCACGCCTTGCGATAAGGAGCCCAGAAGGCCTGTTTCACACTCACCGGATTATCCACGACCTTGGTGATCACCGCCTCCCAGGCATTGCCATGAAGGTCATAGAAAATGCCATTCTTTCCCGGGCGCAAATCATCAATGTCCCCATCGGTCATTACAGCCACCGCATCCATTGTCCTGCCAAGCTCCTTGGAAGTACACCTGAAATATATGAGGAAAATACCGCTGAGCTTGGCCATATCGGCATGCTTGGACATATCCGCAACCCTGATGCACAGGTCGCAGCACCTCTGGTCAATGTAAAGCTGACCGAGCTCAAACATTGCCCTTACACCCGGAGCGCGCGAATAAAAATCAGTGAACAGCACGAAATTCTTCAGGAAACGGTAGAAATCACGGTAATAACACATCAATTTCTTCACGTCATCGATGGAATCCGCTTCCGCCTTCACTGCCACATCACTAGCCACAAGCTCCAGCAGGTCAGCACGATAATTATCGGCCAGGACAACACGGATTCTGTCAATTCCAAGCGACTCCACCTCGCAGCCTTTCTTGTCCGCAAGCCAAGCAGCGTAAGCATTGAACTTGGCTGCCACCAAATCCCATTCAGCAGCGGTTATACCCTCACGGCCGTCAAATTCCGCTCCGAGCACGAGAGACTGGACCCTGTCGAACGCAGCCTGCCATGCTGGATTTATAGCATTGAACGGCAGCAAACCTGATGTAGAAGGCTTGGCAAGAGGACAATCAGCCACAGAAGCGATATTCGTCACGGAAACGCTTACAGACTCTGCGACTACCGGGTCGAAAGCCAGGAGCCTGCAACGCATGAAATAATCGGAAATCTTGTCTTTCAATGCATTATAAGCATCATAAGCAGCGCCGGTATTGTCACCAAAAGGAAGCACCGTCTCATCCGCCTTGTCCTTCCACGCCGCATAATCGGCACACGCGGCATAAAACTTATCCAGAAGTTCTGCCGTCACGCCAGGCTCCCCGGATCTGTCCGTCACGGAACCGATTGTAGCGATACAATCCGCAATCACCTGTTTATGAGCATCATCCTCCGCGGCGGAAACAGGAATCACCCCGTCACCATTGAATCTGGTCCCATCGAAAATCGCCTTCGAATCAGAAGCATTGTCAATACTGATTTCATCCTTGTCAATGCCGAGATTCGACAAAATCTGCTTCGCGGAGCCATACAGGCGTCTGCCCGCTTCGGTAGACGTATCTATATTGCTCAGTTTCAGCACACTGTCCCCGTTCAGGATCGTGTCCTTGTCCTTGATGACGGAAGTCAGCCACTCTGCAGCCTTCACGACCTCCTTCACCATTATCTTTCCGTCCTTGTCCGCATCAAGAAATTCCAGCGTCTGTCTGTCAAATTCCAGCCCGTCCACCGGACAACTCAGCACCGTCCACAGTTTCTGGTCAAGTTCTCCAAGATGGGCGATATCCTCTCCGGAACCGATTTTCACCCTGATTGCCCCACCTAGAGAGCAATATTGCCAATCATATTTAGAAGCCATTTGCCAATAAAAATTTTCCAAATATATAAAAATATTCGTTTTACAATGCGCGCCTGCGGCCGAAATCCCCCTTGAACAGGAATTTCAATGTCACCCCGACCGAATCCGGAAACAAGCTTCCGGCATCCGCATAAACACCGGCCATCGCCGACATATACGGCAGCAAATCCCTGAAAGTCAGTTCCAATGCTCCCGAAACCTGGCGTGGGACGTCATCAAAAAACGCAAACCGCTGACCATAAGTTCCGTAATTGCGGCTATATGTCACCTTTATAATATAAGGTATCTTTCTGCAGACCATACCGCCCACACCGAAATTCCACGCCACTATCCGATTGTTGCAGACACCGGGAGTGATTCCGTTCTCCCCCACCGGCATCGGCGTAAAAAGCGGAAGCCCGACTACCTTTCCATTGTAAGTCCACCCGGACTTGTATTCCCCGTTATTGAAATAATCGTCACAACCGCCGATCACATAACGCGTCTTTCCCGGATTTTTCTTCAATTCTTCGGGCGTTGCAGGCCTGTCATGACGGGTGCCGGACTGCCACTTGGTATAGATAAACTCCAGCAGCAAGTCGCTCACCCACTTTTCCTTGTCATTGAAAGAAAAATGCAGCGTATTCACACCGTCCGGAAAATTCTGGAAACCGACACCCGACCCGTCCTCGAACGGAATATCATGCTGGAAGGTCAATGTCCATTTCTCTTCCGCCCAATCCAGACGTACAAGCTCGCGTCCGAGATGGTTGCCCAATGCATTGATCTGGTCACTCTTGGAGGCGTCATCCCCGCCGCTGCTCCCGACCAAAATTTTCAGATAATCCGTAAAAGAATGAGGCTGAGGCCCATACAACGGCGAATCACCACCCCACTGCGCCCAATCCTCCAGACCTGCGGTCAATGTCAATTTCTTCGTCAATGCTACCCTGAAGTACAATGCCTGATTATGCAGAAGTGCATGTTTTACATACCGGTTGTCCCACATTCCGTAGTCACCGAAATCGAACCTGACCGCCAGAATGCCACGGGTTTTCGGGACGGCCATCCAGTCGGAATGAAGATTATATCCCGGGAAATTCATTGAATTGTCGGTGAACGTCAAATCTCCTCCTGTTATGGAGAGCCCTCCGAAATCCATTGCCCGGCGTTTGATTCCCAAATCCAGATTGAGATTTCTCCACCCGGCAGAAACATAGGCTTCCGGCAGGAATCCCCAGAAACCGGATTTCTTGGCGGTCCTCAACGGCATATATGCCTCAGTTTCAGCCGAATAATAGCCCGCAACAGCTAGCCCCGCTGAAAAGCGGAAATCATTGGCATTGAAAAAAGCGGAAGATGCACCGGCATTGACAGCCGCTCCTGGCGACGAGGGTAGAATCCCGCCTTTGTTGGTATAACTCCAGAACGGCATTGCGCGTCGCCCGGCACCCATCAGATTCATCTCCGCGTACCACTCCCCTCTTACATCCGTATTACCGGCAAGAACCTGCAGCGGGAACAACAATAATAATATCAATGTCGGTTTAAGTAGTTTCATAATATATAATAGGGCAAAATCAGCTCGTCCATCTCCGCAAATATCGCAAATATTTGTCAATATGAAAATTAATTCCTATATTTGCAGTCCTTTTGGCGGAATTTCTCCGTCGGAAGAATGTAAATTATTAACTATTATTACTTTAAGTATGAAACAGTACGAGACCGTTTTCATTGCAACTCCCGTTTTGTCTGAGGCTCAGATGAAGGAAGCGGTTGCCAAGTACGTAGACTACATCGTTAAACATGGCGGTGAAGTCGTGTACGAAGAGGACTGGGGACTGAAGCAGCTTGCTTACCCTATCCAGCACAAGACATCAGGATTCTATCACTTGATCGAGTTCAAGGCTAATCCTGAATTCATCACCAAGCTCGAAACACAGTATCACCGTGACGAGAGAATCATCAGATATCTCACCGTTGCACTTGACAAGGATGCTGCAGCTTACGCAGAGAAGAGAAGAGCTAACAAACAGGCAAAGGCTGCCGCTGCACCAGCTGCTGCTGAGTCTGAGAACTAATTTAAGGAGGTAGAACTATGGCACAGACAAACAATGCACAGCAGAATAACGAAATCCGTTATCTGAACCCTCCTGCAGTAGAGGTTAGAAAGAAAAAATACTGTCGCTTCAAGAGAGCAGGTATCAAATATGTAGATTACAAGGATCCTGAGTTCCTTAAGAAATTCCTGAACGAGCAGGGTAAGATTCTCCCTCGCCGTATCACCGGAACATCTCTCAAATTCCAGAGAAAAGTCGCTCAGGCAGTGAAGAGAGCCCGTTCACTCGCGCTTCTCCCGTATGTAACAGACCTTCTTAAATAATCAGGAGACAGGAATATGGAAATCATTTTGAAGAAAGAAGTGGCCAATCTCGGTCACGCAGATGATATCGTTAAGGTAAAAGCAGGTTACGCTCTTAACTATCTTATTCCTCAGGGATATGCAATCCTCGCTACTGAGTCTGCAAAGAAGCAGCATGCCGAGACAGTTCGCCAGAGAGCTCACAAGGAGGCTAAACTCGTAGCTGACGCAGAGGCTCTTGCAGCTAAGATTGCAGCAGTATCAGTTAAGGTTTCTGCAAAGGTCAGCGAGAACGGCAAGATCTACGGTTCCATCACCGCTGCCCAGCTCGCAGAAGCACTTGTTGCTGCCGGTGTAGAGGTTGACAAGAAGGATATCACCATCCTTTCACCTGTCAAGGAACTCGGCGAGTACGAGGCTGAAGTAAAGTGCTACAAGAGTGTAAAGGGCACTTTCAAGTTCGAAGTTACAGCTGAATAATCATCAGTAACATATAGTCTATAAAAAGGACTACCGGATGATCCGGTTGTCCTTTTTTTTGTAATGATTACTAACCAAAAAACCTATTCTCGGAGTTAATTTTTCGCCAAAAAGAAGAAAAAGATTAAAATAAATTAGATTTTATTAGCGTTCTTGAAAAAAATGTAATATCTTGAGGCAAAAATTAAGCCTTACATCCGATGGATAACAAGACACAAACCACAGAAATCCCTCAGAAAGGGAACATTCTTGTCATTAACACGGGGTCCACGACCACGAAACTAGGTTATTTCTCTGACGGGACCCGAGTATTCGATACCAAACTGGAACATACGGCTGAAGATGTCGCCAAATACCCTTCAGTAATGGACCAGGCTGACATGAGACACCAGGCGATCAAGGATTTCATGGCTTCCAAGAACATTCCGCTGGAGGACGTCGACATCGTGATGGCCAGAGGCGGACTCATTGTTCCTGTCATCACAGGCGTCTACAATGTAAACCAGGACATGCGGGAAGTCTTGAAGAGCTGCCGCGACGGAAAACACGCATGCAACCTGAGCGCCATCCTTGCCGATGATGTTGCAGCTGAAATCAACCAGATCAGGGAGGAAAAACATCTCACTCCACGTTTCGGCAAATGCGTCGCATACATTGCCGACCCTCCTATGGCAGATGAAATGCTGCCGGAGTGCAGGATGGGAGGAATTCCCGAATTCACCAGAAAAACTCTCTTCCACGCGCTCAACTCCAGGGCCATCGTGAGAAGATATCTCCGTGAGCACGGCCACAAGACCAATGATGTTACAGCCATCGTAGCCCACATGGGAGGCGGCGCCACGATTTCGCTCCACAGAAACGGAAAAGTAATCGACACCAACCATGGTCTCGGCGGCGACGGTCCCATCACCCCGGAAAGAGCAGGATGCTGCCCTCCTTTCGAGCTGATAGACATGTGTTTCAGCGGAAAATACACTAAAGAGGAAATCCAGAAGAAACTCATCGGAAGAGGCGGTGCGGTAGCATACTTCGGTACCAACAGTATGATCGAAGTGGAAAAATTGGCAAAAGAAGGAAATGAATTGGCGCAGACCTTCCTCAAGGCATACGTCTTGAATATATGCAAGTACATTGCCGCAATGGCGGCCACCGCAGACGGAAAGGTTGACGCCATCCTCCTTACGGGAGGCATTGCGCACAGCAAGGAACTCATGGACGCCATAACTGCAAAGGTCAAGTTCATCGCGCCGGTGGAGGTATTCCCCGGAGAAGATGAAATCAACAGTCTTGCCGAAAACGGATATATGATTCTTTCCGGACAGACGAAGATTCATACTTATGACAAAGACAGAATTATTGAAGATTAATTAACATCATCATAATGAGTAATATAGATTGGAGCAAGCTGTCATTCAGCTATACTCAGACCAAAGCATTGGTCTACAGCCGTTGTATTGACGGAAAATGGGAATCTCCTGTCGTGACAGAGGATTTCAACATCGGTTTAAGCAGTTTCGCCGGAATTTTCCACTATGCCCCATCATGCTTTGAGGGACTGAAGGCATTCCGCGGAGTCGACGGCAAAATCAGACTTTTCCGTCCGGACCGCAACGCCAAGAGAATGGCAAGCAGTGCCGCATACCTTGACATGCCGGCACCGTCAGAGGAGCTGTTCATCGAGATGTGTGTCCGTTGCGTGAAGGAAAACATCGACTACCTTCCTCCTTATGAAGCAAGCGGAGCTTCCCTGTATCTCCGTCCTGTGCTTTTCGGCATCAATCCACAGCTCGGCATTCATTCCGCAAAGGATGTAATGTTCGCTGTAATGTGCTCACCTGTAGGCACATATTCAGGAGCCAAGAGCCTTACTCCAGGCAATGCGGTAATTTCCAGAAACTATGACCGCGCTGCCACATACGGTTCCGGATGCTACAAGATCGGCGGCAACTATGCCCAGTCACTGCACGCATACAACCTCGCGCACAACACCGGCTACCGTGAACTTCTGTTCCTGGATACCGCCACTAAGACCACAATCGAAGAATTCGGTTCTTCCAATTTCTTCGCAATCAAAGGCAACACATACATCACACCACGTTCGAAGAGCATCCTGCCTTCAATCACCAACCTCAGCCTCCGTACAGTGGCTGCCGACATGGGACTGGATGTGGAAATCCGCCCGGTAAGAGTCGAGGAGCTCGCAGAAATGGACGAGGTCAACTCATGCGGTACGGCAGTTGTCATCACACCTATCAACTGCATTGATGACAAGCCGGCACTCGAATGCCCTGACGTTTCCCGCCGATACAGAATTCCATCCGGAGAAAACTGCGGCGCAACCAGCCGGAAGCTCTACGAACATATCATCGGCATACAGAAAGGATTGGAAGAAGACATCCACGACTGGTGCTTGTTCATCGACTAGAGACAATGCAGGAATTAGAGACAATCGAAAAGATTCTTGCAGAAGGCAGGATCGATGAAGCTATCCGTCTGCTCGACGAATATATCACCTCGGCTCCGGAACCGTCGGACCGTGCCTATTACCTGCTCGGGAATGCCCACAGGAAGAGAGGCGACTGGCAACTGGCGATAAACAATTATCTGGAAGCCATGGCGATAAATCCGGAAAGCCCTGCGGCCAATGCATACGCGATAGCCAATGAGATTCTGGACTTCTACAATAAGGATATGTACAATCAATAAACACAAGGTATTATGGCTAAAATGAAAGGAGCGACCATAGTCGATACCGAGAGATGCAAAGGTTGTAATCTCTGCGTCGTCGCATGCCCGCTCAATGTCCTTGCTCTAACGACCAAGGAAGTGAACCGTAAGGGCTACAATTACGCCCATGAGGTTCTTGCTGACACCTGTACCGGCTGCGCTTCATGCGCTACAATATGCCCGGACGGGTGCATAACCGTTTACCGTCTTAAAACAGTCTAAGCTATGGCAGATCAGGAAATCACATTGATGAAAGGCAATGAAGCCATTGCCCACGCAGCAATCCGCTGTGGTTGTGACGGTTACTTCGGTTACCCTATTACCCCTCAGTCTGAGGTTCTTGAAACTTTGGCCGTAGAAAAGCCTTGGGAGACTACCGGAATGGTGGTTTTGCAGGCTGAGAGCGAAGTTTCATCGATTAACATGGTCTATGGCGGCGCATGTACAGGAAAGAGAGTCATGACATCTTCTTCCAGCCCTGGTATCAGCTTGATGCAGGAAGGATTGTCCTACATGGCCGGCGCCGAACTTCCTGCCCTCATCGTGGACGTCATGCGCGGTGGTCCTGGACTCGGAACCATCCAGCCTAGCCAGGCAGATTATTTCCAGGCCTGCAAGGGCGGCGGACACGGCGACTATCATCTCATCGTGCTCGCTCCTGCTTCAGTTCAGGAAATGGCTGATTTCGTGGACCTTTCATTTGAATTGGCATTCCGCTACAGAAACCCTGCAATGATTCTTGCAGACGGTGCCATCGGACAGATGATGGAGAAAGTCGTCCTTCCTCCTTTCAAGCCACGCCGTACCGAAGAAGAAATCATTAAAGAATGTCCATGGGCTACCACGGGACGTATGGGCAGAAAGCATCCTAACATCATAACTTCGCTTGAGCTCCGCTCCGAGGAAATGGAGGTCATCAATCTCCGCATCCAGAAGAAATACAAGGAGATAGAGGAAAAAGAGGTTCGTTTCGAGGAATATCTTCTCGATGATGCGGAATACGCAATCGTCGCCTTCGGTTCTGCTGCCAGAATCGCTAAGAAGAGTATCGAGATCGCCCGTTCACAGGGCATCAAGGTCGGCCTTCTCCGTCCTATCACCCTCTGGCCGTTCCCTACCAAGGAAGTCCAGAAACTCGCCGGAAAGGTAAAAGGCATCCTTTCACTTGAAATCAATGCCGGACAGATGGTGGAGGATATCCGCCTCGCCGTAGAAGGCAAAGTTCCGGTTCAGCATTTCGGACGCCTCGGAGGTATCATTCCTGACCCTGACGAAGTCGTGGATGCGATCAAACGTCTTTTCTAATTCTGAAGACCATGACAAGAGAAGAAATAATCGAGAAAGGACAGGTTGTCTATAAGAAACCTACCTTATTGAATGACACTCCGATGCATTACTGCCCGGGCTGCAGCCACGGAGTTGTCCACAAGATAGTCGCAGAGGTAATCGAGGAGATGGGAATGACCGACAAGACGATCGCCATCTCACCGGTAGGCTGCGCAGTATTCGCCTACAAATACATTGATGTAGACTGGGAAGAGGCTGCCCACGGAAGAGCTCCTGCATTGGCCAGCGCCACGAAGAGACTTTGGCCGGACAGACTCGTGTTCACATACCAGGGTGACGGCGACCTCGCCTGCATCGGAACAGCGGAGACAATCCACGCGTTGAACAGAGGTGAAAACATCACTATCATTTTCATCAACAACGCTATCTATGGTATGACCGGCGGCCAGATGGCTCCTACTACCCTTCTCGGCATGAAGACAGCTACATGTCCTTATGGCCGCGAAGTGTCGCTTCATGGCTATCCGCTGAAAATCACCGAATTGGCAGCGAAACTGGAGGGAACATGCTACGTTACGCGTCAGGCAGTCCATACAGTAGCCGCCATCAACCGCACCAAGAAAGCTATCAGAAAGGCATTCGAATATTCCATGCAGGGCAAGGGTTCGAACCTCGTAGAGGTCGTATCTACCTGTAATTCAGGATGGAAGATGAGCCCGGAGAAAGCCAACAAGTGGATGGAAGAGAACATGTTCAAATTCTACGAACTGGGCGATCTCAAGGATAATGGTACAATTTAAATCGACAAGGCTATGACAGATGAGATAATAATCGCAGGATTCGGAGGACAAGGTGTTCTCTCGATGGGTAAGATTCTGGCTTATGCCGGTCTGATGGAAGGAAAAGAGGTAACATGGATGCCGGCTTACGGCCCTGAGCAGCGCGGCGGTACCGCCAATGTCACGGTAATCGTGAGCGACGCCCCTGTTTCCTCCCCTATTCTTTCTAGTTTCGATATCGCTATCGTGCTGAACCAGCCTTCTCTCGAAAAATTCGAACCGAAGGTAAAGCCGGGTGGAATCATCATCTACGACGGCTATGGCATTTCAGAACCACCTACAAGGAAGGATATCAAGGTCTACAGGATTGACGCCATGGATGCAGCGGCAGAAATGAACCTCATAAAGACATTCAACATGATTGTCCTCGGAGGTCTGCTTGCAATCCGTCCGGTAGTCAAGATCGACAGCGTCATCGCTGCTCTCCGCAAGACTCTTCCGGAAAGACACCACAACCTCATTCCTAAGAACGAGGAGTCCATCCGAAAAGGAATGGAACTGATCAAGGAAGTAAAATAATTTTACATTCATATGTTTACGGAGCCCGTCTCTTTCCTGGACATTGTCCTTGAAGAGACGGGCTCCTTTCGCTCGTAAAGATGAGGACGGCTACACCGTTCTGCCGGACGCGAATTCCAGCATTCAGACGATTTGGTTCCAAGAAAACGTTTTAGATTGCACCAAATAAGTTATCGAATGTGTTTTGTACCGCAGAAACGTTTTAGATAGAACAAAATAGCAAAACTGATGTGAGTTCGGATAGGAACAGGCCCGACCGGAGCCAGTTTGCATTCTGAAATCAGGATACGCCCGTAAGAACAGAACTTTTCCATGAAGAAATGCAATTTCGGAGACGACTCCAGCATTATTCGACCCTCTTGGCAGCGGCGCTCCTCGTTATTATCTAAGTTTCAACAACTTAAACATCCGAGAAATGTCAAGAGGTAGCTTCGAAAGAGTGTCGAAATACGGACAATCGGCAAGAGCATTGGAATGGACAAGATACATCCTCACAAATTTCGTCGTACTCTCGCCACTATGGCAATAGATAAAGGAATGCCGATAGAACAAGTCCAATGCATTCCCGGTCATGTCAAAATCGACACGACCCTACACTATGCTAAAGTAAATCAGGCCAATGTGAAAATGTCCCATCGAGAGTATATCGGATAACTGTCAAGTCCATAAAATTCACTACCTTTGTATTGAGGCCATATGTGTGGTTTCAAGCATGAGTTGTTGATATGGATAGAGAGGTTCAATTCCTACTGTACAATATGCCGGAAGACAGCGGCAAGGTGCAGGTGGTCATAAAAGATGAAACAATATGGTGCACCCAAAAAGCTATGGCTCAGCTGTTTGGGGTCGGTGTTCCTGCTGTCAGCAAACATCTGAAGAACATATTTGAAGAGGGGGAACTCACGGCAGATTCAGTTATTTCCAAAATGGAAACAACTGCCACTGACGCTAAGACATACGAGACATCGTACTATTCACTTGATGCCATCATAGCCGTTGGTTACCGTGTTTCTTCTCTTAAAGCCACTCGTTTCCGTCAATGGGCAACAACGATTCTCAATGAATATATCCGCAAAGGCTTCGCAATGGACGACGAGCGTCTGAAGCAAGGCACGGGGCTATTTGGAAAAGACTATTTCCGTGAATTGCTCGAAAGAGTACGCTCTATCCGTGCAAGCGAACGCCGTATCTGGCAGCAGATTACGGACATATATGCTGAGTGCAGCATTGACTATGACCGCAATTCCAAAACAACACGAGATTTCTATGCAATGGTCCAAAACCGCTTCCACTACGCCATAACTGGTCAGACGGCGGCAGAAATCATCTATACCAAAGCCGATCACACGAAACAGCATATGGGAATGACAACTTGGAAGAACTCTCCAAACGGACGTATATTGAAATCAGATGTGAGTATCGCCAAGAACTATCTTCAAGAAAAGGAAATCCGCCAGCTTGAACGCACCGTAGCAGGATACTTCGACTATATCGAAGACCTTATTGAGCGCGAAAACACATTCAATATGGAGCAGTTCGCTGCCAGCATCAATGAGTTCCTGACATTCCGCCGCTATCAGATTCTTCCCGACAAGGGCAAAATTTCTGCGGCACAAGCAAAGAAAAAAGCGGAAGAAGAATATGCGTTGTTTGATCCTACGCAACAGATTGATTCAGATTTCGATAAGGAAGTCAGGAAAATGCTGAAAGATGGAGAATAAAGTATGGACATAAAGAAATATAGATTAGGTGAAGTATGCACAATCATTTCTGGATATGCAGCCTTCGAACGAGTGACAACCCTCAA
>FR882173.1 GCA_000434935.1 Bacteroides sp. CAG:709 | reverse complement strand
ACGTTTCCACGCCACATCTTAAAAGATATCTGATTATCAATCAGTTACATTTCACCTCCGTGGCCGCGTCCCGCCATTTATCTCAGATACTTGCTGAAAAACCGCCAGATTTCGTCGCAGGTATCCATGTCGGCCTCTGCCCAACTGTGCTTACCGCCGACGACCTCATACAGACGGACTTCAATTTCAGGGCCGCCCTTCCAGGCTGGCTCGCCACCACAATAACGGTGAAGCACGACGGCATTGCGCCTCAACGGCAGATTTTCGGTAACCTCGTGAGTACATTTCGCCTCTACAGCCCACTTCGCAACAGCCATCGGCACAGACAGATACGCACCCCAGCCACCTTCGTTTTCAGGCTCACCGGCCCAAGCGGACGTCTTGTCCGAAGTACCATGAACCTCCATGAGCGGAACCGGACCTTTCGAATGAAGCTTCTTGTCCATCCACACAAGCGTCAGCCCCGAAATCGGTGCGACGGCAGCGAAAAAATCAGGCCTCAGATACGCCATCAGGTAGCACATCTCGCCGCCATTGGACATGCCCGTCAGAAAAGTATTGTTGCGGCTGAGATTGTATTCCTTCTGAAGATGACGCGCCAATTTGCAAAGGAAATCGACATCATCCGTCTTCAATCCCGCCTGAAAAGGATAGCCGACGTTCCAGCAAGTCTTGCCTCTCGCATCCTTGGCACCCTGCGCATAGCACACCGCAAACTTCTCACGGTCAGCGACTTCACGCAAATTCTCCCCGCCCTTCATCGCACGTCCGCCATAGCCGTGCAGCACCATGACCAGAGGTGCGTCCGGAACGATTCCCTCAGGAATATAAAGCAAGTACTCGCGGTCCATCCCCCGATGCCGGAAAAAATGATGCTCCTCTGTTTTTGTCAATGCCGATGCGACAAACGAGATACTCATCGCCACGATAAAGGTCAATGACTTCCTGACGTATTTTTCAAACATAATATCTGTGTGTTTTTACCCATTTGCAGACAAAGTTATTCATAGACACACAGACATCCAAGAAAAATCACCTCACTAGCCCCGCGCCACGCCTAATTTTTCCGCCATCTGGAAGGCGTACATCCGGCGTTTTCCTTGAAGATGCGGATGAAATGACTTGCTTGAGTCCAGCCATGCAAGACGATCGTCAAGTTTGTTCAGAGTGAAGTTCCTGTCCTTGGCATTGACCTTATCCTGGAGCAGGTGCTCGCCGAACAGGCATTGGGTGAGTCTCCATTCCGGCGGAAGCAGGTACGCAACCACCCGGGAGCGAATCCCACAGCGTCCAGACAAGGCCGATTTTTTATTTCTTGTTAAACATTTGTTAAACTACAGCAGTTTCTTGATTTCCTCTTCATCCGGCAAGAGTTCCCTAAGTCGTTCCTGACTGGATTTATATGTCGCAACACCCATTGGCTTTGTGTAATCCTGCAGGACATATTCGACATAGGCCCTGTCGGCATCCTTACAGAGAACGATTCCGACAGAAGGATTCTCGCCTTCTATACGTTCTTCATCATCCAGGACTCGAAGGTAAGCCGCCAATTGTCCGAGATAAGCAGGCTTGAATGAGCCCTTTTTGAGTTCAATGACGACAAGCGATTTGAGAATCCTATACTAATAAATGCTACAATAGGGATATCAGCTATTTCTAGCGGCGCCAATGACTTGCATGAATCCAAATTGGCAGATTCATCTGCCGATTTGTTACCCAAATCTAATTTAGCAGACGCATCTGCCAAATTAGTGTCAAGACACTTCCATTCCTCGTAGAACATCCTCATATTACGCAAGTTGCGAGGTGAGAATCCCCTAAGACCTGGAACTTCTGTTGAAAGTTGACGGCTAATTGTATCAATCGCATCTTTCCCCCAGAAACCCGCACGGGAGTACTGCGATATAAACCGACCGATCCCATAATACAAAGCCAACTGCTCTTGGTTTACACCCTTCAAGGCCTTCGCCTGACTCTGCAGAATAGCGGTTTTGATTTGCTTGACCGCATCATTATACTGTGTCGATAGTTTCTCTTCTCCTTTCATGAGTAGTCCTTCTATGGTTATTGTCCATCAAATTTATAAAAAACCGTCGATAACACAAAGGAGCGAATTCCACATCATCTCGATACAGCACGCACAACGCGTATTCTACTGTTTATCAGCACTTTAGAACTTTTCAGAGTTGAGAAATATACAACTCTGAAAAGTGCTAAATGATTACTATTCAGCGGCTTACAGGTCACGCAAATGTCGGAGACTGAAACCGAACTTGACATCTGTCTGTTCTTGACATTTCCATGGGCAAAAGTACGGAACCGCTAAAAACGCGTCAATATGCAACCGCGGAGACGCTTACTTCGGAAGGAGACGGAGGCGCGCCAGGAGTTGCATAAGCGTTAAGGTCACTCCACAGAAACCGCGAAGACTAGAACGCCAGGACAGGACGCACTATCATACTCTCATAATCTATGGCCGAATACAAATAGCGGCAAAAAACACCGCCTGCATAGATGGCCCAATTATGGACCGAAGATCTACTCCACGTAGATGTCCAGATATTATCATCAGATGTGAATGTATGTTTATCCTTATCGGCAATCTTGGCCATCCATTTATTCAATGCGGCCGGGACATCGCCTTGACCTAATCTTTCATCATATCCTAAAGCATCAGAGGTCTGCTCCGCCGGATCAGCCAGAGCCGGACAACCACCTAAATACTGCAGTAAATCCCAGCATTGGCCAGATGAAGGAAGGTACCAGCCGGTCGTAGTCGCAGGAACAGGATAATACTTATTGTACTCATCAGCCGCCTTCAACGCCGGATAACTACTGAAGTCACCACAAGCTTTACGCATCTGCTCGCTATTCCAATATCCGCTTATGTCATTATAACCCTCCGCTTTTGAGGAACAAGCAGGCAAGTATGACTCGACAGGTCTGGTAATCCAAAAAGTAACATCGACCGCGGCATTCTTCAGAGCCATCACAAGCGCGTGCGCCTCACCTCCGAGCACTTTCTTTTCCGCGTCCCCGACACGCGCCGGATTGGTCTGGAAAACAATGCCCACGACATTGGAAGTCTGCACCTTCTCATTATCCGTATCATACGGGAGCAGATGGCCATCGGCCAGAAAGAAATCACCAACCCGCAAGGTGTGTAGTTTCACGACCCTTCCGCCATTAGGCTTGTACAGCCTGTAACTGCCGCCGGCAATTTGATTGGGCTTGATTTCAATCGAAAATTCACATTGCCGACTGTCATTGTAGGCGGAAAGTTCCATGCCTGCAGAAGGATGGAAAAGATAGCGGCAGGTCCCGTCAGAAATAAGATACGGCAAAGCCTCGGAATCAAACTCTGTCGGACTGGAGATAACATAGTCAGGGATGCTGGGCTTATTAGTAAACCTGTAAACAAACGCGGGCAGTTCCACTACAGCCAACGCCATACGATGTGCCATGGAGAAAGTCAATGTGAGGCTGTTGTCCGTGCCGGTCTCCACACTTCCATTGGCCGTCATAAGGTCTGAGGCGGCATAGGCCTCATAAGCGCTCTGGTCCTTCCGCGGCTGCCACGAGTCGATCAGCGGAGCAAAGAATTCAGCATCAGTCAATGTCGCACCTGTAGAAGCCGCAGTCTTGCCGGTCATGTCTGACTGATATGGATAGTAGATATAGTAGTTTTCATCCGGCAATCCTCCGGCGAGACTCTTCCCAGTTTCCGGCTTCCAGACGAGCCTGCCTGTAGCAGCATCCGTTTCAGCGGTCAGCTTCAGGTTGGAATAGACCGTCTGGCCGCCTCGAAACATAAACAAGCCGCACACATCTCCCTCACTGAACTTGGTGGTATAGCCATCCTCAACCGTACGGGTAGCAGGCCCCTCGGCCGAAGCATGCCCGCTGTCAATGATGGAGATTGTCAGAGATTGTCCCACTTCCGCACCCGCTGGCATCACGGCCACATCCTTTCCGCACGACGCAATGACAAGGAGGAGTCCTGCCAAATGTAATGATCTGTATAATATGTTGTATGCTTTCATCTTCAATGAATGTTAAGTGTTGTCATAAATGCCTAAAAAGCGAGAATCGGACGGACATGTCCCCAAAACTTTTTCGACGCATGACTGCTTTTCAACCAGCCATAAGTATTTATATTCCAGCATTGCGAGAAGCCCTCCGAGTACTCCGAAGACGACCAGAAAATCATTGATCCGTCGAATGTGCTTTTACCCTCAGCTGTAATTTCTGACATCCATCCGTTCAGAGCGGCAGCCACATTACCAGTATTTCCCCAAACGAACCCAGCTGCGTCAGGATCTTCAGTGGCCGATGAGTTTTGCTGATCTGACTGGGCCAAAGCATGACAAGAGCCCAAGTTCTGCAGGATGTCCCACCATTGGCCTGAGGACGGGAGGAACCAGCCGGTCGTAGTCGCAGGCGCCTGAACACCATATTCTTCAGCCGATTTGAATGCCGGATAATCATCTAAACTGCCACGGTTACTGCGAATATGCTTGCAGTTCCCATATCCGCTGATATCTTCGTAACGCAGCTTCTTGGTCAAGCATTTCGTAAGTCCTTCATCCTGTTCATCCAGACGGGACTTCCACCATGCTACAGGAGCAATGGCTGTAGGAGTCCTGAGCGCCATCACAAGACCATGGGCTTTGCCGCTGAGAGCCTCTTTTTCAGCCCTTCCGATACGATACGGATCCGTCTGGAAGACAATGCCGATAACCACCTTTCCCCCACTTCTGTCCGGACCTGGTTTAGGGTCTGCTATTTCCTTCCTTCCGTCAGAATAGATTTTGCGGAGGCCACCATCGCTCCATGTCCCGTCCGAGTAGAAATAATCGCCGATTTTAAGGTCATCCGCCTTATAACGCTTCACTTCATTGGCAAGAGCATCCTCTTCCTTGCCGCCTACCCAGTCACCGATTGCCGCAGAAGACCCCAATTCGAGCGGAAGATGCAGGCTCCCGGTGAGCTTCATCGGCTTAGCCTCATCATTGAACCTCTTCATTGCGTCGCTGAGTCCACTCTCGATTCTTTGGGTTTCGCCGCCTGCGTATGTGATGTTCACCACCAATGTCTGGGATTCATTCGGGACAATGCCGAGCAGCCGGAAAGACAAACTGAAGGTCTGCCCGTCCTGCGTGAAGGTTTCCGTCACCGTTGCCGCCCCGCTACGTTCGCCTGTTTCAATGTCCACTGCAGATGCCACTCCCGAAAGCGTCGCCGTTGCCGACTGCACACGACCGTAGTCGCCTTCCGTGGCTGTCAGTTCGAGGTCAAGTCTGCGGACAAGCTGTTTCATAGGAGCCGTGACACGGAGCGAGTCGTCCGCCAGGACAGAGATTTCCTGCACAGAGGCGAACAGATAACCAGGCATAGGGTCAATGTCTCCTTCCGATGATTTGTCCATGGAAGCCACATTGCCATCAACGGCAATATGCTCAGGCGTGTTGTAAACCGCCAGACTGTATTGTCCCGGGTCCAGAAGCTGCTTGAACGTGTTCTTTTCTCCGCTCACTTCCTGTTTCACGTCAGCGATTCTCAGGACGTACTTCAGAGGGATGTCCGCCTCGCTGCTCTTCCCGCTCCAGTCGGCAGTCACCACCACCGCACCCTGGTCAGGATGTGGTGTCTGATGAGGTTTGCCTTTCGAGCAGGAGATGATCAATGTCAGGAAGACAAGATGTGTCAGAATTCTTTTATCCATAATTGTTAATAGAGTTAGCATACAAAGAAAGCAAAGAGAATTCATTTCGGGCCGATTTCCGATGAAAAATAGCGTTTCAATTGTCAGAATCGCACATCTTTGTCGTTTAGGCTATTTTTCCGCCATCGCGTCAACTGGATTTCCGCCATCTGGTAGGCGTACATATCGACAGCGGGCTTTTTTGGTCAAGGCGCCGTCGGGAACACTCTGTGACGTGCGTCGAAAACGTTTACCCATACGGAATGTGCTAAAATTATGCTCCCGTGCCTAATGCGTAAAACCGTCTCGTGCGTACTAAAACGTTTTTCACACACAACAAGCCCAAAATTTACCATGATGTGCGCAAATCGGGCGTTTTTACGCACGCCAGCTTTCTCCGCCACCACCCGTAAGATTGCCCGTGGCAGGGCAAGGGATGCGCGACCACCGGGAGCGAATCCAACCAAACCATGGAAAGTGCGTTTTTGTTAAACATTTGTTAAACATCGGGACAGGAACCCAAGCATGGCAACAGTAGCCCCGGCGGGACGCGGCCACGCTCCATTTTTAGAGACATTGATTATCAATAAGTTACAAAACGCAGCGTGGAAACGCAGC
>FR882172.1 GCA_000434935.1 Bacteroides sp. CAG:709 | reverse complement strand
TCCTCCGCTTGTGCGGGCCCCCGTCAATTCCTTTGAGTTTCAACCTTGCGGTCGTACTCCCCAGGTGGATGGCTTATCGCTTTCGCTTGGCCGCCGAACCCGCAGGCCCGACAGTTAGCCATCATCGTTTACTGCGTGGACTACCAGGGTATCTAATCCTGTTCGATCCCCACGCTTTCGTGCCTCAGCGTCAATTGACCCCTCGCGAGATGCCTTCGCAATCGGTGTTCTGAGTGATATCTATGCATTTCACCGCTACACCACTCATTCCTCCCGCGGCGGGATCATTCCAGCCAAACAGTATCAACGGCACTTCCAGGGTTGAGCCCCGGTCTTTCACCGCTGACTTACTCGGCCGCCTACGCACCCTTTAAACCCAATGAATCCGGATAACGCTCGCATCCCCCGTATTACCGCGGCTGCTGGCACGGAGTTAGCCGATGCTTATTCTACGCATACTCTCATCGGTCCACGCGTGGACCTTATTGCTCTGCGTCTAAAGAAGTTTACGACCCGTAGGGCCTTAGTCCTTCACGCGGCATGGCTGGTTCAGGCTTCCGCCCATTGACCAATATTCCTCACTGCTGCCTCCCGTAGGAGTCTGGGCCGTGTCTCAGTCCCAGTGTGGGGGGTCTTCCTCTCAGAACCCCTAGACATCGTCGCCACGGTGGGCCGTTGCCCCGCCGTCTAGCTAATGTCCCGCGAGCCTATCCGCCACCGATGAATCTTTCAATGCAATGCCATGCAGCATCACATCATATGGGGTATTAGTCGCCGTTTCCGCCGGTTATCCCCCTGTGACGGGCAAGTCGCTCACGTGTTACGCACCCTTCCGCCGGTCGCCGTCAGAGCATTGCTGCTCCACGCTGCCCCTCGACTTGCATGTGTTAAGCCTGCCGCTAGCGTTCATCCTGAGCCAGGATCAAACTCTTCTTTGTATATTTCTTATTCTTCAAGTTCAATCCGGCACTCCTAATTCCTAAAAGAAATTAACGCTCTCGTTCTTTGTGTTTTGGTACTTGCTTCCTTGTACTT
>FR882171.1 GCA_000434935.1 Bacteroides sp. CAG:709 | reverse complement strand
GAAGAGCAAACATGGTAAAAATCAATAGTCATTTCTCAGGTGGGTTTTTGTGTAAATTTAGCAAAAGCGATTTGCCCGACCTAGGAAATATAGGCTATTAATTGCATTAATTTATGATTTTTATGTGTTTCAATAAAAACTGTGACATTTTTGAATGTCTGCTGATACATAATTGAATGTAAATTATTGCAAAAGTCAGCACATCAGATGACTTGCGAAGCATCAGCAAATAGTCTTAACACGACTTGCAATCATTTTTAGAAGTCGGTGGAGAGGTAGCCTTGGCGGCTGAAATCGACGGCTTCGGTGAATAGTTTGTCGAGAACCTCCATTGCTATAGATAGCTGGCGTTTGTCGTAGAGCTCGCCGGTGATGTTTTCGATGAAGAAATCCGTGTATCCGTTCTTTATGCCGGCACTTCCGTTGCAAGTGTAGATGTTGTCGAAAGTGATGCGATACTTGCCATTTTTCATTTGGACGACGACACGCGCTTCCAAAGCCCTGACTGAAAGCACTGATAACGGCAGTTTCATTCGACTGTATCCGTATCGCTTATATGGGATGCCTCCGTGACAGACATAGCGGCAGACAAGAGTTGAATCATTCAATGTTTGACAGTCGCTGAAGCCGTGCCCGAAAAACAGCCCTTCAAGGTCATGGATAGTTTTAACGTCTGAGTTGTAGACTTTCTGCCATACTACATCCCTGTCGCTGATGACTACAAAATTGTGGCGATCTGTAATTTTCGCCGTTTCGTTTGTTGACGCGTTGTTCTTGTCGCCGGTAAGTTCGAGACTTGACTCCAAATCTTGAGCGGAGCAAATCACCGGAAGGGCTGCGGCCATTACCAATAATAACAATTTCTTCATGACTATATAAATATCTCAAGTGTAACACCAGCGTAAATTTAGTATTATTTAGTAATAACCTGCATCATCTCAGGGATTTTTTCCGCCATCGTGAGTGTCGGCTTGGTTATCCCGGAATCGCATGTCGGGACGCGGCCACGCCCTATTTCTGGAAGTGCTGATTTACAATGAGTTATAAAACGGGGCGTGGAAACGTGGC
>FR882170.1 GCA_000434935.1 Bacteroides sp. CAG:709 | reverse complement strand
GAATCGGCAGCCACGCATCTTACCCTCACATTCATGAGCTTCTGCTGCATGCGGATGCAGTCCTTCAGGCGTATACCTTCGTTGAAAGCCTTGAACGAGAGGTGTTCGATGAACGATATTCCGTCTATCTGTATGTTGTTGACCTTCGCGCCGAACTCGACGGACTTTGTTTCCTTGCCTCTTACAATGGGACGTACATAATGGCGGTCAATGCTGACGATGCGGTCCCTGACCTTCTTCCCTACAAACATTTCCTTTTCCTGTACAAGAACCTTTCTGATGATGGAAAGACGCTTCTGGTAATCCTGGGTATAGCGCAGTAAGGTTCCGTACTTCCGATGAATCTCATCCCTCTGTATGAGGAGCTTTTCAAGAAGCCTGATCATACGACGCTTGAGCATTCTTGTCCTCGAAGCCTTCCTTTTTCTTTTCTTGCAGTAGGACAGATAGGACACCGCTACATTCCTGTATTTGTTGCGGGGACGTCTTATGCCAAGCTCCACACAATGCCTGCAGATGTATCTGTAGAGCCATTCAAGGCTTTCCCAAAGGAGTTTCATGTCAGTAGGATAACGCATATGGCTTTCATAGCATGTGGCATCGGTCA
>FR882169.1 GCA_000434935.1 Bacteroides sp. CAG:709 | reverse complement strand
GGGCAAGCTTGCTGTTCTTCAGTTTGTTGGCGCAAAATTTTATCTGCTGAATTATGCTCTTGGCCATAAGTCTATGATTTTACAGGTACAAAGTTATTGACGCATGCTGCCAAAATGTGGCAGCGTTCTTCTTCTTCTTGTTGCTATATACTATACATAATTGCTTAGCCAATCTTACATGGAATCTCTAATTTTTTTATACCGCAGTGCCGCTGCCCCGCGCCACGCCAGCCACGTTTCATTCCATGACGTGCGTGCTAAAACGTTTTCCGCTCACGTCACCACGAAAATAGCCCCTGTCGTGCGTGAAACGTGGCTTTTTACGCACGGCAGGGCCACACCGAGCTTCACAACACCTCCCCCGGTGTCGCAGTGCCATGTCTATTCGGGGAGAAGGACCCCTCGCTCCGCTACTCCATACGACTCCATTCTGTAGCACAATAAAAAATCAGTGCCCCCAGAATGCCGTCCGGCAATGATGAGAACACTGATATTTATGATACGACGAACACTACATCATCGGTGGAGGAGGACCGCCCGGCCCGCCATGTCTTGGCCCGCCCGGCCCGCGCATGTTATTCGAGGCCTTGCTCATGTTGCCGAACCTCCAAGTCAGCGACAGGATTACGTAGCGGCCAAGCGTGTTGTTCCACGTCTCGGTATGATAGTTCGCAGAATCCGTTACGGACAAGTTCTTCGACTGGTTCAGAAGGTCGTATGCCTTCAGGGCCAATGTGAACCTGTTCTTGAACAGAAGCTTGGTGATTTCGGCATTGAGGATGTACTCATCCTCCTGAGGAGTCGCATAGCCCCTGTACCAGTTGTAGTTGAAATCGGAAACTAGTCCAAGACCGCCTGGAATCGTCCAGTTCATTGACGCTGACACCTGGTTGTTGCGGGTCACATTCATATTTGCAGACGAAATCGTGTACCAGGACTTGGCGATCCTTGAACGTCCGGAACCAGTAAGTTCCACGAAATTGTTCCGATATGTAAGATTCAGCCTCTGGGTGAAATTCATCGTCTGCGTCAAGTTCTTGATGAACAAGTCACTCTTGTTCAAATCAGGGAAATCCTCATTGAACTTCACGTAATCGAACTCGTCGCCGTCATAATATTTGCTGGTGTCGAACGAACTCTTGCCCACGTAGGACGCTGATTTCGACCAACTTCCAGACGTTACCGAAGAAATGCTGAAATTCGACTTGGCAATCGGAGCATTGACGAACACCCTTGCGCTTGCATTGCCGGATGTCGGACCGTTTACAGGCAGGGAGAATGAAGTTCCGTTCGTATTGTACCAACTTGCATATACGATAGGGGACTGCACGAAACCACCCGACAAATGACCATAGACCGACAAGAACTTCTTCTTGTTCGAGTATCCCAGGCGCATCCTCATATCATGGCTGAAATACGGCTTCAGGTAAGGATTACCGAGAGAAACATTGAGCGGATTGGAATTGTCCGGAACCGGCATGAGCTGTGAAGTCGTCGGCTGGGACGAACGTCCGAAATAGAATCCGCGTACATTCGTATTGTCATTGATATCATACCAGAGCATTGCCGAAGGCGACCAGTTCACGACGGTATTGTCGTAACTCTTGCCGTTGGTCTCATTGTGCGTAATCGTCGGAATCACCGAAGCGCCGACCTGCGCGCGGAACTTGTCCTTCTGGTACATGAAATTGAAACCCGCGCGATGCGTCTGATACTGGTTCAGAATGTCGCTGGAATACGTGTCGTTGCGCACCATCCCGTCCTTGATGAACTCCATTTTCTCGATATCAGCACCGGCAGCCGAATCATAAGTATCCTTCGTGGACTTGTTCTGGCTCCATTTGTACTGATAATTCGCCTCCAGGTAAAAACCAGCGCCCAGCGGCTCAGTATACACCAGACGGCCGCTCAATGACGACGCGCGTGAATTCTGCGAGTACCACTGGTTTACCGACTCCAGCTCATCTGCAGCGCCGTCAACGCCAAAGGTCTTTGTCAATGACTGATTCAGGCCCGTGAGATCGTTGTTGCTGAAATTATAGTCCACGTTCAGGGACAATGTCCTTCCGGGTATGCCGAGTTTCTGTCTGAAGAGGAAGAAACCATTGGCCGTCCAGTTGTCATTGTCGCCGACATTGCGGTTGAAACCATCGTTCTTCGCGGTCGATTCCGTGGCGCCTGCAGCCAGGCCGTCAGTAGTGAATTTCGAATACTCGTTGAAATTACCCTTTCCGAAATTGAACTGCGGCTGGAAAAGTATGGAAGTATTGTCCGAGAACTTATGCTCCAGACGGGCACCGAAACGATGTCCGTCAGTCTTGTTCAGACTGAATCCGTCATTATTGTAAATGAGGCTGGAACCATCATCCAGGAACGTGGTCTTTTCACTCCTTTCCTGGACATCGTTTTTCGTGCTGTTATACAAGTAGTTGGCGCCGAGCGTCATCTTGTCCTGGAAAAGGTCCCAGGAACCGTTCACGCCGCCCATCCAGGAAGTCGTGATGCCGTTCGTGTTGCCCCAGCCGCCTGAACCACGGCCCATTCCGCCGCCACGCATTCCGCGCATCATGGAACCGGCAAGATCATTGAACCCGCGATTGTTGGTATTGTTGCCGTTGAAAATGAAGCTGAGCTGGCTCTTTTCGGTGAACCGGCCGGCGAAAGCAGCACCCTGATATCGCCAATCTCCGTTGCCGTTGGTCGTATTCTCCAGCCAATCATGTCCGGCGCCGGCCATGACGTTGCCGAAGACGCCGTTCATCATACCCTTCTGGATGGAAAGGTCAATGACGGTCTCTTCCTGGCCGTCGTCAATGCCTGTGAACTGAGCCTGGTCTGATTTCTTCTGGACTACCTTCACCTTATCCACGATTTTGGCAGGGATATTCTTGGAAGCCAACTGCGGATCATCCAGGAAGAATGTCTTTCCGTCAATTGTTATCTTGCTGATAGTCTGTCCGTTTGCTGTAACGGAACCATCCGAACCGACCTCCACGCCCGGAAGCTTTTTCAGCAAATCTTCCAGCATGTCATTGTCAGTTGTCTTGAACGAAGTCGCATTATACTCGATCGTATCTTTCTTGATGACTATAGGATTTCCGGTAGCGGAAACGCTCGCTGCATCCAGAACCTGCTTGTCCGGATCCATCTTTATCACGCCGAGATTGAGAGATTCCTTCAATGTAATCTCTTTGCTGAATGTCTTGTAGCCAAGAAGCTCAGCCTTGAAAACATAGCTTCCGGCAGGGACCTTCTCTATGGTCGCCTTGCCCTTGTCGTCCGAAAGTGCATATTTGAATGCGGAAGTCGAACCCTGCTTGGCGAGCGAAACCGTAGCGTAACCCACAGCCTCACCGGTTGATGAGTCCTGCAGAACCACGGTTATGGTCCTGGTCTGTGCCGTCGCGGCAAAAGAAATAGCGAGCATTGCAATCAGCCCGCATAACATAGCAATGATTTTTTTCATTGTCTGTCCAAGTTTATCATTAACACAACACGTCGTAGGGATTCCATCCCGGAATCCGCATCTTTAGACAAGGAAGCATGGCTGAAGTTTAATCCGTCAGGCAAGTTTTTATCTGTTTTTTATCCTTCCTGGATTGTCTGCAATGAACTTCTCCCAAGAAGAACCGGAATTGAGCCCCGCAAGCGGATTTGTCATCTGATAATGATGGCACAATGCTATCGCAAGCGCGTCCGTCGCATCGAGAAATTTCTCTTCAATGTCTATCCCCAGTGTCTTCTGGAGAATGGTGTTTACCTGCATCTTGGACGCTGCCCCATTGCCGGTGACAGCCTCTTTGGCCCTTCGTGGGGCATATTCCGTAATCGGTATGCCTCTGGTCGAAGCCGCAAGCATTGCAGCGCCCTGGGCGCGCCCGAGCTTCAGGATTACCTGTGCGTTCTTTCCGTAAAATGGTGACTCCAAGGCCATTTCGTCGGGGGAGTACCTGTCGCAGACATCTCCGATTCCGTTGAAAATACGACAAAGTTTCATATACGGGTCCTTCTCCTTTCGAAGGTCAATGACTCCCATCTCCACATATTCAGCCTTGTTCCCCTCTGTACGGATAACCCCGAAGCCAAGGATGTTGGTTCCGGGGTCAATTCCTAATATAGTCTTCATCAGATGTTAGTCGATGTAGTCGAACCCGGTGTAAGGGCGGAGAATCTCAGGAATTACGATTCTGTCCTCCTGCTGGTTGTCCTCAAGCATAGCGGCCACGACACGAGGCAATGCCAATGAACTTCCGTTCAGCGTGTGGCAGAGCTGCATCTTGCCGTTTTCGTCCTTGTATCTCAAGTGAAGACGGTTTGCCTGATATGTCTCGAAGTTGGATACTGAAGAAATCTCCAGCCATCTGCCCTGGGCCGCTGACCACAACTCGAAGTCGTAAGTGATTGCAGATGTGAAGCTCAGGTCACCGCCGCAGAGACGGAGAATCCTGTATTTGAGGCCGAGCTTGTTCACGAGGCTCTCCACGTGCGCGATCATCTCGTCGAGCGCAGCGTATGAATCCTCAGGTTTTTCAATGCGGACAATCTCCACCTTGTCGAACTGGTGCAACCTGTTCAGTCCACGGACATCCTTGCCGTATGAACCTGCCTCACGACGGAAGCATGGAGTGTATGCGGTAAGTTTCTGCGGGAACTGGTCATTGTTCAGGATGACATCCCTATAAATATTGGTAACAGGCACCTCGGCTGTAGGTACGAGATAGAAATCGTCGAGACCTACATAGTACATTTGTGCTTCCTTGTCAGGGAGCTGGCCTGTACCGAAGCCTGAAGCTGCGTTTACCATGATAGGAGGCTCGACTTCCTTATATCCGGCAGCAGTATTGTTGTCCAGGAAGAAACTGATGAGCGCTCTCTGGAGCTTGGCGCCTTTGCCCTTGTATACAGGGAAGCCTGCGCCGGTGAGTTTTACTCCGAGGTCGAAGTCGATGATGTCGAACTTCTTGGCGAGTTCCCAGTGAGGAAGAGCATTCTCCGGGAGTTTGATTTCCGGACCGCCCATCTTGACTACCTGGTTGTCTTCTGCACCTTTTCCCGGAACTACCAGGTCACAAGGTATATTTGGAAGCAGAACCAACTGGGCCTCAAGCTCTTTGCTTGTAGCATCAGCCTTTGCGAGAAGTTCGCTGGACTTTGCCTTGAGTTCGGCAACTTCCTTCTTGGCCTCTTCCGCCTCTGCTTTCTTGCCTTCTTTCATGAAGCCGCCGATAAGTCCGGCCTTCTGTTTCTGCTGTGAGAGAAGACCGTCGCTCTCTGTCTGGAGCGCTCTCCTCTCGGTGTCAAGTTCGAGAACTTTGTCAACGATTGCTTTTGCGTCGAAATTTTTGACTGCCAGCTTCTTGACCACGAAATCCGGGTCGTCGCGAAGCATTTTGAGTGTCAGCATATCTATATGTATTTAATTGATTCGGATAATTTTAAAAGAAAAGAGGACCGCACGCCGAAACTCGAAGTGCAATCCTCATCTGTCTTTCTAGACCCTTCGAGCTTAGTTCTCAAAAGGCACAACCGACACGTATGATTTGTTTTCTCTCTTTCTTGTGAAAACTACTGTGCCGTCTACAAGTGCATAGAGAGTGTGGTCTCTTCCCATTCCGACGTTCTTGTCAGCATTGTGAACAGTGCCTCTCTGACGTACGATGATGTTGCCGGCCTTTACGACCTCACCACCGAATTTCTTGAGTCCGAGTCGTTTGCTTTGTGATTCACGACCGTTCTTGGAACTACTTTGACCTTTTTTATGTGCCATAATTCAAATTCTCCTTTAATTTAGCGATCTGTAAATAATTAAGCGATAGAGTCGATGCGGATCTTTGTCAGTTTCTGGCGGTGACCGTTGGATTTCTGATATCCTTTACGACGGATCTTCTTGAAAACGATAACCTTCTTTGCTTTGGTATCGTCCTCGAGAACTGTAGCCTTCACTACTGCGCCCTCTACGTAAGGAACACCGACTTTCACATCACCCTCGTTGTCGATGAGGAGTACCTGATTGAATTCTACGGACTCGTCTTTCTTCGCTGCAAGGCGATTGACGAAAATCTCTGCACCAGCCTCTACCTTGAACTGCTGGCCTGCAATGTTTACGATTGCGTACATTACTATAAAAACTTATTAAGTTTCGGCTGCAAGCGTCCACATTGTATGCGGAACTTTCCGGAGCTTGACAGTCATCTGATGTTTAAGACTGCAAATTTAGTGTTTTTCTTATATTCCGCAAAATTATTTGCTAAATTTGCGTCATATAACTGTTTGTTGTCAAGCTAAAACCGAAAAACTCATGGATACGCCATTCCAGTTCGCCAAATACGTGACAGGAAAGTACTTTGCCGGCAGACGACAGGATTGTGTCACGATGTCCAATCTCCTTTCCCAAGGGGAAAACATTGTCCTCTGGTCCCCGCTGAAATCAGGCAAGATGTCCGCAGTCCAGCAGACTTTCCTGAACATGAGGACATCCGGCAAGCAGTTCATTATCTGTGATATGGATATGACGGCCATACATGATGCCGGCCTGTTCATCCGCAGGTATGCCGGAGCGTTGCTCTCGTCGGTAGCCTCGACGAAGGATGAATTTGAAGAAATGTCCGCCCGTCTTCTGGCAGGGACCTCGCTGGTCTTCGATCCCGTGCGTTATTCCGACAGCGGCCATGTCTTTCCGGACTCCGGCGAGGCAGGCCTGGCTGAAATCAATGCCGTCGCCCATCTGCCGTTTGCATTGTCTGCGGAACGTGACACTCCCATGGTAGTGCTTCTCCGTGAGTTCCAGAACATTGACTCCGACATGGGCGAGAAATTCTTCAAGGCATTGGAAAGCGAAATCGGCGCAGCCCGCGCGGTCGGCAAACCTTCGTGCTCCTTCATTTTCATGGGCTCCAGGGTCAATGCGATGGAAAGCATCTTTCAGCGCAGGCGCTTTTTCTGGCATCTTGCCGAAAGGTACACATTGTCCGAAATCTCGGATGCGGAAATTTCCGACCACGTCATGAAAGGTTTCGTCGCCGGCGGAAAAGTGCTGGACAGGGACCTGCTGCAGGGCGTGATCCGCATGTTCAGAAACAATATATGGTATATAAATCACTTTTTCTTCATCTGCGACTCCCTTTCGAAAGGCTATATCAGCGAGTTGACCCTCAATGACGCCCTCGCCGGCATGATTTCCGTACATGAACCGAGGTTCGTCTCGATCATGGATGACCTGACCGGTTTCCAGGAGCGTCTGCTGAAGGCAGTCCTGGACGGCAATGTAAAGTTCAGTACGACGGAAGTCATTGACAAATACAGACTTAACTCTTCCGCCAACGTGAAGCGTCTGAAAGATGCCCTCATGAAGAAAGAGGTGATAATGTTCAATGATAAAGATGAGCCGGTCATTCAGGACCCTCTGTTCGAATATTGGCTCAGGAAATTTTATTTCGGGGAGGAAAAATGAAAAAGCTTGTAGTTTTGACGGGCGCCGGTGTGAGCGCCGAAAGCGGAATCAGTACGTTCAGGGACAATGGCGGGCTTTGGGACAATTACGACCCGCAGCAAGTCGCGTCCATCGAGGGCTGGTACCAGAATCCGGGCCTGATGCTCGACTTCTACAATATAAGGAGGCGCGAGCTCGAAGGGGTGAGGCCCAATGACGCACATCGCGCCATCGCTTCGCTCCAGGATAATTTCAATGTCAATGTCATTACGCAGAATGTGGACAATCTCCATGAGCGCGCAGGCAGTTCCAATGTCCTGCATCTCCATGGCGAACTCACCAAGGTAAGGCCGGAAAACTGCTGCAATGAAGAGGACGGCTTTTCCGAAAAGACCGTCTTCGACATCGGTTATGGGGAAATACATCTGGGAGACAAGGCTCCGAACGGACATCAGTTGCGCCCTCATATAGTATGGTTCGGGGAGCCTGTGCCGAAGATTGAAAAGGCGATTGACATCGTATCGGAAACGGATCTCCTTCTGATTGTCGGGACGTCGCTCAGCGTTTATCCTGCAGCCGGTCTTTATAGATATGCGCCGCTTGATGCCCCTGTGTATCTGATAGATCCGGGTGAAATCAATGTACGTGACCGCAGAGTCCGCCATATCCAGACCAAGGCGACCGAAGGAATGAAGATTTTCATGTCCGATGTTTTGGGGTAATCTGAAAAATTCTGGCAGAAAAGAGCTCCGAAATGTTGCCAATCCGGATAATTGTTGTATCTTTGCACCCGCTAAATCCGGAAACAAACATGTAACTCATTCGGATTCAGTAGATTTGTAAACAAAAGGAGGTGATTCAGATATGATTATTGTACCACTTAAGGAAGGTGAGAACATCGAGAGGGCTCTCAAGAGATTCAAGAGAAAATTCGAGAAAACAGGTGCTATCCGCGAACTTCGTGCGAGAAAGAACTTTGTAAAGCCATCTGTCAGGAAAAGAGAGCAGCTTCAGAAGGCTATCTACGTACAGCATCTGCAGCTTGAGGACGAGCAGTAAGCTTGGCACAGAATCTTATATCTGAAACAGATATATCCAAGGACCGGCCATTATGGTTTCGGTCCTTTTTTTATTATATTTGTATATTTATAGACTTTGCGGAATTTCCGCACGTTGATAAGGATTTTTGATTCAGAAGACATGGACAAGAAAGAGGATATTGAAAAGAAACCATTGAAACACAAGCGTTTCCGTTGGCTGAAAATAACATTGGGAATAATCGCCGGAATTTGGGCGGCGTTCCTGATAGTGATGCATATCGTGGTGAATCCGGCATTCCTGATGCGGATGGCCGACAAATATATCCCCCAATACGTCGATGCCGATGTCCACATAGGAAACATTTCGGCATCCGTGCTCAAGAGTTTCCCGAACCTGAACATTGAGGTCAATGACTTCATAGTGACCTATCCGCATGACAGATATTCCAGATATGATTCCGTCGGAGCAGATGGTATTCTTCGCCATGCCGGAAGATCGGAAACCGTTGATACACTGGCTGCTGTGAGGAAAATGACATTGTCGGTAAACTATCTTTCAGCCCTTGTCGGCAGGGTGCGCATCCACGAGGCGAGCCTGGACAAGCCGCATTTTTTCGCACATAGCTATGGCGACGGCAATGCCAACTGGAACGTGCTGAAGACATCTGCGACAGAAGACAACGGAGATACCACAGCATTGTCATTGCCGACGATAACAGTGAGCAAAATCTGCCTTACGGGAGCCCCGAAGATTGTATATACGGATTGCCAGGATACGGTTTATGCGGCTATTTTCCTGAAACAGATGCATTTCCATGGAAAACTTACCAATGCGTCCGCATCTGCGAACAAGCTGGGGCTGGAGATTGACACGATGTTTGTTTCCGGACGTCTTCCGGCAGACACGGTCGCGCTCGCCATGGACCATCTCCGTATCCATGAAAAGGATGAAATGATAGCATTCGACGCCGGGGCCAAGGCCTTTCTCGGTATGAGCGATTATGGCAGAGTGATGCTGCCGCTCGGATTGAAAGGCCATGCAAGCATCGCTGGAGGAAAGGTTCCGGACGTGACTCTGCATGACTTCGAGGCGGATGTGGCCGCCATTTCAATGACCGGAAACGGGCGCGCTACATTTTATGCTGACAGCACCTATATCAAATCAGAAATTTCCATCAATGAATGCCGTGTGGAAGACCTGATCCAGTATTTCGGAAAGAATTTCTTCCCGGAAGCCACGGATTTGGACACCGATGCGAAAATAACGCTTACTGCATTGTGTGACGGCTACTATAATCCGGCCCGGGAATCGCTTCCGCAGTTGATTGCCGAACTGGTCATGCCTAAGGCCAATGTGAAATATCCCGGTATTCCTGATGGAAGCATGTCATTGGATATCAATGCGATGACGGACAATGCAGGACGCCTGGACGTCAGCATTGACAATATGTCGATGAGTTTCGGAGGCCTTGATCTGGACGTGACCGGAACGGTGTCCGATGCCGCAGGTGACGACCCGCTCGTGAATGTGGAAGGCATAGCCTATGCTTCATTGGACGAGATGATGGCTTTCCTGCCTGACACTTGCGGTTATAGCGTGTCCGGAGAACTGGATGCCATTCTCACCGGCAAGATCCGAATGTCCCAGATGAATCCGTACAATTTCTATAAGGCCAAGCTGGACGGATATGTGCGGAGCCGCAATGTGGTGTTCAAATCACAGGCGGATACATTGGACACCTGGATAGGCGGTCCTGAAATAGGCATCAAGACCATCAGGAACAAGATTGACGGCAATATTCCGAAAGGTACTGAGATACTGGCGCTTACGGCCAAGGTGGACTCTTTGTTCGCGACATACGGGAAGGATATCAAGGTGAGCGTTTCCGGAGTCAATGCCGAGGTTCAGAATGCCGCGCAGATAAATTCCGGCGAACATAAGGGCGAAAAGCACCCGCTGATGGCAATGCTTTCCGTCGGGAAGCTGCTGTTCAACGGCTCGGATTCCCTCTTCGCCGGTGTTATAGGCTCGCAAAATATTTTCAATTTCTCACATGCCGTCAGGGGAAAAACGCTGGAGCCGAGATTGTCCATTTCGAGCACCAATTCCCGTGTATTCGCACGTGAAGGCGTGAACCGCTATGGTTTCCGCGATGCGAATTTCAATGCCTCTGCACGTATGACCGCCTTCGAAAGAAACCAGAAACGCAATATGCTGCTGGATTCATTGCTGAGAGTCTATCCTGGAACGCCGCGTGATTCATTGTTCAGGAAGATGATCCGTGCCAAGATGGCGGGACGTCCGGTTCCGGATTTCATTGCAGAGAAGGATTTCCGGAAGAAAGATCTGGACCTGAAACTGAATGAGACACTGGCCAAATATCTGAAAGAATGGGATATGAGAGGCGGTCTGGATATACACAGCGGCATGGTCATCACTCCATATTTCCCTGTCAGGAATGTCATTGAAAATGTGCAGGGCACCTTTAATACAGATGTCGTGAAACTGGAGAACTTTACATTGAAACCTGGTAATTCCGACCTGTCGGCGAGGGGAGTCCTCAGCGGGGTGAGACGTGCATTGCTGGGGTACGGGCCGTTGAAACTGGATTTGAAGCTGACGTCGCAGAAGATTGATGCCAATGAATTGCTGACGGCTTACAGTGCCGGAGTGAAGTATATCCCGGAAGCCGTGTCCAACAATTCTTCCATGGATGATGCCGAGTATCTGTCCGCATTGTCGGCTTCGCATGAAGCGGCGGCACAGGACAGCACATACGCGCTGGTAGTCGTCCCGGCAAATCTGATTGCCGATATCTCTCTGGAAGCCAATGAGGTAGACTATTCGGACCTGAAGATTACCTGGCTGGCTTCGGATATGACCATGAAGGAGCGATGCATTCAGCTGACCAATACCTTGGCCACCTCGAATATGGGTGACATCTTCTTCGAAGGCTTCTATTCGACCAAGACCAAAAAGGATATCAAGGCTGGATTTGACTTGAATCTGACCGATATTACTGCTGATAAGGTAGTGCAGCTCTTCCCGGCAGTGGATACCATCATGCCGATGCTGACTTCATTCAAGGGAATGCTTGATTGTGAGATGGCGGCGACCAGTTCATTGGATACCAATATGAATTTCATCACTCCTTCCATGAGCGGCATCATGAAGATAAGTGGACGTAATGTGGTGCTGGAGGAAAGTCCTGAATTCAAGAAATTGGCGCGGATGCTGATGTTCAAGAACAAGAAGAGCGGCAAGTTGGCGGACATGTCCGTGAGCGGACTGATCAGCGACAACAAGCTGGAGATTTTCCCGTTTGTGCTGAAAATCGACCGTTATACATTGGCAATGAGCGGTATGCAGAATTTCGACCAGACCTTCAAATACCATGTTTCCGTGCTGAAATCGCCGATTCCGTTCAGGTTCGGCATCAATATTTTCGGTAGTTTCGACGATTGGAAGTACAGGATAGGGAAGGCCAAATACAAGAGTACCAATGTCCCTGTATTTACTGCCCAGATAGATACCTTGCAGATGAATCTTGTCAGCTCGATACACAATATCTTTACCAAGGGTGTGGATCTGGCGGTGCGTCAGAACGAGTCGATGAAGAATACCATAGAAGCGAACAAGAAGTCCATGGGCTACGACCCGGATGTCAAGCTGGATTCGCTCGACAGCGGCAAGATGAAGATGCTGGATTCTCTCCAGATTTCGTATGATACGCCTGTGGATTCAATGTTGAACGCACGTATGGATTCGCTGGCAGTGATTCCGGAAGTGGTTGAGACTGAGGAGGAAACCGGTTCCAAGATGCAGCAGTACATTGACAATCGCAAGCAGAACCGTACCTCCCGCGAGGAGCGTCAGGCCGAGAAACAACGCAAGCGCCAAGCCCGCAATGCCGCCAAGCGAGGCGAAGCCCTCGTCAACGAAGAAACAAAGGAATAGTCACACATTATATTTTGAGCCGATGGACAGCAGCGATTATATAGAAGTGAGGGTAACGATTGATCCCTTTACGGACGAGAACGCGGAAATTTTGGAGGCGATGGTCTCCGACTTGCCGTATGACTCTTTCTTGACGGAAGACAACGTGGTTAAATGTTATATCCAGAAACCGCAATTCGACAGGCAGGCCCTGAAAGCCGTGCTCTCCGGATTGCCGTTCAAGACATCTTTCGAAGCACTCCCTGTGCCGTTCCACAACTGGAACATGCAGTGGGAGAGCACTTTCCAGCCGATAGTCGTCGACGGTAAGGTGACGATAAAGCAAGCTGAAGACAAGACGACGCCATCTACCCGTTACAACATCCGCCTGCGCCCTGAAATGGCGTTCGGGACCGGACACCACGAAACGACCTACATGATGATGCAGTCGATGCTGGACAATGCCGACCTTATCAGTAACAATGTCGTGATGGACATGGGCTGCGGCACGGCATTGCTCGCCATCCTTGCAGCCAAAATGGGAGCTGCCAAGGTGTACGGCATTGACATTGACGCAGTTGCAGCGCAGTCTGCCTATGACAATGCCCGTCTGAACCGCGTCGGACGTAAGGTCGAAACCTATTGCGGGGATGCCTCGCTCCTTCAGATGGGAAAGTACAATGTCCTCCTGGCAAATATCCACAGGAACATCATCATCATGGACTTGCGCACATACGCAGGCTCATTGAAAGCCGGCGGGCTGCTGATGTTGAGCGGTTTCTATACGACTGACGTTGAGGCTATTATGGCGGAAGCCGTGAAGTATGGCCTGGAGCTCGTTTGTGAAAGAGAACGTGACGGCTGGGCATGTCTGACATTGCGCCGCACGTCCCCGGTCTCCATATCTTCTATTCTTGGCGCGTGATTCTGGCACGCACTACCACTCCCAGAAGAAGCAGAATCGAGAAGAATGCGCACATGCGCCCTATGATGTCGCCCTGACGGACGAAGAAAGTCTCTGAATCATTGAGATTTACGCTGCCCGTCAGAACGGCCGGCTTCCACCATGCCGTGTGTGAGACGATGTCGCCGCGCTGGTTTATGAATGCCGAAATTCCAGTGTTGGCGCTCCTTGCAATGTCTCTTCGTGTCTCGATGGCACGCAGCGACGAATATCTCAAGTGCTGGCGGTACCCCGGCGTATCTCCCCACCAGGCGTCATTCGTGATTACGACCAATGCTTCCGCGCCCGCCCTCACATATTCGGCGCAATGCTCGGGATACACTGATTCATAACAGATTGCGCATCCGAGCGGAACACTTTTGGTGATGTGTCCGGTGCTGTCGCTGGCGACGCAATGCAGCAGCGAAACTTCATTCTGGCCGATGCATCTTCCCATCACGCCGCCAAGCAGATTGTCGATCTTGCAGAAAAATGCCGGGTACGGTGTCATTTCCACACCTACGACCAGCTTGGACTTGTGATAAATCCCGGCATTGTCCTTGCCGTCTATTATCAATGCTGAATTGTGCGACTCCACCCATTGGCCCTCGCCCACGTTGCGGGCCGTTGCCGAAGGTGCATTGTCGGAGAACAAATAACTGTATGAGGATGCGCCGAACAGTAAATTCACGTCCTGATGCTCAGACAGATAGCTTCTGAACCTGCGATATGTGCGGCTTCTGCCCACATCATTTGTCACTACGCCGCCGGTGAAAGTCTCCGGAGCGAGGATGAGCAGCATGCTCGTATCCCCGGCATTGCGGTTCTTCAGAACCGATTCCATCTGCCCCAGCAGAATCGCGTTCTGCTCATCCTGGGTCAATGCCTGGAATTTATGGTAAGGGTCAATGTTCGGCTGCATTATGGCGACATCCAGTTTGCGCGCGGTGTCCTCTTTATAAGAGTAATACATTGACATTGAAACTATTGCCGGCGCAAGCAGGACTATGGCGTATGAACTTGCGGCTGCGGATTTTGCCTTGGCGTTGAACCTGTACCAGCTGCCGTCGGAGAGGGAAACCATTATGCCGAACAGCCCCAGATTGCATGCCCAGATCCATAGCGAACCGCCTAGCGTGCCGAGATATTCGTACCATTGGGCGAGCGGGACGGTGCCGGCAAATGCGTTTCCGAGTACCAGCCACGGCCAGGAAATCTGCGCCACGGTCAGATAATATTTCTCCCACGCAATCCACAGCATAGCCAGGAAAATGTATGGCAATGACCCTTTCAGCACCCTGCGGCTCCAGCGGAAAGTCCCGAATATCAATGACATCTGAAGGGCATTGGCCACACATGCGAAGATTCCGCCGCCGATCGTGGCGTTGCATACCCAGAACGTCGTGACAGCGTTCCACAGGAGAAATGCGGTGTAATGCCATATCCAGACGCGTTTCATTCCGGACAATGTTGCGATGCGCTCCATGCAGAGAAGCGGAACGAGGCCGAACAATGCCAATGCTCCTGTATGCGGAACCAGATATGGTACGGACATCAGTACGACGAAAAGAAGTACGAGTATCGATAGAAGAACTTTCTGATTTTTCATGATTTCAATGCGCTTTCATTGTTATATACTGAAAGCATTCGGCAAAGATATGAATTTAATTATTATCTTTGCATGTTTGGTGCTAGATTGATTCAGTATGCTGCTAGATATTCTAAAGGGGTTCATAATAGGAATCTGTGCATCTGTCCCATTGGGGCCGATTGCTATCCTCGTTATACAGAAATCACTCAGTGAAGGGCATAAATCAGGCTTTCTTGCCGGTCTGGGGGCTTGTCTCGTGGATACGCTGTTTGCCGTGATCGCCATATTTGCATTGGCGATTGCCGAGGCGTTCATGAAAGATTACAGCACCCTTATAATGGTAGGAGGCGGAATCATCGTTACGCTTCTCGGTTGCAGCCTGGCGCTCAAGGACCCTTTCCGCAAGATGAAACAGGAAGATTCCACGCCGTCATATTCGCTGAAGGACTTTTTCCAGGCAGTCATCATGGGAATCTCCAATCCGGGGGCGATACTTGTGATTTTTGCTCTTTTTGCGTTCTTCGGCATTGAACTGGAACCTCATGATTTCAGGGTGGCTCCGATACTTCTGGCATTGAGCGCCGGCTCCGCATTGTACTGGTTCTTCTTCTCATGGGTTTTCAGCCGGATGAGACGGAATTTCAAGTTGGGTACGATATTGTGGATCAACAGGATAACGGGTATAATAGTGACTATAATAGGTATTGCGCTTCTGACTGAGGGCGTTATGGAGGTTATATTCGGTCACGCATAATAGACGCTGCAAAGATGGATTTTAAAGGATTTTTTTCGAACTGGTTTGTAAAGAACCTTCTGATAGCTGCCATTGCTGTACTTGCATTGGTGTTTGCAAGCAATTTCCTTCTCAAGATAGGTACACATCACGGACAGGAAATTGAGGTTCCTGATTTTGCCAATATGAGTGTGGCTGATGCCGGGCATATCGCTGCGGAATCAGGCATCAGGATCATTGTAACAGACTCTGTCTATGTGAGGAAAATGGGACGCGGCCTTGTTTTCGCGCAGTTCCCGAAGGCCGGCAGCAGGGTGAAGCTCGACAGGCAGATCAAGCTGACCATCAATTCGGTAGTACCCAAGAGGGTTACCATGCCGGATCTCGTAGGATTTTCAATGCGCCAGGCCAAGGCTGAGCTGATGTCCAAGGGTTTGGTACTCGGCAGGCTCCGCTATGTCGACGATATGGCGACGAACAATGTTCTCAAACAGTTGTACAGGGGACGTGTAATCGCTCCGGGAAAGGCAGTGGACAGCGGCTCCGAAATTGACTTGGTAGTGGGCTTGGGTGCTGACAACCAGACATATGTGCCGGATGTTACAGGGATGAAGTACATGAGGGCCGTGGATGCCGTCCATGACAATTCCCTCAATGTCGCAAGGCTCAGATTCGACAAGAGCATCCATACATACAGTGATTCTTTGGATGCCGTAGTATATAAACAGACTCCGTCAGCGGGCGAAATGTCTGTTACTATGGGTTCTGAAGTCACTCTGTATCTTTCATCACCAGACAGCAAAAAGTAATGGAGCAGGAATTGATGTTTCCCGTGGAGGAAGAGTCTGCGGCAGATGGGCTTATCGTCGAAGAAGGGGAGGAAAGTGCATCGGAAGAGGATGAGCAGGGGATGTTCGAGCATTTCAGGCTCAATGTGGACAAGGGGCAGACGCCTCTCCGTGTAGACAAGTATATGGCGTGCCATCTGATGGACACGTCCCGCCACCGCGTGCAGCTTGCGATAAAGAACGGTTACGTAAAGGTCAATGACAAGCCGGCGAAAGCGAATCTGATAGTGCGTCCAGGTGACGTGATACGTTTCGTCATGCCTTACGAGAGGCGTGGTTTCGAGGTGCTCCCGGAGAACATTCCGCTTGACATAGTATATGAAGATGAAGACCTTCTGGTCGTGAACAAGCCTGCCGGCATGGTGGTGCATCCCGGACACGGTCATTTCGAAGGAACATTGATAAATGCCCTTTCCTATCATCTTGGAATCACACAGGGACCTGACGCGAAGGACGAGCGCATGGGCGTGCTGGTCCATCGCATTGACATGGATACTTCAGGCTTGCTGGTGGTGGCGAAGAATGACGAATCGCAGCTGGACCTGGCCGGGCAGTTTTTTCGCCATACCATTGAGAGAAAGTATGTTGCAGTGGTCTGGGGAAACCTTAAAGAGGATGAGGGAACGATTGTCGGCAATATCGGCAGGGACCCCAACGACCGTCTGCGTTTCAAGGTTTATCCGGAGGGGGACAAGGGCAAGCATGCGGTTACCCATTACAGGGTGATTGAGCGTTTCGGTTATGTGACCGTGGTGGAGTGCCGTCTGGAGACAGGCCGTACCCATCAGATCCGTGTCCACATGAACCATATCGGCCATCCGCTTTTCAATGATGAGAGATATGGCGGGTCGGAAATCCGTAAGGGGACCATCTATGCGAAGTACAAGCAGTTCATCCGGAATTGTTTCGAATTGTGTCCGCGTCAGGCGCTTCATGCCAAGACTCTTGGGTTCGTGCATCCTCGCACCAGGGAGTTCATAAGGTTCGATTCTCCGCTTCCTGCTGATATGCAGGCACTTATAAACAAGTGGCGTGATTATGCGGGAAATATGCCTTCGGAAGAGGAATAGGCTTAGGCCAATCCTTGGAGTCTGATTTTCAATGCCTTGTCAGACAATTTTTCGATGGCTTCCGCTTCGGTGCCGCATTCCGCGATGATTTCATCGAATCTGGTCCATCGGTATGCCGACAGCAATGATTCTTCGGCCCAGTAGGAGAACATTGTCTCTATTCCTTTGGCTTTCAGGTAGTTTTCTTCCTTCTTTGCTTTCAGGTACAGTTCCAGTCCGTCCGCGGTGTCGTGCCACAGGTCGACAAAGGCGTGGTCGTAGCCGCTGCATTCCATCTCGTGGTGCATGAAGTCGAATGCGTCGTTTCTGATTATCCTGATTTTGTCGCGTTCCGGGAATTGCGGCAGGATATGTCTGCTGAAAAGGTCAATGACTTCTTCGTCCCGTTCCACGATGTCGACAGATTCCACGTCCTGTTTCGATGATGCCATGAACGCGAAGTAGCCGAGTCCAAGGCCGAAGGTCACGACTTTTCCTTCGGCAATGCCGATGGCGCCTCGCATCGTTTCGATTTCGCTGGGCTTGACTGCCATCCATTCCCTTCCGTCCTGTTCCACGGCAGGGTAGCGGAACCTTTCCCTGAAATAGCCTGCCTGCGGGATTTCGCGGAGGTCCGGTTCCATGCGTATGTCATTGCAGATGAATGCTTCGTATGGTTTGTATGTATAGTGTGTGAATCGCCAATGTCTTGTCGCCGCGTCCGGAAACCGGATGGTTTTCAGATATGGATTGTCAATGTAATCGGCGATGTCCAGCCTGTGCACCGCTTCAGTGAGATAGTCCGGGATGATGCGGTCGTCCTCCGGCACTCCTGCGAATCCGGCCATGAAGGCTGCATACAATGTTTCTTCCGGCAGTTCTCCGTCCGGGTCCGCATCGTGTATCAGTGAGGCGGTTATCGCCGTAGGCGTTTCGTCTATATATTCCGCTATTGTCCATGCCGCCGCGTTGTTGGCGTCACGAACTGCGCCTAGTTTCTCTCTCCAGTTCGCCATTATCATTAGTTTTGTCGGCAAATATCTGCAAATTATTCGAAATATCGGCCGGAATTTTAGGAATTGAAAAAAATGTATTAGCTTTGTAGTCCTTTCGGACACAGAATGCGGCAGCTTCCAACTAGGCCAATTTCAGCGATGGGCTTCATGTTATGAGCCTTCCGGAGGGAATTGCGAGCGTGTTGTAATTGGTAGCCAAGCCAGACTTAGGATCTGGTGCCTAGTGCGTATGGGTTCGAGTCCCTTCGCTCGCA
>FR882168.1 GCA_000434935.1 Bacteroides sp. CAG:709 | reverse complement strand
TTTGCAATTTCTTGGCAACAGCCGATTGCAATTGTAATGGCATTTTCAGGTAAGTCATACTATTCTTTTATTTTATTCTATTTCGCAATTATTGTATCACAATGACGGATAACCGTTAAGTCTCTTCCAATCTGATAATATCCTTTATTTTGCGATGAACATATTATTCTTATACAATGGTTCGCAACGTATGTGTTTTGCAGTTCGCATCAATATCTCCCGCAAAAACTATTTCGCTGTGCAAACCAAGCCGTTTAAGTGCGTATTCAAAAGCACCAATGCCGCTAAAAGATGTCCCCACTCTTATCGTTCTTTCGGGATGTGAGAACGCTTTATTTACCCAAGTTGCTCCTTGGGGATCAATGTTATCTATACTATTTTGGATAGGCTTTATTATCATCTCTCTACCTCTTAATCTCGTCAATCTCATTAATTGATCTCAGTAAATCTTTCGTATCTACTTCGAGACACCTTGCGATTTCCACGAGTGTGGCTACATTTGGCTGAGCCTTGTTGGTGCACCATTTCGATACTGTAGCAGGGTCTTTTTTCATCTTTTCTGCCAGCCACTTGCTGGTCCGCTTCTTCTCTACCAAGACAACCTTGATTCTGTTCAGATCTTCGTTCATTTTGTTTTGAATTTGCTATAGACACAAAGATAGTGATTTTGTTGACAATGAAAGTCGAAATTAATTCAAAATGATACTACAGATTTTTTTGTGGATGGTAATATTATAAGTAAATTCGTCTTGATAACGTTGTAAGAATATGGATAAACAAAGTATCATTCAATACAAAACCTCATTTGATGCGATTGCTTCTTATATAGAGGGCGAAGATGGCAATGAAAAGGTAGAAGTTTGGTTTGCTAGAGACCTTATGCCGCAACTTGGGTATTCCAAGTGGGAGAATTTCCAAACTGCTATAGGCCGTGCAATCGACTCTTGTCGAACGCAAGGAGCTGATGCTGAAGATTATTTCAGGTCGGTAAGTCGAACAATCGAATTGGGGAAGGGGGCCACTCGTGATGTTGAGGACTATATGCTGACTAGATACGCTTGTTATCTTATAGCCCAAAATGGAGATCCTCGTAAGGAACAGATAGCATTTGCGCAGAGCTATTTTGCCGTGCAAACACGAAAAGCCGAATTGATAGAAGAGCGATTGAATCATATTTCAAGATTAGAAACAAGAGAAAGGCTTCGTGCGTCAGAAAAGCAGTTGTCGCAGAATATTTATGAACGTGGTGTCGATGATAAAGGGTTCGGGCGGATTCGCTCTAAAGGAGATACTGCTCTTTTCGGAGGGCATACGACCGAGGATATGAAACAGCGTTTGGGAATAAAAGGATCGAGGCCACTTGCTGACTTTCTGCCGACACTTACCATTGCTGCTAAGAACCTTGCCACGGAGATGACTAATTTCAATGTGGAGAAAGAAGACTTATATGGAGAGAACTCAATAACCCGTGAACATATACAAAACAATAGAAGTGTCAGGGAAATGTTGGGTAAAAGAGGAATCAAGCCAGAAGAACTTCCGGCAGCAGAAGACATCAAAAAACTTGAACGGAGAGTCGTCGCGGAAAAAAAGAAACTTGAAAAGTCTGCAGAAAAGCTACCGAAGTGACGAAATCGCCATCCGAAGCGTTTTTGAATCATTTTCCTGATGTCAGGAAAATGATATTCTGCCGGTCGATAAAACAGTCATAAGTCGATTAACTTCTTTATTGTGTGATCTTCCAAATTTGTCAAAGAAGAAAGCGTTTCGTTCACTTGCTGAATTAAGAAACTGATCTGATTAATTTTCTCTTGGGCAAAGCGATACGAGTACTGTTTGGGGTGTGCCATTTTCAACTTGGATGATTATAGTTATAGTTATGGACTTTCTCCCAGCTTTCCGGCTTTCCATCTTTCCATGAAATGTTATGCCTGCACGATTGCTGGCGGTAGTCCGCATTTGCTGGAGCATGAGGCAGCCAAATGGTTGGCATCTACGCAGTTGAACTCTGTGGACTGGCTTCCCGCCGATGTGACATTGATACCTAAGATTGCGAAGAAGTTGAATGGGTAGTCGGAAATCTCAGGGAAATTTTCTATATTTGCTTCAGCAAGATATTTTAGTAACGAGTCAGGGATTTATTTCTCCGGACTCGTTTTTTGGTTTCGGGTGGCGGTTCTTGGCAGGAGCGGTGCATGGAAACAAAACGGATTCTTGCTTATGCGGAGGTTTTGTTCCGGGAAAACGATTTATCTGGAACAAAATGGGGCGCGCAAAGGGTTTTGTTCCGCTTAAAACGTTTTCGCGGGACCAAATGCCTAAGGCTGAAGGTTTTGTTCCACGTGAGCGTGTTTCCGGAACGAAATCATCGAGGGTAAGTCCATTCCCCGAGAGGAGGGATTTAGGGAGAGGGTAACGTGCACATAAAAATGCGTTGGACTTACGGCCTTCTAACGAGTGACAACCCTCAAATTCGTGCTAACGTTCAGCAAGTTTGACAACTTGCGAAACTTTGGATAATATAATTATTAACTTATGAGCAACTATAGAGATTTGGAAGCATACTGCGAATCGCAGTTTTTTCATGGCGGTCCTTATTGGCATATCTATACGCCAGGACTTGAGACACCGGTTCTGTTTGGAGTCAAAGAAGATTATGTCTTCGCAATGAACTTGATTTGTCAGGCGGCAATGACTTCGGACGGCGTGGGAATTCTCGCTTTCGAGGTTATGAGCAATCACTTGCATATCGTCGTGTCAGGTGAAGAATCATCGGCCAGAATGTTCTTTGCATTTCTGGAGAAGCGACTGCGAAGATGTGCAAAAACATTGACCTGCAAAGAGATACCTTCGTCTTTTACGGCGCAGTACAAGGAAATTGACTCGCTGCAGTCGTTGCGCAACACAATCGTGTATGTGAATCGCAATGGATATGTGGCGGATAGAAATTATACGCCATTCTCTTATCCGTGGGGTACGGGGAAGTATTATTTTGGTGGTGCCGGAGCCGATCGAGCAGATGCCTTTCTCAATGTCAATGAAAGGCGTCGCTTGTTCCGAGGACGTGCAGGGATTCTTCCGGAGAAATATCAGATCATCGACGGGTATGTAACCCCCTCCTCATATTGCAATCTGGAACTGGGCATGTCGTTGTTCAGGGATGCTCACCATTACTTCTACATGGTGAGCAAGAATGTCGAGGCGTATGGTGAACTTGCTGTGGAACTCAATGATGGTGAGTATCTTACGGATACGGAACTTGTTTCTCAGGTGATGAGGTTCCTGAAGAGTGACTATGACGCGAATTCGTTGCGGGATTTGAGCACGACGCAGAAGTATGATTTTGCCAGGCGGCTTCGTTTCGAGTTCCGCTCGTCGAATGAACAGATAAGGCGTGTGCTGAACCTGGCTTCTGCAGAAGTGAATGCGATATTTCCTTTGACGGCGAAGAAGTGATGCTCGTCGAGATTTTCAGGCGTGATTCATGATTTGGTTCTGCTAAAACGATTCAGATGGAACAATCGGCCGCAAAACAACACTTTGTTCCAGATAAAACGTTTTCGCGGAACAAAATGCCTCTGGGCAGGGTGCCACCGGCCAAAGACCGCTCGAACAAAGAACACTCGAACAACGCTCCCCGACTAATGTGATCTAGGTCAACGCCCCTCGCCCCATGCGGCCCCCACCCAATGTCTGTTGTCCGCCGTTTGCCACGCGGTTCCAGTAATAATTCTCCAAGGTTTGTGCAAAAAATGCGGAAAATGCCCGTGGAACCGCATAAAATAGGTAAAATTACCTAGAGAAATTGTTTGGATTACTTGGCTGATAGTCATAAATTTGGCCAAATCAAAAATTTAGATAACCATGAAACGAAGATTAATTGCACTATTTACAATCCTCTTGAGTGTTTCATTGATTGCGACTTATTCCTGCAAAAAGGAAAAGGATAAAAGCGTCGCAGTTACAGAAGTCAGACTGAACAAGGCCTCAGTGACACTTGTTGAAGGAGATACTGAAGAGTTGATGGCCACGGTGATGCCCGAAAATGCTACGGACAAGGGCATTGAATGGAAAAGCGACAATGAGAGTGCGGCTACCGTAAGTCAGGAGGGACTCGTG
>FR882167.1:19785-40015 GCA_000434935.1 Bacteroides sp. CAG:709 | reverse complement strand
GGGGACCCACGCAGTGGGGAGGACCGGCCGAATCCTCCGTCCCCACCAGGGCGCCAGTCAGTCAGACATGGATGTGAAAGCCCTACCGTACACGGATCGACCGCCCGATACGCAACGTCGTCTTCGGCGTGATGCCGTTCAGGGCACAAAGACGTCTGACAGTCGTGTGGTACTTCACGGCAATCGAACCCAGCGTATCGCCCGACTTGATTTTGTAATACTGTGCCTTGGCAAGCTCGGCAGCCTTCCTCGCCTCCTCTTTCTCACGAAGCTCCTGCTCGGCAGCACGCGCCGCATAATACGTCGAATCCTCCTTCATGATAAGATAATCCTCCTCATCACTCTCAGGAATATACTTGCTCCCGGCATCCAGGAAACGCTTCTTCAAGATGAAAAGACGATGGCGCAAAGTCCCTGTCTCGAAATCTATAAGCCACTGAGGATCAAACGCGAAACCGCAATACCTGGTCTCGAAATGCAGATGCGCTCCCGTGGAACGACCCGTGGAACCGCCGAGCCCGACAGTCTGTCCGGCAGCCACCCAGTCACCCGGCGAAACCAAGCGCTTGGAAAGATGGGCGTAGAAAGTCTCCAGCCCGTTCTCATGACGCACGATCACCAGATTTCCATAACCCTTGTAGTACTTCGACAGACGCACCTTGCCGGGGAACGCCGCTACCACCGGAGTTCCGGTCTTCAGCGGAAGATCCACGCCCATGTGCCTGCGCCCGCGCCTGTACCCGAAAGGCGAATACACCTTCGTCTGGTAAGGACAATGATATTCTCCCAATGAATCCACCAGCCAGATGGAAATGTCATTCTGCAAATCCTTCACATCCATCCGATATGGATTCGGCATATTCTCGTTCCAATTGCTGTTGAAAAGCTCAGTCTGAAGCAACACGGCCGGGTCCTTGTAGTACCTCCACGTGTAATTCTCCATGAGCAGGATCTTTACGGCCGGATTACCTGTATCGAGAGTGTCGATAGGAATTGCCGAAGATGGATCAATGGACTTTATCGGCTGCAATGCCAGTCTCGGCACCAGCAGCGAAGCCTTGCTCATGCTCATCAATGTATCCTGAGCTTCAATCTTTCCACCTGTCAATACGGACAGGCATACCGTGGCCATCACGGCCGAGAACTTTCTGATATTGAAAATCATTGTTACAATTCGTTTCGTCGGAGGAAAAGAGCCACCCTATACCTCTGCGCTAAATTTCGTTTTAAGAATCTCCTTTACCTCATTTACTTTTTCATCCAGCAGCTCCTTGGAAGTCGCCTCGCAGATGAAACGCAGATAAGGCTCTGTATTTGAAGGTCTTATATTGAACCACCAATCGTTGAACTCTACACGGTAACCATCGAAATCCATGAATGCCGTCGGCTTCTCCTGATTCTCGAAATGCTCCTTGATGGCATCCATCGCACCCTGCTTGTCAGAAAGCTTGAAATTGATCTCGCCGGAATTCTGATAACGGGCAATCTTGCCGATGAGCTCACTGAAAGTGATACCCTTCTTCTTCATTGAAGCCAGCACGCGGAGCACCAGGATTGATGCCAGCAATCCGCTGTCGGAATAGAAGAAATCCTTGAAATAATAATGTCCAGCAAGCTCGCCGCCCCATACGCCGTCGATTTCTCTCAGTTTTCTGGCAGCATTGGCCCTACCGACCTTCCATGTGAACATCTTCGCGCCCATCGGCTCCAGATATTCACCCACGGCCTTCGAACTGCGGATATCCTGAATGACATAGCCGGTTTCATGTCTTTCGTCAATGAAATAGTGGCCCAGCACTGCAATCATCAGGTCAGGAGATACGAAATGTCCCTTTTCATCCACGAACATCACGCGGTCAGCATCACCGTCATAGATGACACCCGCATCCGCGCCGATTTTCTTCACGAGCTCCTCGAGAGCCACTACATTCTTGTGTACCAATGGGTTAGGCTCATGATTAGGGAACGTGCCGTCCATCGTGTCGAAAATATATTCAGGCTCATTGCCGAAAATCTCCTTCGCGTACAATGAACTCATGCCGTTAGAAAGGTCGAATGCCAGCTTCAGCCCGCTCAGGTCGGTCTTGTAGCCGAGAAGGAAATCCAGATAATCCTGATGGATCTCTTTCTCGTAAACCTTACCCGGAACGGCAGCCGCAGGCGTCGGCTTGTTCCCGTTGATCCATGCCTCGATCTGACCCAATCCCGTGTCATAACCCACAGGCAGGGCATTCTCGCATGAAACCTTCAGTCCGTTGTACTCCTTAGGGTTGTGCGAAGCCGTAATCTGGACAGACGCATGGAATCCATACTTGGCAGTACCGAAATATACCATCGGCGTGGTACTGAGGCCGATGTCATAAACATCTGCACCTGCATCAGTTATACCCTTGAGAAGATAATCATGTATCTCGTCCGAAGAGACTCTGCAATCCCTTCCTACCAGAACCTTGTCTGTCTTGAGCAATTCTGGCAGAAAATAGCCTACCTTATAGGCAGTGTTCTTGTCGAAATCCACATTGTAGACTCCGCGAATGTCATAAGCGTGAAAAGCTCCCATGTTTACTTTATTTTAGTGTTGTAATGTGTCGAAACCTTGCCTCTGGAAATGTTCTGCAACTTCTTGGAAATCATCTTCTTCCTTATCGGCGCCACGTTGTCCACGAACAGGTTGCCGTCCAGATGCGACATCTCGTGCTGCACCATGCGGCAGGCGAACTTGTCGAACTTCTCGGTCACCTTTTCGCCGTTCTCGTCGTAGTACTCCACCGTAATCGCAGCCGGTCTGCGCACCTCACAATAAATTCCCGGAATGCTCAGGCAGCCCTCAGAATAATCGACCTCCTTCTCGCTCTCCTCCAGGACCACCGGATTCAGCATCGTGCGCTTGAAATCCTTCAAGTAATCGTAAACGTCCGTCATGCCGGTACCGTCCACGATCAATGCCCTCTTGCTCACGCCTATCTGCGGCGCTGCAAGTCCGCATCCGTCAGAATGTTTCAATGTGTCTTTAAGATCCTGAATAAGCGTGGCGATTCCTTCCTTGTCCGTCAGATCCACTTCTTCAGCCTTGGCCCTGAGAACTTCGGAACCATATAGATATATAGGTTGTATCATTTATTTAATGTATTGATTTTCAATTTATTTTCTACGCCCGGATTTCTTGGAAACGTTCCTTGACAATGTCTCCGGCATGGGCGCGGACAATGCCGCAAAACCTGTGCCACCTCCCGCAGCATCACCTGTGCGGTCCAGATAGCCCTGGAGAATGATGGCGGCGCTTATCTTGTCCACGGAAGCCTTGTCCCGACGGTCGGAAGCCTTCATCCCGCCATCTATCATCGCCCTGTGTGCCAGCACTGACGTGAAACGCTCATCTTCCAGTGTGACAGGCACATCCGGGAAAGCCTTCGCGAGCTGTTTCAGGAAGATGTCCACATCTGCCGCGGCCTCGGACGGCTTGCCGTTCATATTGATGGGATATCCCACCACGAACCTTACAATGCGCTCTCCGGCGGAATAACTTTTAAGATATTCTATTATCTTTGCACTTTGTACGGTTTCCAGCGGAGAAGCAAATATGCGCAGAGGGTCGCTCACGGCTATGCCGATTCTCTTTCTGCCATAATCTATTCCAATGATTCTGTCCATAACCCTGCAAAGGTAGAAATAATATTTCAAACGGCTATCGCATCATGACTTCTCATAAACAGCCGAAAGGCCCGAAGACGAAGAATTTCAGAATATCGATTGTGGATGACATGACCCATAAACAGCTCTGGGTCATGAGATTCAGCAGGACTTCGCTGTTCCTGACAGTCATTTCCGTAATAAGCGTGATTATCGCTGTCTGCTATTCCGTGATTGCATTTACGCCTATAAGGACATTCATTCCGGGCTATCCGGACGCCCACACCAAACGCGCCGCCATCAACAATGCATTGAAAATAGACTCCCTCCAGAACGTCATCTACACATGGATGTTCTACACGGATAACCTCAAGAAAGTGATGGAAGGTGCTGACCCTGTGGCGATTGACAGCATCATCAGCATAGCCTCGCGCAATGCCGCAGCCGAAAAGATTTCCGCCAAGGAGCTGGACGCGAAAGACTCGCTCCTGCGCGAAAACGTCCGCAAGGAGGAACAATTCGGACTGAACAATGCAGGTGACCGCAGGCTTCCTATAGAAGGAGTGCACTTCTTTACACCGCTGAAAGGTGTTGTCTCTCAGGAATATGACCCGCTGCTGCACCCTTACATTGACATAACCGCTCCTGCGAATTCGGTGGTGATGTCGGTGCTTGACGGCACGGTGATCGGGGCTGGCTGGAGTGACGAATCGGGGTACACGATACAGATTCAACATGCGAACAACATTGTCTCCATATACAAACATAACCAGAAACTCTTGAAGAAGACCGGCGACAAGGTTTCTGCCGGCTCTCCGATAGCTCTGGTGGGCAATACCGGCGCGGTAACCACAGGCGACCATCTTCATTTCGAACTGTGGTACAAGGGAGAAGCGGTGGACCCTGTCAAATACATTAAATTCTGATGACTGACAAAAGACATATTGCAATATTAGGCTCGACCGGCTCGATAGGCCGTCAGGCTCTGGACGTGATAAGGCAGCACAAGGACAGGTTCGAAGTGGAACTGCTCACTGCCAACAACAGCTCCGAACTGCTTATCCGGCAGGCGCTGGAATTCATGCCGGCCAATGTAGTCATTTGCAATGAATCCAAATACCAGGAAGTTGCGGACGCACTGCAACCTCATGACATCAAAGTGTTTACGGGAATGGACTCCGTCTGTGCCCTGGTCAGGTCCGAAGACATTGACATTGTCCTGACCGCCCTTGTCGGTTTCAGCGGGCTGCGTCCTACGGTGTCGGCGATTGAGGCGGGGAAAATCATTGCCCTGGCGAACAAGGAGACGCTCGTGGCCGGCGGTTCGGTGGTGATGGCGCTGGCGAAGAAGCACAATGCGCCGATATTGCCGGTGGATTCGGAGCATTCCGCTATATTCCAATGCCTTATGGGCGCGGCCGGGAATCCGTTGACCCGCATCCATCTTACGGCTTCCGGCGGTCCTTTCCGTTCCTGGACGAAGGAGGAAATCGCTGCGGTGACACGCAAGGAGGCATTGAAACATCCCCAGTGGAAGATGGGCGCGAAGATTACGATAGATTCCGCGACGATGATGAACAAGGGCTTCGAGATGATAGAGGCGAAGTGGCTTTTCGATACGGAGCCGGAGAAGATAAACATTGTCGTGCACCCTCAGTCCATCATTCATTCAATGGTGGAATTCGCTGACGGAGCGGTAATTGCGCAGATGGGGCACCCTGACATGAGGGAGCCGATACAGTATGCGTTGAGCTTTCCGGAGAGGCTTACGCTGGACAACAAGAAGCTGGATTTCGCTGAGCTCGGCAGCCTGACGTTCGAAAAACCGGATATGGACAAGTTCCCGTGTCTCGCGCTCGCGTTTGAGGCGATAGGACGCGGCGGCAATATCCCTTGCGCGATGAATGCGGCCAATGAAGCTGCCGTAGCTGCGTTTCTTCAAGACAGAATCCGGTTCTATGACATTCCGGATATCATATCTTCCTGCATGGCCGGCGTGGAATTTGTCAGCGCACCGGGAATCGATGAACTTATCAGCATGAATGACGAGGTCTATAGAAAGGCCGCGGAACTCTGCAATGTACATGGCAAATAGCATGGTAATTTTAATAAAAATATTTCAGGTGATCATTGCCCTTTCGGTACTGATTGTCATACATGAACTCGGGCATTTCATCTTTGCCCGCCTTTTCGGCATCAAGGTCGACAAATTTTTCCTTTTCTTCGATGCGGGGGATGTGAAACTCTTCAGCACGAAGGAGACCAAATGGTTTACGCGGCTCTTTCCCAAGATGAAAGACATTGATACTGAATATGGTATCGGATGGCTTCCTGTCGGCGGGTATTGCAAGATAAACGGCATGATCGACGAGTCCATGGACACGGAAATGCTCAGGCATGACCCGAAACCGTGGGAGTTCCGCTCCAAGCCGGCATGGCAGAGGGCCCTGGTGATGGTCGGTGGCGTGCTGTTTAACTTTATCTTCGCCATAATCATCTATATATCAATGCTTTCGATATGGGGTAATGATTATCTCAGCAATAAGGAGAACCGCATTTATGTCAATGACCTTGCATACGAGATGGGCTTCCGTACAGGTGACAAGATCCTGAAATTCGACGATTACGAACCGGAAGATTTCACCATGCTGCAGGCTGATCTTGCGCGCCGTTCCGTGAAGACGGCGACGGTGCTCCGTGGACAGGACACCGTGCTCATCTACATTGACCACAGCATGATAGGGGAGGTGCTCCAGTCTCCGGGAATGTTCAGCATAGCCATTCCTTTCGCAGTGGATTCGGTGGCGGCCGGTTCGGTCAATGCCGGTTCGGGACTCAGGCACGGCGACATTGTCATAAAAATCGACTCGACTGATATCGGGTACGTGCAGGATGCGTGGAAGGTGCTGGCCGGATGCGCCGGGCGAAGCATCGAGACTGAAATCCTCAGGGGCAATGATACATTGTCAATGCCTCTGCAGGTGGATACGACGGGCAAGCTGGGGGTCGTCCTGCAGGTCCCGGGAATGCAGAAACGGACATATACATTGGCCCAGGCAATTCCAGCCGGGGTGAAGTACACGTGGAATATGGTCGCAGGCTATGTGCGTGACCTCAAGCTTGTGGCGACGCCGAGTACAGGCGCATACAAGTCCGTGGGCAGCTTCATTGCCATAGGACAGGTATTTCCGTCGCAGTGGAATTGGCTGATATTTATGAACTTGCTGGCGCTGCTGTCGATTATGCTGGGCGTGATGAACCTGATTCCGATTCCTGGCCTGGACGGCGGACATCTCCTGTTCCTCATCTATGAGATGGTGAGCGGGAAGAAGCCGAGCGACAAATTCATGATAGCCGCGCAGATTTTGGGAATGTTCATTCTTTTGCTTATAATGGTGCTTGCGTTCGGCAATGACATCGGGCGTCTGCTGTGAATGAACTGATTGTTTAATGTAATTATATTTTGGGATATGAAAGCTGAACATTTGATTATCAGGGCTGTAGCTCTTTTTGGTGCTGTCATGATGACGGTTTCGTGCGGAAGTCGTTCCGACAAGCCGCTGCTTCCCAATGTGAGCGGCAAGGCCGGGGAAGTCATTGCCGTAATGGACAGAAGTGACTGGGACGGCAATCTCGGCAGCGCTACCAGGGACCTTCTCGCGGCAGACTATCCTTTCCTGCCTCAGAGGGAACCGCTGTTTTCCATCGTCAATGTCCCGACGACGGGATTCGCCGACCTGTTCAAGATTCACAGGAACATTGTCATATATAATGTGTCGCAGGATGTGCGCAAGAGCGGGGTTATCTACAGGCATGACGTCTGGGCCTATCCTCAGTGCGTGATCCAGATTTCCGCGCCGTCCAGCGACTCTGCCGCCACTCTTCTCAAGGAAAACGGCGAGAGGATCGTCAATGCCATCGAGCAGGCCGAGCGTGACCGCATCATTGTCAATGCCAAGAGGTATGAGGCGCCGAACATCGCTCCTGTAGTGCAGGAGATGACGGGCGGTTCTCCGAATTTCCCTATGGGGTACAGAATCAGGAAGAAGACGGATAATTTCATCTGGATATCCGATGACAAGCAATATACGACGCAGGGCGTCTTCGTATATAAGTATCCTGCTTCTGACAAGGAAAACTTTACCGAGCAGAACATCATTGCCCACAGGAATCAGTTCCTGAAGGAGAATGTTCCGGGAATGTTCGACAATACCTATATGATTACCAATGAGGTAGCTACTCCTGAGGTGAAGTTCATCCGTTTCCGCGGAAGGCAGTTTGCGGAGACCAGGGGATTGTGGGAGGTCTACGGCGATTATATGGGAGGTCCGTTCGTCTCTCATTCGTTCTACAGCCGTGACGGCAAGGATATCATCGTTCTGGACGGTTTCGTATATGCTCCGAAATATGATAAACGCCAATATCTCAGGCAGGTAGAGGCTATCCTATATTCTTTCGAATGGGCGGGCGGCAATGTTCCTGTTGAGAAGAAGGAGAACTAGGAATACCTCCTCATGTGAAAATTTTTAGGGAAATTGACAAAAATATTTTGAGGTATTAAAAATAATACATACCTTTGCAATCCCTCAAAATTTCATATCGAGATGACGGGGTAAGTCTGGTGGGTTCGTATAACGGTTAGTACTCGAGATTTTCATTCTCGCAATAGGAGTTCGATTCTCCTACCCACTACTAAATATTAAAAAATAAAAACAATGGCAAATAACGCATCTGCAGAAAAGTGCATTCGCCAGAGCGAAAGGCACAGATTGCATAATAAGTATTATGCAAAAACCACGAGGAATGCTATCCGTGCGATTAGAAACACGACCGACAAGGGCGCAGCTGAGGCAAACGCACCTAAGGTTTATGCAATGATCGACAAACTTGCTAAAGTTGGCATTATACACAAGAACAAGGCTGCCAATCTGAAGAGCGGAATCGCTGTTTACATTAACAAGCTCGCCTAAGGTACAGTAACCCGAATCTTTGCGGGATGTAGCGCAGTTGGCTAGCGCACTACGTTCGGGACGTAGGGGTCGTGCGTTCGAGTCGCATCATCCCGACTTATATTGAGAAATCCAGATGGGTTTCTCTTTTTTTTGTATCATTCTCTAACCTGTCGAACGTCTCTATTCAACGATATTCCCCATGCCGCCAGGCTTCCTGGGTAAGCGAGCGGGAATGGTCGGGTCGACTTCCGACGTGCGTAAAAACGGCTGATTTACTCACGATAGCATAGTTTTCGGGAATGATGTGCGTGAAAAACGTTTTATTGCGCACGTTACCATGGTATTTTGATACTACAGCTGTGGCGGGTCGCTCAGCTCATCCCGTCAGGCTATCGCCTGCCACCCATTCACATGGTCATGAGCGATCATGCCTCCATAGGCCTCACCCCTGCCGCGGCGTTTTCCGCTGGAAAGTGTCACAGAAGTGACATTGCGTTGCCTGTTGTTCGCTTTGTTGGGCCACGCAATGTATGAAAACGTACATTTTTCGTTTCGCCTGTCTATATTTGCATCGGTTGGAAATTCAGAATTTGACATATAGACATGGAATATTTTATCAAGACATTTGAGAATACGGTACGCAGGTGCTGGGACAAGCCTGCATTGGATGAATATCGTACTTCAAGCGAAACGTACGGACAAGTAGCAGCGGACATAGAAGCCATTCATATTTATTTCGAAGCAGCCGGACTGAAGCCGGGAGACAAGATTGCCATCAATGCCAGAAGCAGCGCGAACTGGATCAAGACATTCATGGCGGCGGTGTCCGGGGGATATGTCGCAGTGGAACTTTTCAACGGTTACACGGCAAGGGACGCTCAGGCGCTCGTGGACCATTCCGACAGCCGTCTGCTTTTTACGGAGAAGTCAATGTACAAGGACATGGACTTTGCGGCCATGCCGAAACTCCTGGGAGTCATTGACCTCAAGTCTGGGGAACTGCTGGAATCGCGCGGAAATTTCGCGACGATTTATGCACAGCGCGACCAGCTGTTCGTCCAGAAACATACGATGGGCATGGTCCCGGCAGATGTGCATTATATGGACCGCCCGATGGATGATCTCTGCGCAATCATGTATACGTCAGGTTCTACGGGATTCCCGAAGGGCGTCATGCTCACCGTGCGCAACTTCAGCGCGAATGTGGATATGATACCGACGCATTGCCCTTATCATGAAGGCGACAACTATGTCAGCGTCCTCCCTTATGCGCATATTTTCGGACTTACTTTCGATGCCATAGCGCCGTTGTGCCTGGGAATGCATCTGATAGTGCTCTTTGTGCCGCCGGTACCATCCAATTTGAGACCTGCATTGAGGGAATTCCGTCCTAAGGTATTCTTCGCCGTACCGCTGATTCTCCGCAAGATGATCGATGAGACGATAGGCGAGTTCATGAACACCAAGTCAGGAAAGGCGAAACTTGAGAACTATGAGCAGAATCCTGATTTCTGCGCTGCGCTCCGGACCATTTTCATGGAAGGAATGGGCGGTGGAATCGAGGAATTCGTAACCGGCGGTGCCGCGATTCCTGACAAGATAGAACAGCTTCTGGCGGTGAAACTGAAAACGCCTTTCGCTACCGGATATGGTATGACTGAATGTGCCCCGCTCATAAGCGTCGGAAAACCAGACACTTACAAACTGAAGTCTGTGGGGGAATATACGCGCGAGCATATTGAAGTCCGCATTGATTCCGTTGATTCCCAGAATGTTGCTGGTGAACTTCTCGTGAAGGGCGATGTGGTTTTCACCGGATATTACAAGAATGAGGAGGCGACCAAGGCAGCATTCACGGAGGATGGCTGGTTCCACACCGGAGACCTCGGCACCATTGACAAGGACGGTACCATTTTCCTCGTCGGCAGATGCAAGAGCATGCTTCTCTCGTCTAATGGCCAGAATATCTATCCTGAGGAAATCGAGGTGGTTCTGAACAACATGCCTTTCGTGGCAGGGTCATTGATAGTCAGCCGAAACGAGAAGCTGGTCGCGCTTGTAGTGCCAGATCAGAATGAACTCGGAGAAGCCGGCACCGATGCCGCCAGCCTGACGCAGATAATGGACGCCAACATAGCCGCGCTCAACAAGATAGTCCCGGCATATTCGGCAGTATCTTCCTACGAGATTCACTATGAACCGTTCGCGAAGACCCCGAAGGGCAGCATCAAGCGCTTTCTATATATATAATAAGATATAAGCAGCAATTTTTTTTATATCAATATAATACACTATTCCCGAAGGGCGGTCAGAAGTGATTCCGGCCGTCTTTCATTTTTATTACCCATTGGAAATGAGCAGAAGCAGGATCGGGAGGTAATCCTTTAGGGAGACCCTGAGAATTTCCAGAGCTTTCTGGATTTCGCGTTTGACTTTGCGTGGCGAAACACCGTATTTCGCTGCGATTTCTTCATATGTGAGATCCTCGAAACGGCTGGATATGAATATGCTGCGGGACAACTCCGGCATGTCGGCCAGGAATTTCCGGAAAATGCCCTCCACCTCGGAACTGAAAATCTCACCCATGTCGCTGCTTTCCAGCACTGAAATCTCGGAAAGCATGGATTTTATCCGCAGGTTGACTTCCGGATCGATGGAGCCCTCGGAATGCATAATCTTGGCGTTGTCACGAAGATAGTTCAGGCACCGGTTCTTCACCGACTTCATTATATATGCCTCAGGGCTGGCTTTCAAATCAATGCTCTCGTGCTTGTCCCAGAACAAGGTGAAGCACTCTGATGCGATGTCCTCTGCGATAGCCTGGTCCCTGACGTAGGATCTGGCTATCTTTATGAAACTGTCCCTGCGGGTAATGAACAGTCTTCCGAATTCAGATGGAGTCATATCCGTTGTAGGCATCGTCGAGTCTTCAATTTTTGCAAATATATATTGTTTCGTTAAAAAAAACACTTTTCGGGGGGTCCGGATGTTGAATAATTGTGTCATTATGATGTATGCAGATAAAATTAAAAGGTTTTGCATACGTAAATGACACTTTAACAATGGATACATCGTTACTTCTGAAATATCTTGAATGTCACGTTTCTCCGGAAGAGGAACGCGCTGTGCGTGAATGGCTTGCAAATGATCCGGATGGAAGTCATGCGAAGAAATACAAGGATGCGCACTTCATTTTCGAAGGTATGACCATCCATGCGGAAAAGAAACAGGAAATCTTGGTAAAGCGCCCTTCTGTATTGAAACGCGTTGTCCGTTACGTCGCTGCTGCGGCTGTAGTTGCTTTTATGATTGCAGGTACGGCTATGCTTGTGCGTAACAATACTATGGATATGATGGCAGAAAAGACAGAGTCAGTATATGTTCCTGCCGGTAAGACCATGGAACTCACACTAGAAGATGGTACCAAGATGTGGCTCAACTCCGAGACCAGAATCGAATATCCGTCAGTGTTTGGAAGAAAAACCAGAAATGTGAGACTCCTCAGCGGAGAAGTCCTTTTCGATGTGACCCACGATGAGAAGAGACCGTTTACTGTCAGCACATTTGCTTCCGATGTCTGCGTGCTGGGAACTAAATTCGATGTGCTTGCTGATGAAAACAACGGTTCGTTTCAAACATCCCTTATCCGAGGTTTAGTAAAAGTTATCAATAAATTTGACGAAAACGATAGTGTCATCCTTAAACCTGATCAGTCTGTAAGTATGATGAATGGCCGGCTTGTCGTTGCAAGCATTGAGGATTCATCATCAGTAATATGCTGGCGCGATGGTCTCGTAAACTTGACGGATCTTCCTTTCGAACAGTTGATGAGACGATTTGAAAATGTTTATAACGTCAAGATTGTTATCGAAAGAAGCGATATGCCTGAAATCAGATACTCCAGAGGAAAGGTGCGCGTGTCTGATGGTATCGACCACGCTCTTGAAATGCTTTCGCGCGCTTCTGATTTCAACTGGAAGCACGACAGAAATTCTAATAGTATTACAATATTTTAATTTATCATTTCACTAATAATCAAAAACATAATCAATGAACAAGTTTCTTTTTATACAAACATTGAAACGTTTTTCATTGGCTGTGATTCTGGCAGTCTGCGCTATGACAAGCGCATTCGCACAGAATGCGGGTGAAATCACTTTGAAGATGGAGAATGCTCCTCTTGGAAAAGTGATGGATGCCATTGAAAATCAGTCTCAGTACCTGTTCCTTAATGACGGCGTCGATGTCAATATGATTGTCGATGTGAATGTCACCAAAGCGACCATCTCGGCTACTTTGGACAAGATTTTTGCCGCGAAGCCGGTTTCGTGGAAAATTGATGGTGTGAACATCTATATTTCCACCAAGAAAGACGATACTGCAGCAGGCCGCAGAGTTTCTGGTGTGGTTACCGACGCTTCAGGTGCGCCGCTTATAGGAGCTGCTATCCTTGTCAAAGGTACCACCAATGGTGCCAGCACGGATGTAGACGGTAAGTTCGCATTTGAACTGGACAATGACAATATGTCCGGCGCGAAGACATTGCAGTTCGTTTGTCTCGGTTACACAACCGTCGAACTTCCTCTCGGAACAAGAAGGGTATTCAATGTTACGATGCAGGATGACGCCCAGCTTCTCGAAGGCACCGTAGTTACCGCTCTCGGTATCAAGCGTTCGGAGAAAGCATTGAGCTACAATGTCCAGAAGGTGGATTCTGACGAACTTCTCGCCAACAAAGACGCGAACTTCGTCAATTCTCTCAATGGTAAGGTTGCCGGCTTGGTCATCAACTCTTCTTCTTCTGGAGTCGGTGGCGCATCCAAGGTGGTGATGCGTGGAGAGAAATCCATAAGCAAGTCATCCAATGCGCTTTACGTCATCGACGGTGTTCCAATGTACACCTCTGCAAAGGATGCCGGTACAGGTTTCGACTCCAAGGGAGCGACCGATCCTATCGCTGACATCAACCCTGAGGATATCGAGTCAATGACGGTGCTTACCGGTGCAGCAGCTGCCGCTCTTTATGGTTCTTCCGCTGCCAATGGAGCCATCGTAGTTACCACCAAGAAAGGTGTTGAAGGCAAGACGTCTCTCACAATCACCAGCAATACCGAGATTTTCAATCCGTTCATCTTGCCTTCATTCCAGAACAGATACGGAACAGGTGACCTCAATTCTTCAGAGGGCTCTATCGTACGCAGCTGGGGAAATAAGTTGAATACATCCAATTATATGGGATACAATCCACGCAGCGATTATTTCCAGACCGGTGTCACTGGAACGGAAAGCGTCTCATTCTCAACAGGAAACAGCAAGAACCAGACATATCTTTCTGCTGCTGCCGTGAATTCGAAGGGTATCGTTCCGAACAACGGATATAACAGATACAACTTCAACTTCCGCAACACTACCAAGTTCCTGAACGACAAAATGACTCTTGATGTGGCAGTAGGCTATATCATGCAGAATGACAGGAACCTCACGAACCAGGGTACATACAACAACCCTGTCGTGGGTGCTTATATCTTCCCTCGCGGAAACGACTGGAATGATGTGTCGATGTTCGAAAGATGGGATTCTTCACGTAAGATTTACTCACAGTACTGGCCGGTCGGCGATGCAGGCATGACCATGCAGAATCCTTACTGGATCAACTATCGCAACCTTCGCCAGAACAAGAAGAACAGATATAACCTCAGCGCGGGACTCTATTACGATATCACCGACTGGATGACATTGTCCGGACGCGTGAAAGTGGACAACTCTGAAAACAAGTTCATTGAGAAGTTCTACGCTACTACCAACACTCAGCTTACCGAGTACTCTCACAACGGACTTTATGGTCAGGAAGAGTCTCAGGACAAGCAGTTCTATGCTGACGTCCTTCTCGACATCAACAAGACCTGGAACAACTGGAGCATTCATGCCAATGTCGGTGCATCCATTTCGGACATGCGTTCAGACGCATTCTCGCTCCGTGGACCTATCGCTGACGGCGAAGTGGACCCATCAGAGTCCAAGAATATCCCTAACGTGTTCAATGTATTCGCTATCAGCCAGTCCAAGTCTGTAAAGAAACAGGCCGGCTGGAGAGAGCAGACACAGGCAGTGTACGCTTCTGCTGAGATCGGATTCAAGAACGCATATTACCTTACCCTTACAGGTCGTAACGACTGGCCTTCACAGCTTGCAGGTCCACGTTCGAACCAGAAAGGTTTCTTCTACCCTTCTGTCGGTGCTTCTGTAGTGCTTTCCGAGATTATCCCGAACATGCCTAAGCAGCTGGAATACTTGAAAGTACGCTCTTCATGGGCTTCTGTAGGCGTTCCTTTCGGAAGATGGATTGCAAATCCTATGCACGAATGGCCTGATAAAGGAAACTCATGGAACACTCAGACAGCTTATCCTGTAGAGAACCTCAAACCGGAGAGAACAAACTCTTGGGAGGTCGGTATTACCGCACGTTTCCTGAACTGGTTCAGCCTCGATGCTTCTTACTACAACACACATACGAAGAACCAGACCATCTATCCTGAAATTTCTACAGGTTCCGGTTACTCTGAGATTCCTATCCAGTCCGGAGACGTTCAGAACCAGGGTGTCGAGCTTTCGCTCGGATTCGACAAGACCTGGGGAATTTTCGGATGGAACAGCAGCTATACCTTCTCTACCAACAAGAACAAGATCGTCTCCCTCGTGAAGGATGTCATGAACCCTGTTACCGGCGAGCCTCTCAATATCTCCGCAATGGAAGTCGGCGGCCTCGGCAATGCCAGATTCATCCTCAAGGAAGGCGGTTCCCTCGGCGACCTTTACTCTCGCCAGGACTTCGTAAGAGACAGCAACGGCAAGATTTATGTCAATGCAGAAGGCAACGTGGCGACTGAAGTGATCAAGGACCTCGACAGCTACATCAAGCTGGGCAGCGTACTCCCTAAGGCTAATATGGCTTGGAGAAATGATTTCAAGGTTCAGAACTTCAACTTCGGTTTCATGCTTACGGCGCGTCTCGGCGGAGTGGTTTATTCCAGAACCCAGGCTATGCTCGATTACTATGGCGTATCTGAAGCTTCTGCTGCAGCACGTGACAACGGCGGTGTCTATATCAATGGTTCTGACCTTATTGATGCCAATAAATGGTATACGGCTATCGGCTCCGGAGACGCTGTCCCACAGTATTATACATACTCAGCTACCAACGTCAGACTTCAGGAGGCTTCCATCGGCTACACCTTCCCTAAGAAGATGCTCGGCGGACTCTTCGACCTTACTTTGCAGGTTGTGGGACGTAACCTCTGGATGATCTACAACAAAGCTCCGTATGATCCGGAAACAGTGGCTTCCGCTACAAGCAACTTCTATTCAGGTCTCGACTATTTCATGATGCCGAACACCAGAAACTTTGGCTTCAATGTGAGAATCAAATTCTAAAAGGAGGCTTTCTACAATGAACAAGAAAATATATAAAGTATTCTCGGTGGCAGCCATGGCCCTTTGCGGAATTGCCTGCACATCGAACTTTGAAGAAATCAACAAGAACCCGTACGGTGTTTCTGACGATGAGATGCAGAGAGACGGATATATCATCCGTGCATCCCTCACCGGAATCGCAAATGGCGTCATTTCACCGGATGTTAACACTACCCAGTTCACTGAGTGTCTTCTTGGTGGTACCCAAGGAGGATATATGGCTGACGCCAATGCCGGCTTCGCCAATACCATTTCCAATTACAACCCGACAGACAACTGGACCAATGTATTCATGAAGAGTGATAAGATCATTCCTGTCATCTACACGAACTACAAACAGCTTCATCAGGTAACTGACGATCCTGTAATCCTTGCGGTCGGTGATATTATCAAGGTTGCTGCAATGCACAGAGTTACGGATACTTACGGCCCGATTCCTTACACTCAGATCGGACAGGACGGAAGTCTTACGGTACCTTACGATTCCCAGGAAGATGTCTATAAGGCAATGTTCAAGGAACTTGATGCTGCTGTAGAGGCTCTCATGCCTAACCGTACAAACAACTTTGCGGCCGATGCGGACGCCATCTATGGCGGTAATGTCGAGAAATGGATCAAACTCGCAAACTCTCTGAAACTCAGACTTGCGATGCGAATTTCTTATGCGGCTCCGGAACTTTCCAAGCAGATGGCTGAATCTGCTGTCAAGAATGAAGTAGGCGTGTTCACTTCCAATGATGATAATGCCAGATTTGATTCTTGGGGAACAGACGGAAACCCTATAAAGGTCGCTGTAGAATATAACAAGGTGAAGACTCACACCAATGGAACGGCTTGTACCACAGCAGCAGGTGACTCTCATGTCGCAGCCGACATCATTTGCTACATGAATGGTTACAATGACCCTAGACGTGCGTCTTATTTCACAATGGACGAGTGGGGAACCACTGAAAAATATTGCGGAATGAGAAGAGGTATCATTATCCCTAACCAGGCTTCCATCGGTCACCAGTTCTCAGGTTTCACTCTCAAGGTGTCGGACCCTGTATGCTGGATGAATGCTGCAGAGGTTGCATTCCTTGAGGCGGAGGCGGTTGCCGTGTTCGGTTATGATATGGGCGGTTCTGCAAAGGATTTCTATGAGAAAGGCATTGCACTTTCATTTGAGCAGTGGGGTGCTGGCAGTGCAGCTCAGTATATAGCTGACAACTCCAGCGTACCTGGTACATACACCGATCCTTCAGGTTCCAACACTTATGCTGAGACACTTTCTTCCATCACCATCGCTTGGGACGAAAACGCTACAACAGCCCAGAAGCAGGAGCGTATCATTACTCAGAAATGGATTGCCAACTGGCTGCTCGGTAACGAGGCGTGGGCGGATTGGAGAAGAACCGGTTATCCTACACTCATTCCTGTATCAGACAGGGGTAACAAGAGTAACGGTATGGTAGATTCCCGCAAGGGTGCAAGGCGTATGGCTTACCCTACAAATGAGACCACCTCCAATGCGGAGAACTATCATAATGCTGTCAGCAATCTTCTCAAAGGTGAGGATAACATGAGCACCCGCCTGTGGTTCGACTGCAATCCTGACAACCCTTATTACAAGAACTAACATTAAAAATCCGTAATGATGACAATTAAAGATAATAAATTGGCTAAGGCTGTCCTCGGTTCCGCAGTGGTGCTCCTTATGGCATCATGCTCCGACTGGACCGAGACGGAAAGCGTCAATATCAAATATCCTGATCTCAAGACTGATGCACCTGAGCTCTATGAACAGTATATGCAGTCTCTCAGAGATTACAGGGACAGTGACCATAAGGTCGTGATTGCCAAGTTCGACAACAAGGCAACATCACCTGCCGGACAGGCTGAGCATATCAATGCTCTTCCGGACAGCATTGACTATGTGATTCTTCAGAATCCTGATAAACTCAGTGCTGAAATTCAGGCTGAAATGAAGGAAGTCCGCGCGAAGAAAGGCATGAAGGTCCTTTATGAAATCAGCTGCAGCGACATCATTGCCTCTTACAAGGCATATCTTGAAGAATGGAACGCCGCTCATCCTGAAACGACAGCGTCGGAAGGTGAGGGGGAAACTCCTTCAGAACCGGTAGAGACGCCGACATCGCAAAATGATTTTGTGAAAAATGCTGTTGCGGAGCAGCTTGAACTTTTCACAAAGTATGGCTATGATGGTATCAACGCTTCTTACACTACAAAGAATCCTCTCAGTGTTCCTGAAAATGGTCAGGAGGAGTTTCTTGCCGAGCAGGAGGCTTTCCTCGAAGGAATCCGCGAGTGGAGAAAATCCAATGCTGACGCTTCTTTCTTCTATGAGGGAAATCCTCAGTATCTGTTGAACGAAGATATGTCACTGATTAAGAACGCTGATTACATTATCATACCGGCATTGTCAGAATTGAATGTATATGCATTCTCTTATCTGGTCAATCAGGCTATGCGTTTCGGAAACATCCCTGCTGACAAGTTTGTGATGGGAGTTACCACCGTTTCATTGACAGATCCGGGTGATACCAAGGGTACTTTCCTTGACAAGGATGACAACGGCAATGTCCTTACTGCTATAACCGGTGCGGCTTACTGGACGACTCAGAAGACTTCCGGCGTGACCAAGGCAGGTATCTGCATCTCTAATGTGCAGAATGACTATTTTAATATTCAGTTCGTTTATCCGAATGTCCGCAAGGCCATAGCGATAATGAACCCTTCACCACTTAATTAAGCATTGAAGATGAAAAATACATTGAAATACAGCTTTATTCTTTTTGCTGCGGCATTGACATTTTCCGGCTGCCAGACGGAGAGCAAGCGGATGGATGAGCATCATTTCGACAACAAGCTCTATCTGAATGCTTCCAACGCTGCCGATGAGATTCTGGTAAAACAGACCGGCTCGACCGTGACTGTCAGCAGAACGCTTTCCATGAGCACTGCTCTTCAGGCAAATTGTGAGATTACGGCAAAACTTGTTGCAGCTCCTGAACTGTTGTCTGTATACAAGCAGTCTTATTACAATGATGATGCAATCATTCTTCCGGAAGGGAAGTGCGAGATTGCCGAGTCTACTTTGAAGATTAACAAAGGAGCCAATGCTTCTCCTGAAGTAGAGATTTCTTTCAATGGTCTTGAGGAACTAGATCGTGAACTTGTATATGTCCAGCCTGTCAAACTTACTGATGTACAGGGTATTGATGTGCTTGAATCCAAGACGGTCGTATATTATGTGTTCAAGGGCGCAGCTCTTGTCAATGTGGTTGCTGACCTTGCTGAGAACAGGGCTTACCCTTCATGGAAAGATGGCAGCATCGTGGACGATTTGACCAATTTCACTATGGAATGCATGGTGAACTTCAATAAGTTCGGACGTCAGATTTCCACCATTATGGGTATTGAGGGTAACTACCTTCTCCGTGTCGGTGATTCAGGTGTTCCTGATAACCAGCTCCAGGTGGCATGCTCACGGAATCTTACCAGCAGCGATCTTCAGTTCGACACCAACAAATGGTATCATGTAGCTGTTACATTCGACAATGGCGAGGTGAAAGTATACTACAATGGCGTACAGAAATTTTCAGGTAATTGCGGCGTGTCTAGCATAAGCTTGGGAGCTGCTCATACCAATGAGAGTGATGGCTCACGTTGTTTCTGGATTGGATATTCTTATGCATCGGACCGTTATCTTGATGGTAAGATTTCTGAAGTGAGAATCTGGAACAAGACTCTTACCGCTGAAGAAATCAATGCTCCTGCCCATTTCTATACAGTCGATCCTGAATCTGAAGGTCTCGTGGCTTACTGGAAATTCGATGAGGGCGCAGGCAATACAATCAAGGATTACAGTGTTAACGGCAATGACCTTACGGTGGACTCCAATCCTGGTTGGACCAAGGTTTCTCTTCCATAAACAATAGCATTAAATTGAATACAAGATGAAAAGATATTTTAATATGCTTGCGGTTTCTGTCCTCTGCTCAGGGATGATGCTTTCATCCTGCACGGATGATATCCAGATCGGAACTTTGGACGAGTCGCAGTATGACAATGTAAAAGAGCTTAAAGGTGCTGTGCGTGATGCCAACAACGGCAAGACCAGCACTATCGTGGAGCTTCGCAAGAAAGACTATTCTACAGCTGTAGAGTTCAGACTT
>FR882167.1:15681-19770 GCA_000434935.1 Bacteroides sp. CAG:709 | reverse complement strand
TTCAGACTTTCGAGAGTGCCTAAACAAGGAGTGGATGTAACCATCTCATTTGATGCGGAATATCTCGACACCTACAATGCCGAGCATGGTACTTCATTCAAGCTTTATCCTGCCGATAAGGTTCAGATTCAGCATGATGGCAAAATCGTGATGGCACCTGACGACAAGGCTTCTTATTCACTTGATCTCGTCATTCCGACTCTTGGAACCGATGAGTTCGAGGAAGACCAGACTTATCTTCTTCCTCTCAAGGCAGAGGTCAGCACTGACGGAGTTTCTGTTTCCAAGAAAGAATCTCACTGCGTTTATCTCGTGAAAAACCTTGCAGGTGAGGGCAATACGGATAGAAAACCTGGCGAGAAAGAGACTTTCTTCTTCTTCGAGGTGAATGATACCAACCCGCTGAATGCTCTTCAGTGGAAGATGGAGGATGGTCGCTATCTTGTGAACTATATGGTTCTATTCGCTGCCAATATCAACTATGACAGAGAGAAAGGTGAGGTTTACATTTACACAAACCCTCAGGTTTCGTATATCCTCGCTCACAATGAGGAAGTTATCCAGCCTTTGCGTAAACGCGGTATCAAGGTCCTTCTCGGACTTCTCGGAAACCATGACGAGTCCGGTCTTGCGCAACTTTCAGAAATAGGAGCAAGAGATTTTGCCCAGAAGATAGCCGCTATGTGCTATGCGTATAATTTGGATGGTGTGAATTTCGATGATGAGTATTCAAAAGATCCGGATCTCAGTAACCCGTTGTTTACCAGGCCATCTTCTGTAGCTGGTGCACGTCTTATGTTTGAGACCAAGAAAGCTATGCCTGACAAATATGTAACCACATTCCAGTATGGATATATGGGAGGAGAAGATTACATAGATGGAATCGAAGCAGGTGCATGGCTTGACATCGCTGTTGCCAACTATGGTAGTAAAGGCAGGCCTATGGCAGGTATGACCAAGGCAAACTGCTCCGGTCAGTCTACTGAAATGGCAAGATATGGTGCTATTGCAGTAAGTACGGCCAAGGATGTTGCCGAAAGTGAATATGGCTATTATATGGTATTCGCTCCATGGGCTGCAAATAACCAGGGAAGCAAAACTCAGTTCGGATACCTCAGCAACCTTTCCGAGGGTCTTTACGGATGTAGATTGATAGAACCGAAATTTTATTATCCTACTACAACGTCTCTTAAAACCAACCCATATTAACAGAGAATTAGATAAACGATGAAAAAATATATTGTTATTCTCGCTTCTGCAGCTCTGATGCTTTCAAGCTGTGGTGAAGAAGGAAAGGAGAGCCTGGATTTAAGTTCAGTCTCGCTTTCCACCAATGAAATCATTAGTGATTCAGAGGGAGGTCAATTTGATGTGACAGTAACCAGTTCTGAAGATTGGCGGGTGTCCGGAATCTCTGATTGGGTGACTGCCGATAAGACCGGTGGTAAATCCGGAGAAAAGGTTACTTTTACAGTTGCTCCATCATCTTCGATGGTTACTGACTCAGTGTTTTTCAAGATTTTTGCGGGTTCTGCGGTTCAGCAGGTCAAGGTGAAAATCTCTGCCGGTCAGGTGATTAATCTGGAGTCTGAAGACAAAGTGGATGTATCGGCTGATGCAAATGCTGTTGTCATAAAACTCAAGACTAACATTGAAAAATTTGAATATGATTATAGTGATGGCGGTGCGGACTGGATTTCTTTTGATCAGAGGTCTGATGCGTTCGGCTTGACTACCTTGAGATTCAATGTGAAAAGAAGCAAGGAATTTACTGCCCGTACTTCAGATATCATAATCAAGGGTGCATCCAGTGGTGATATCAAGATCAATGTTACACAGGCACAGAGGGATACCATGCTTTGCGAGACGCCTGATATCGTGAAAGATCTCGCTGCATACGGAGATATCAAACTTGTAGTGAGGGCGAATGTGGTTCCTTTCCTGACATTTGAATCTACCTGGCTTGAAAAAGTGTCTGAAACTGCGGGTGAGAAGGCTGCAGACGGGCTTACGGAGTACACTTTTGTATTCTCTGCTCCTGAAGCTAAAGGTTCCAGAGTTACTGTGATGAACTGCCATAAGTCAGATGCCAACGGCATCGTCATGCATCAGTTCTCGATTAAGCAGCAGAATCCTAATCCTATCATTTGCAATATCACCGATGCTAAGGTGCGTGAAGCACTTTCCAAGCAGGGCTGGATTATCACTTCCGGTGAAAGTACAGAATGTGAAGTGGTAGATGCCGGTCTTACTTCGACGTCATTGACATTGTCAGGTGAGTATTATTATGGTTTGCAGGCTACTATTATTGACGGACTCGATGGATTCCCTGAACTTACTGAATTGACATTGGATAAGTCTCAAACTGTCAGGACGATCGATCTTTCAGGTTGCAAGAAACTTAAGACAGTGCTGGCTAAAGAGTATAGTATGCTTGAAACAGTTAAGTTTGGAGACAGCCCGGTAGAGTCGTTCTCTCTCGGAAATCCAGATGATTCGGGTCTTAACAGTAAGTCTCTTACATTCTCTGGCTCTAAGGTCAAAAGTATTGATATTACATGCTCAAGCTGGATGATTGCCTATGATTATGAAAGGTGCGCATCCCTGGATATCACCGGCTGTACGTCATTGGAATCATTGAAGGCAAGGAGAGAAGCTAAAGACTATTACGGAATGAAGTGTACTATGAAGACTATCTATGTCACTGCCGCACAGAAAGCTGCAATCGATGCTGGTACTATTACAGTTGACAAGTCGGACTTGAGTGAATATGTAATAAAATAATCCAATGTTGCTGAAACATTGAAGTAAATAATCGCCGGGACTTCACACCACTGATGTCCCGGTTTTTCGTTTTTCCAAAAATGAATTTCCTGATGGCCCGGCATTCTGTTACAAACACCTCGTTCCTCTCTGGAAATTGCAAATCTTTCTACAATAAAGGAGTCATATAAAGAGGCAGGTACACAATGCCATCTTCAATCTTCACATCTTTATCATGCAGGACATAAGGGGTAGACAGGTCTTTCGTATATTTCGCAATACATTTAGTCATAGATGTCAGTGTATAGCGGCTGCCAGACTTGACCTCTATCGGAGAAATATTGTGTCTGCTCGTTGTGGTCGGTTTGGCTATAAGAAAATCTATTTCCATCCTATCCTCTGCGGACGTCCGTGAATTATTGCTGAAGAAGAAAAGATTATGTCCGGCCGCTTTAAGCATTTGAGCCACAATATTCTCGACCAACATTCCTTGATTGACCTCAAGTTTGTCGAACATCAGTTTTCGATACAAATCCTCCGAAACGATGCCTCGTTCATCAAATGCGTGGCTTATCAAAAGCCCCGTATCATTCAGATAACATTTCACAGTCGTCCTATCTTCATTGAGCTTTAACCCGATGCACGGCTCTGTGGAATTGTAGCAGCAGTTGACGACCCTTGCGTCGCTGAGCCAAAAGAAAGCCTGCGAATAATCACGCATTCGGGCATTATCCTGCAAGGTGGACAACCGGAATTTCTTTTCGTGCTTCTGCAACTGGCTTGGTATCTCTTCGAATATCGCCGACACTTTGGTTTCTTGATTATCTGCATACTTTTTTATGTCGTTACGATAAAGAGCAAGAATATCCCTCTTGGCCTCATCCACCTTTTCAAAATCCCGGGTCTCTACATATTTCTTTACCGCCTGTGGCATTCCGCCAACAATCATGTACTGGCGGAAATAATCCATTGCTTTGCGATGAAATGCGCCCATTGGCTTCTTCTTTTCAAATTGCCTCTGGATATATGGCATCATCATCTCGTCCCCCATAGCCCATAAGAACTCTTCGAAATCCATCGGATACATCTGAATGGGATGTTCTTCGGATGGAATCATTATATCTTTTACATTCTTCTTTATTGAAATCAATGAGCCTGTCTCAATATAATCAAATCTGTTGTCCAAGACCAGATGCTTGATTGCGGAACGGGCACGAGGGCAGAATTGAACCTCATCAAATATGATCAGAGAACGAGCCTCTTCACCACGACTTGGGCGAGGGATAAGTTTGCGTCTATAATACAACTCAAGGTTCTGAAAGAGTG
>FR882167.1:12464-15669 GCA_000434935.1 Bacteroides sp. CAG:709 | reverse complement strand
TTCTGAAAGAGTGTGTCCAAATCATCCAGGTAGAGATTGAAAAAATCCATGACCAGTGGATTTACCTTACTGAAGTCCACGAGGATATATGAATCATATTCCTCTCGTCCGAAAGCCTCGACGATGTGGCTCTTGCCAATTCGTCTGGCACCCTCTATCAAAAGGGCAACTTCTCCTTTACGTTCCTTCTTCCAATCAAGAAGTGTCTGATAAATCTTCCTTCTCATAATTTCACCTTTTCAAGACTTAGTGACCACTCGTTTAACCACCTTTTCAAGATTAACGAGCACTGCAAAATTACACCTTTTCAAGACTTATCAAAATTTTCGGGCAATTTTCTCTGTTATTTTATCATAAGTTCGTATTTCTGTAAAGAATTTTTCGTTTTTTCAAAAATGAATTTCTATACTCTTCCTGCCTGTCGGAACGCGGCCACGGGTGTTTCTGTAACTAATTGATAATCAGATAGTATTTAAACGACAGCGTGGAAACGCAGCCAAAAAAAGCCTGCGTTTCCACGCTGTGTTTTATAACTCATTGAAAATCAGCGTGCTCAAAAACAGGGCGTGTCCGCGTCCCGCCGCGCCTGGCAGTCATGGGGTAACTTTGGAAATGCTTACGCGGCCACGCGATTTTTGATAAAGTCCGGCAAGATTTGTAATTTTGTAAGACAAATGAAAAAAATATGAGCGGACAGTATACAAAAGACAAGAAATATGTCATGGTCAGCGAAGTCCCGTGCTATGACGTGGACTCGAATATGGACATGAAACCGGCAGCATTTATGGACCTGGCGCAGGAAATTGCCTATCAGGCAGCTACGGCGCTCGGGTTCGGTTATGACGCACTCCAGACGGAGGGCAAGGCCTGGGTGCTGTCGAGAATGCACTATGAATTCATCCGTCATCCCAAATGGCGCGAAAACATTGAACTATATACTTGGCACAAAGGACCTTACGGACCTTTCTACCTCAGGGACTTCGAACTGAAGAATGCCGGCGGCGACCTCCTTGTGCGGGCCACCAGCTCCTGGGTGATACTCGATGTCGCCAACAGGACCATGTGCCGCACGGCCGACGTGATGGAAATGATCCCCGAGGATACCGTCTGTAAGGACAATGCCATCGAAAGGCCTGCGGACAAGGTGATGATGCCGCGTGGTGTGACCCCGGAAATCGCCGGCGAACACAAGGTGGAGTTCTCCGACATTGACCTTCTCGGACATACGAACAATGCCAGATACGTGGTCTGGGCGATGGATTGCATTGATTTTGACGAACTTAAGACAAGGCCGGTGAAAGATGTCACGGTGACATTCATCCATGAGACACGCGCCGGCGAGGTCATTACCCTCGAAAAGGTACGTACGGAAAATGAAGACGGTACGATAACCTGGTACATTGACGGGAAGGCTGACGGAAAATCAGCGTTCTGTGTTAAGATCAATATGTAAAAGATTATAGAAATGAGAGACTTATTCTTGGGAACCGGTATCGCGCATACCATCCTTCTTTTTGCTGTGGTAATCGCCCTCGGCCTTTATCTGGGCAAATTCAAGTTCAAGGGAATTTCCATCGGCTCCACATGGATCCTCTTTATCGGCATTCTCCTCAGCCACTTCGGACTCAGGGGCGACCCGCATATCCTGGCATTCATGAAGGACTTCGGCCTTATCCTGTTCGTATTCAGCATCGGACTTCAGGTCGGTCCGGGATTCTTCCATTCCTTCCGTAAAGGCGGATTGACCATGAACATGCTTGCAATTACGCTCGTGCTGCTTGCGGTGCTCGTTACCTGCATCATACACCTGGTTACCGGCGAAGACCTTCAGACCATGACCGGTGTCATGTCCGGTGCGGTTACCAACACCCCGGGCCTCGGTGCTGCCCAGCAGACACTTTCGGATGCAATGATTGCGGAAGGTGCACCATCGTTCGTGGCAGCAGAAGCTTCTTCATCCATAGCATCGGCCTATGCGGTTTCCTACCCAATCGGTGTCCTCGGAGTAATCATCCTCCTGATGGTTTTCAAGGCTATTTTCAATGTCGACCTGAACAAGGAAAAAGAAGATCTTGACAATGAGGGCAAACTCGGAACAGGCGCCATACGTGCGACTTACGAGGTGAAAAATCCGGCCATTTTCGGCAGGACAATCGGCGATGTGACGAAAAACAACGGCGACCGCTTCGTCATTTCCCGTGTGCTGCGTAACGACGAACTATGTGTTCCTTCCTCCGATATGCTCCTGAAAGAAGGCGACAAGCTTCTGATTGTCACCTCTCCTGATGCGGAAGACCTCGTGAAGATTCTCTTCGGAGACGAGATTGACATGCCGTTCAAGGAATGGGACAAGCCGGACAGCAAGCTCGTTGCGAAGAAGATTACCGTTACCAAGCCGTCCATTACGGGACGCAACCTTAAAGATTTGAATGTCAGATCCATATATGGCGTATCAGTGACCCGTGTATTCAGGTCGGGCGTGGAACTCGTAGCCAGCCCTAACCTCTATCTCCACGTGGGAGACAGCCTCCTGGTCGTGGGACCTGAAGATGCGATGGACAAGGTAGCCGGACTCTTCGGAAACAAGGCAGCCAGCCTCAGCCATCCGAACCTGATTCCTATCTTCTTCGGTATCGTGGTCGGTGTCATCTTCGGCAGCCTTCCTATCAAGTTCCCTGGCATTCCTCAGCCTATCAAGCTCGGTCTTGCCGGCGGTCCGCTCATAATTGCGATTCTTCTCGGATATTTCGGTCCTAAGCTGAAAATTACCACATATACCACATTGAGTGCCAATATGATGATCCGTGAAATCGGCATCTCATTCTTCCTTGCGGCAGTGGGACTTGGAGCAGGCGAAAACTTCATCAGCTCCATCGTTAACGGCGGTTACTGGTGGATTCTCTACGGTGCCCTGATTACATTGGTGCCTGTAACCTGCGTGATTCTGCTCGCCAGACTGGTATTCAAGCTCAACTTCTACCAGATCTGCGGTCTCGTCTCAGGTGGAACCACGAACCCTCCTGTGCTCGCATTCTCCCAGGAAGTATACGGTACCAACTATCCGTCAATCAGTTACGCTACCGTATATCCTTTGACAATGTTCATGCGAGTCCTCGTGGCGCAGCTCATGATCCTATTTACGCTGTAGCACCATGTTCGATCTGGTTTATCCGGCCTCTCCGGCGGTCGTACTGCCCAAACCTAC
>FR882167.1:0-12458 GCA_000434935.1 Bacteroides sp. CAG:709 | reverse complement strand
GGTCGTACTGCCCAAACCTACAGCCGACAAGCCTGCCGACAGGCCCGCTCCGGGAACGGAAATGCTGCCCGTGATAGACGAAAACGGTATCGTATACGCGCAAGCTTCGCGCGCATGGTGTCATGGCGGGTCAATGCTTCTGCACCCGGTAGTGCACCTTCATATACTCAACCGCTACGACCAGCTCTATCTCCAGAAGCGCTCCATGAAAAAGGACCTGCTTCCGGGCAGATGGGATACGGCGGTCGGCGGACATATTGATTATGGTGAATATGTCAGCGAGGCATTGTTCAGGGAATCAGGAGAAGAACTGAAATTCACTGAGTACAATCCTATCTGGCTCGGAAACTACATTTTCCAGAGCGATGTGGAAAGGGAACTCATAAACATATTCGCGGCAGTAGGAAACTTCACGCCTCATCCTGACCTGGAAGAGGTGGCTGAAGGCCGCTACTGGTCAATGGATGAAATCGAGGAAAACCTCGGCAAGTCCATATTCACGCCTAATTTCGAGGGCGAATTCAGGAAAATCAGAAAATCCCTGGAGGCCCTGCTGTAAAACACATAACCTGATGGCCACTTTCAAAATCCTGTCTGACGGCCCTGTACTCAGGACATCAGATTTGCGCAAGGCCGCTGCTGACCTTGCCGACGATTACATTGTCATCAACACCAAGCCATATCCTTGCGATTTTGGCTATCTCGCCCTTGAACGCTTTGCGGAAGTGGCGGAATATACGATGGCCGACATGCTGTATTCTGATTACTATGAGCTGATTACGACACCGGACGGAAACGGGGAACGCCGCCGTCACCCTGTGATCGAATGTCAGAAGGGAGCATTGAGAGACGACTTCGATTTCGGGCCGGTGCAGGTATATCGTGCCGACTCATTCAGGAAAGCCGTGGCGGAAATGGATGTGGACTACAGCTTCGGGGCAATGTATGACCTGCGTCTCCGCATGGCCAAGAAAGTCCATATCGGTGAGTACCTCTATACCGAGGTTGAGACCGACCTTCGCAAGTCAGGCGAAAAGCAGTTCGACTATGTGAACCCGCGTAACAGGGAAGTGCAGGTGGAGATGGAAAAAATCTGCACAGCTTACCTCAAACGTGCGGGAGCATATCTGGCACCTGGGACGAAACATATTGACCATCAGCATGAAACGCCGTCTGTCTCAGTAATCATTCCGGTTTTCAACAGGGTAAGGACCATTGCGGACGCCGTTAAAAGTGCATTGTCCCAGGAATGCAGCTTCGGTTACAATGTCATTGTCGTAGACAATCATTCTACGGACGGGACGGCCGAAATTCTCGCGGGCATTGACGACAGCAGGCTCATTGTCGTGACGCCGGAACGTGGGGACCTTGGCATCGGCGGCTGCTGGAACTTGGCGGTACACGACAGCAGGTGCGGGCTTTATGCGGTCCAGCTCGACAGTGACGACGTCTACAAGGACTCCACGACGCTTCAGAAAATCGTGGATGTTTTCGAAAAGGAAGGCTGCGCGATGGTCATCGGGTCCTATGAAATGACCGACTTCGACATGAAACCGCTTCCACCGGGAATCATTGACCATAAAGAATGGACGGAAGATAACGGTAAGAACAATGCATTGAGAATCAATGGTTTGGGCGCGCCGCGCGCATTCTATGTGCCGTTGCTCCGCGAAATCAATTTCCCGAATGTCAGCTATGGCGAGGACTATGCCGTGGGGCTGAGGATCAGCCGGGAATACCATATAGGCCGCATTTATGAACCGCTGTATTGCTGTCGCCGCTGGGAAGGAAATTCCGACGCCGCGCTCGACATCGCCAGGGTCAATGCCAATAATCTTTACAAGGACAGCATCCGCACCTGGGAATTTGAAGCCAGGATTGCGCTGAATCATAAAAACCTGTCTGCCAATGGATAACGATATTTCCAAGTTCGTCCGCGACCAGCTGTCAGTCTGGCCTGCGGCTGCCGCCAATTTCAGGTCAATGAAAAAAGCATTGACGCGTAAACTCATGGTGGGAGGTCTTGAAGTCACGGTCCAGCATAACCCGGAGCGCATACGTTCGTCCGCAGCGAAGGTGGACAAGGCTTCCATACAGAGCAGAAAATGTTTCCTTTGCAGTGCCAACAGGCCTGAAGAGCAGCATTTTATGGCATTCGAAGGACGAAAGGGGCGCCGCTATGAGATGCTGGTGAATCCCTATCCGATTTTCCCGAAGCATCTGGTGATAGCCAGGGATGTCCATGTGCCCCAGTCGATATGGCACCGTATGCCTGACATGACCGACCTGGCAAGACATTTTCCGGACTTCACGATATTCTACAACGGGCCGAAATGCGGTGCATCCGCCCCTGACCATTTTCATTTCCAGGCCTGTCCGCGCGGACTCATGCCATTGGAAAGAGACATTGACCTGAACCTGGACGGCGGTAGGGAAGACCTTACTTGGCTGACCTCGGTTCAGGATGCGGAACTATTTCATTATCATAAATTTACGAGAGGTGTGTTCGTGCTTACGGCGCGCACGTCCAAGTCCATGGCGAAGCTGTTCTACAGGCTGCTGGACTGCCTTCCGCAGCGGGAAGACGAGACTGAGCCGATGTTCAATCTCCTGACATGGTACAAGGTGCGGCCTTCCCAGAAAGTGTCAGGCATATCGCATGGACGTTTCGGCGAATACCGGGCTGTCCTCATGGCACGTGGCAAGCATCGTTCACATCACTATTTTTCCGACGGTCCGGACCATCTGACTATGAGCCCCGGCTGTGCCGACATGGCGGGACTGTTCGTGGCGCCGCATGAGGACGATTATGAAAAACTGAATACCGGACTTCTGGAGGAAATGCTCTCGGAAGTATCTGTAAGTGAGGAAGTTGAACGCAATATAATCTGGAAGCTGACACGCAGCCAGCAGACTGTCCAGGTCGGCATAATGTCCGGCAATGAAATCGGATTCGAGATAATTTCCGATGGCGCCGGCAGGCAGAAAGTCGTGTATGAAAACGGCCGGATTTCCTATAACGGAACATTGTACGATGAACTGTTTTTCGATGCGCAGACCATGTCCACGATGTTCGCCGAGCCTACATTCATATTGTACGGCGTGACCATCGGCATCGGTTTCCATTGGGAAAGAAGTCAGGTCCAGAAATTCGCAGGGTCATTGAAATTCATTGTCGATGACGGTAAGGTGGTGGCTGTCAATGTGGTAGGTATTGAGGACTATCTGCTCAGCGTCATCTCTTCCGAGATGAAGGCCACAGCCTCGCTCGAATTTCTGAAAGCCCATGCCGTGATTTCCCGTTCATGGCTCATGGCCAGAATCCAGGAAAGACGGGACAATATCCATTCTTCCGGATCCTCCGTCAAGGAAGACCGCATCGTCGACGGCGATTATCATCTCGTCAAATGGTTCGGCAGGGATGATCACAAGGCTTTCGATGTCTGCGCCGATGACCATTGCCAGAGATATCAGGGACTTACGGTGGCAGTAGGGGACAATGTCCGCAAGGCTGTCGACCAGACATGGGGAGAAGTCCTGACCTATGACGGGGAAATCTGCGATGCCCGTTTCTCCAAGTGCTGCGGCGGTATGATGGAAAGATTCGGCTCATGCTGGGAAGATATTGATTATCCGTATCTTGCAGCCGTTTCCGATACGCCGTCCGAGGAAAAGATTCCGGATTTGACGCAGGAGGACAATGCCCGCAAATGGATAATGGGCGAGATGGAAGAGTCGTCGGATGCTTTCTGCAATACCGAAAACGGCAAGATTCTCGCGCAGGTGCTCAATGACTATGACCTGGAGACCAAGGACTTTTTCCGCTGGGAGGTCAGATATACACGTAAGGAACTTTCGGAATTGATTGCCTCCCGCTCGGGACATGACATAGGTATGCTGGAAAGCATTGAGCCTCTTAAACGCGGACCTTCCGGCAGGATCACGCTTCTGGAAATACGCGGGACCAAATCTTCGATGACTGTCGGTAAGGAACTGGTCATCAGAAAGTTCCTGTCTGCATCACATCTGAAGAGCTCCGCCTTCGTGGTGGATATTCAGCCGTCCGGAACGTCATTTGAAGAAGACATTGTCGTACTGCATGGCGCCGGTTGGGGGCATGGCGTAGGGCTTTGTCAGATCGGTGCGGCGGTAATGTCTTCCAGAGGATACAGGTACAGGGATATCCTTTCCCATTATTATCCGGGAAGCATCTGCTCTGTCAGAAGAACCAATAATCAATAATTTCCATGACCGGCAAAGTTACAGGAAGATCGCCCTGGTGGTGGATTCCGACATTGTATTTCGCGGAAGGCATTCCGTATTTCATAGTTAACAACATTTCCGTGACAATGTTTACGAAAATGGGCGTGCCGAATGGCGAAATGGCGCTGTTTACCAGCCTGTTATATCTGCCATGGACACTCAAGCCGCTCTGGAGCCCGCTTGTGGACATATTCCGGACCAAGCGCTGGTGGATTGTCATGATGCAGGCATTGGTATCGGCTGCCTTCGTGCTGCTCGCCCTGACATTGCCTTCTCCGGAGACCTCCACGCAGGTCCCTATGTCGCTGTTTACCTTCACGTTGCTCCTTTTCGTGTTCGCAGCATTCGCCTCCGCTACCCACGACATCGCCGCCGACGGTTTCTACATGATCGCCCTTGACAGCGGCCAGCAATCGTTCTTTGTGGGCATAAGAAGCACATTCTACCGTCTGTCCTCGATTTTCGGACAGGGAGTTCTGGTCGTCGTGGCCGGAGTCCTGGAAGAAAAGACCGGGAACATCCCGCTTGCATGGTCATTGACAATAGGACTTACTGCGGTCATTTTCACCATCTTGACGATATATCACACCTTTGCCCTTCCACGGCCTGCCGGAGATTCTGCCGTGAGCACGGACGGTTCCGGTTCCGCCGGCGAATTCACCAAGGCATTTGTCTCATTCTTCCGTAAACCCGGCGTGTGGATAGCGATAATCTTCATGCTGCTTTATAGATTGCCGGAAGCATTCCTGCTCAAGATGGTAAATCCGTTCCTGCTTTCCCCGGCCAGCGAAGGCGGACTTGGACTGCACACCTCCCTGGTCGGCATTGTCTACGGAACCATCGGCGTTCTTGCGCTGACCGTCGGAGGCATCATCGGCGGCATGGCGGCATCCCGTTGGGGCCTCAAGAAATCCCTCTGGCCGATGGCCGCCTGCATGACCCTCCCTTGCTTCACTTTCGTATATCTGAGTATGGCAATGCCTCATAACCTGGTGATTATCAGCACGTGCATTGCTGTGGAGCAATTCGGGTACGGCTTCGGTTTTACGGCATATATGTTGTTTATGATGTACTTTGCCGAAGGAGAATTCAAGACCTCGCATTATGCCATCTGCACTGCCTTCATGGCGCTCAGCATGATGATTCCGGGGGCTGTGGCCGGCTATATTCAGGAATGGCTCGGCTATACGATGTTCTTCTGGATGGTGATAATCTGCTGCCTCGCTACGGTAGCCGTGACATCGCTGGTAAAAGTAGATCATGAATATGGTAAAATTGTTAAAAGACAATAAGTTATGAAGAAATTGATGTTTGCCCTTGCGGCCCTTGCCGTGGTTTCCTGCGGAACCCAGAGGAAAACTGCAGCCGACAATACCGCCGCCGAAAACACGACCGCGCCCGAAGCCGTCTCCACCATCGGGGGCAATGCTGACGGACGTCTAGCCTTCGGCCTGTCTCTGTTCAATGAAGCCGTTTCCGCAAGCGGCAATGCTGCTGAAAACATTGTCGTGTCACCTTACAGCGCAGGAATGGCATTGTCAATGCTTGCCGAAGGTGCAGCAGGCGATACCAAGGCGGAGCTCGTTTCCGCATTGATAAATGCTTCATACTCAGGCGATATCCTCGAAAGCGGTGACGGATGCATCATCTCCAGCGCCAATTCAGTGTGGATCAGAAGCGGGTTTCCGGTCCTGCCGGGATATGCAAGCCTTTTGAAGAACGCATACTCCGCTGAAATTGCCGAAAGGGACTTTTCCGTGCCGGCTACCGTCAAGGAAATCAACAAATGGTGCTCTGACAAGACCTCCGGAAAGATTCCTGAAATCATCGACAACATCGGCTCCGATATGATGATGTTCCTTCTCAATGCCCTGTACTTCAAGGCTCCGTGGCAATATAAGTTCGACAAGAATTCCACATTCAAGGCGGTGTTCCACAGCCCTTCAGCAGTGCAGAATACCGACTTCATGCATATCAGGAAATCGTTCCTCTGCGGAGAAATCAGTGGCTGCAAGTTCGTGGTACTTCCTTATAAATCAGGGAATTGGAACATGGTTGTCTGCTTGCCGGCGGAAGGCGTGGACATGAAGGATTTCCTTTCTTACGTGAATGCTGACAGGTTCAAGAGTTTCATGGAAGCCGCGACCATGCAGACCGTCGCATTGTCAATGCCTAAGTTTAAGGTTAATACAACATTGATAATGAACAGCTTGCTCCAGTCGATGGGCGTGCACAAGGCGTTTTCGGGAGCTGCTGACTTCAGTGCGATGACGCAGGCGGGCGTGGCAGTGGATGAAGTCCGCCAGAAATGTTTCATCGAGGTCAATGAAGAAGGTTCCGAGGCTGCGGCAGTTACATCCGTAGGCGTAAGACTCACCTCCGTCAGACCTGAGCCGCGACCGTTCATTATGAATGTGGACAGGCCGTTCGTCTTCGCTATCTTCAATGCGGAGAACAATGATATCCTGTTTGCCGGAAAAATTGCGACCATCGAAAACTAGATGATATGCTGGATGCATTGAAACATAAGATATTGGCGATTCCATTTGCTGTCATTTCGTGCGTCTCCGCCATGGCCGGAAATCCCAAGGTCATGACCGGAATCGAGATGCTGGAAAAACATAATTTCTGGGAAATCGAGGGGCGCAGAGTCGGTCTTGTGACCAATCCGAGCGGCGTGGACAGCAAGCTCCGCTCTACCATCGACATTCTCTACAATGCTGATAACGTGGAACTTGTGGCATTGTTCGGTCCGGAACATGGGGTACGGGGAGACGCTTATGCGGGAGATAAGGTGTCAGATACCAGAGACACCAGGACCGGCCTGAAGGTCCATTCCATTTACGGTCAATTCAGGGAGCCGTCACAGGAGATGCTGGATGGAATCGATGTCATGGTTTATGATATCCAGGATGTCGGGACACGTTCATATACATTCATCAGCACATTGGGACTGGTGATGCGCGCCTGCGCGAAGAAAGGCATTGAGGTAGTCGTATTGGACAGGCCGAATCCTCTCGGCGGCGAGAAAATCGAAGGCTGTAACGTGGAACCCGGGTTCTTCTCGTTTGTCAGTGAATTCAAGATTCCTTATATTTACGGATTGACGGTGGGGGAGCTGGCACTTCTTATAAATGAGGAGGGACTGAATTGCGGACAGCGTGGAAACGAGGAGCCGCTGAAATGCAAGTTGACGGTCGTGCCGATGGAGGGGTGGACCAGGGACATGCTTTATGGCGATACCAGATTGCCTTGGGTGCTGCCGTCGCCGAACATCCCTTATCCGCAGTCTGCTGTCAATTATCCTTCGGCCGGTATTGCCGGGGAATTGTACGGGTATCTGAACATCGGTATCGGATATACATTGCCGTTCGAGACTTTTGCAGCGGAATGGATTGATGCTGATGCACTTAAAGATGAACTAGACAGCTATCGCCTTCCGGGGACGGCGTTCAGGACCATCCATTACAAGCCGATTGCGGGGAGCAGCCAGGGGAAACTGATACATGGCGTGCAGTATTTCTTTACGGATTATTCCGCCGCATGCATATCGCTGACACAGTTTTATGTCATGCAGGCATTGCATCGGCTTTATCCTGGCAGGGATCCGTTCAAGATGGCGGCTGGCAGGACGTCGATGTTCGATAAAATCTGTGGTACGGATTATGTAAGAAAAACGTTTTCAAAGAGGCTGGAGGTCTCGGATATTGTGGATTATTGGAACAAGGATGTGGAGGATTTCCGGACGCTTTCCAGCAAATATCACCTTTATAAATGACACTGTTATGAAAGAGATTCTAAATCTTGCATTGGCTTCGCTGGCAGCGTTTTCGATGCTGACTATTCCTTATGACAATGCGGATGCACAGGTGCGCAGGACTACCACTACGACGCAGAACCGCACTACTTCAGGCGGCTCGTCTACACAGTCACGAAGCACGTCTACGCAGAACCGCAGCACGTCCACCCAGTCTCGCAGTACTTCTTCACAGAGCAGGAGTACATCCCAGACACGCAGTTCATCTACGCAGTCGCGCAGTACTTCGTCACAGACACGCCAGAGCGGCAGTACCTCGCAGACACGTCAGAATACATCGGGCACGACAGTTCGCAGATCTTCCGGAACCTCGTCTTCTACACAGTCCGGCACGAGATCTTCCAGCGGTCAGGTCCGCCAGAGCGGCACCTCTTCACAGGTTCGCCAGAATGGATCATCTTCTCAGGTCCGCCAGAGCGGAACCAGCTCCCAGGTGCGTCAGAACGACAGTTCTACCCAGAATCGCCAGAGCGGCTCATCGTCTTCCGTACGCAGATCTTCAGGCAGCACCGCCACATCCGGCAGCAGCTCTTCTGTCCGTCAGAACAGCAACGGCGGGGCAGTGCGCCAGAACAATTCTTCTTCCTCCAGCAGGGAAACCTTTACTGCGCGTGTAGACGGAGTGGACAACAGTGTCCGCAACAATCCTTCTTCACAGAGCAGCAGCGTGGTAAGGAGAAATTCGAACGTAACCAGGACCGGACTCAGCTCCGTTTCCGGAAACATGCGCCAGCCTGGCAACAACAGGGGCGGTTCCAGGATGGACAACTCCATGGATTTCAGGATTGAAGACCATAATGTCCACAGAATCCCGCCGCGTGACCGTGATTTCATGCACTATGACCGTCCGGGCCATTTCTACGATCACCATCACCCTCACTGCTTCGGCTTCAGGGTTGAGGTCCTGCCTCCTAGATACAAGGTCGTAAGATACTTCGGCATTGACTATTACATTTACAATGACGTATATTACAGACCTTACAGAGGCCACTATATCGTTTGCCGTCCTCCGTTCGGAGTGACCATCGCCCGTTCAGTGGTGGACATCTCGTTCGCGACCGTGAACTTCGCTTATTATTCCAATGTCTACCGCACGTTCGGCGCGATCGACGCGAACAACCGCTACATCGACCAGCAAAACAGGATTATCGCCCAGAACAATGCGACCATCATGGCGCAGAACCGCGCTATCGCAATGAATCCGAACTCGGCGCTTTCTTCATACGAGATCGCCAACCGCCTGGGCCTGGTGCAGAGCTACGCATACGCTGACAGGAACTATTTCTATCAGGACGGCGTTTTCTATATCGTCAATGCCGGCGGACAGTACCAGGTTATCGTTCCTCCTGCAGGGGCATTGGTCCAGAATCTTCCTGAGGATTATGACATAATCACTCTCGGCGGCGTCCAGTACTACAGGGTGGATGATACCGTATATCGTCTCACGCTTGTAAGCGGTTCTCCTTATCTTGAGGTGCTCGGCCAGATGTACGGCCAGTTGGCACGCGACTATAACGGCTATTAATCAATGGCTTGTATCGGAATTTTTGATTCTGGAGAAGGCGGGTTGTCAGTCCTGAAGGAGATAACCCGTCTTCTTCCTGATGAAAAGTATATTTATTATTCGGACAATGCGTATTGCCCCTACGGCGAGAAGTCTCCGGAGTCCATCCAGGTCAGGGCGTGTGCAATAACTGAAGAATTGCTCCGTCGCGGTGCCGACATCATCGTGGTTGCGTGCAATACCGCCACGGCGGCCGCTATTTCCAAACTTCGTTCTGATTACTCTGATGCGGCTTCCGATGTGGTTCGAGAACGTGTGCTGGCTTTGACCGGAGGCCGTCATGACCATATCCGGTTCATCGGCATGGAGCCGGCTGTGAAGCCTGCCGCCCTAGGAACGAAATCCGGCACCATCGGCGTCCTTGCCACAGCCGGCACGTTGAAAGGCTCCAAATATCTGAATACCAAGGGCAGTGTCGATGACAATGTCCGTGTGGTGGAGCATGTAGGCCGGGGCTTTGTCGAACTGGTAGAGTCCGGATGCCTTTCCGGAAAAGAAGCCGAATCCACCGTCCGGGCCAGCCTGAGTCCATTGCTCCAGGCCGGTGCCGACATCATTGTCCTCGGCTGTACCCATTACCCGTTCCTCCTCCCTGTCCTTCAGCAAGTTGCAGGGCCGGACATCCGTTTCATCGACCCAGCTCCCGCCGTAGCCCGTCAGCTGGTCCACGTCATGTCCGAAGAGCATCTCCTTTCACCGGAAAAGGCCGAAGAAGCGCTCTTGCAGTCTTCCGAGCCTCTTCCAAACTCCGCAACAGCCCGCACCCGCGCCCTCAATCCCGCCCCCGACGGCTCTGGTGACCCCGCCAGCGCCAGCTCAGACAATCCCTCCAGCTCGGACAATCCCGCCCACGCCGGCGCCCCCGCCGTCACCCTTCTCTCCTCCGGCGACCCCGCCCCTCTGAATCACCTCTTTTCAATGATTTACTGCGGAAGATAATCTTTAGCAGTTCACATGCCATTTTCCACAGCCCAGGCGGGACGCGGCCACGCTACATTCTGTAACTTATTGATATTCAAATACCATTTTCATAGGAGCGTGGAAACGTAGCCAAAAAAAGTCTGCGTTTTCACGCCCTGTTTTATAACTTATTGAAAATCAGCGCTTCCAAAAATCAAGCGTGGTCGCGTCCCGCCAGTGAACCCGCTAACATATTTTCTCCGACTCTATCCAGATGCGCAGCATAGGATCTGAGATGGTATATACGTTTCCGGTCTTGTAATTATTTCAATGAAATTATGCCAATAAAATACATAAAAGCCCCACCACCGACCGGACATGTAAAAAATATTAAAACCTAAATATTTTCCCGATTTCTTTCAATTAACCTTGAAAAGGTGTAAATCCGAGGGTGCGCTAAGTCTTGAAAAGGTGAAAATCCGGTTCTTGTTCGTTCATGCTAAGACTATTGACATTTTGCCGATAATCCATTATCTTTGCGAAAAAGTGACGTTATAACGTGAGTTTTATGAAACTGAAATTGTATCATGGCTCTGCCAATATCATAGAAAAACCGGAATTCGGACTTGGAAATGCGAAGAACGATTACGGTTTGGGATTTTATTGCACTGAACATATTGAACTTGCCAAGGAATGGGCCTGCGCTGAAAATCGGGATGGCTTCGCCAATGAGTATGAACTGGAAATGGACGGATTGACCGTCTTGAACTTGTCAGGAGATGAGTATCATATACTTAACTGGCTTGCCATTCTGTTGGAAAACCGGACATTTGTAATAGAACGAGGACTCCCGTCGGCTGCAAAAGAATACATCCTTTCGGAATTTCTTCCCGACTACAAGGAAGCCGATGTGATACGCGGCTATAGAGCCGATGATTCCTACTTCTCATTCGCATCTGCTTTCTTGAACAACACGATTTCACTGGAGCAGCTTGGGAAAACCATGAAATTGGGGAAACTGGGAGAACAAGTAGTCCTTAAAAGCCGGAATGCTTTTGAACAACTAGAGTATTCCCGTGCTGTCCTTGCAGACAATCAGACCTATTACCCGAAAAAGTCTGCACGTGACAGGACTGCACGTGACACGTTCAGAAGCGAAAGGGAGAAAACAGTGTTGGACGGCACATATGTTATTGACATTGTAAGAAATAATTGGAAGAATGATGATCCGCGCTTACGATAAAACTTATTTGGAAGATGCCATGCTGAATCTGGCAGTGGCTCTGGATTATGGCTCCATTGCATGTGCCGGAGGCATCGATGAGTTTTATGACAGGATGCTTGCCGGAAATGTGATACGCCAATTCGAAAAAGGCAATCCGAAATACGTCTCCGGTTTGTCCGGCATTGAATTGGGGAAAAAGATTATTGAAAGCACAGGCGGTCATGCCAAGGACTATAACTATGTGCTTGATGACCGTTCTGCCATTTTCTGGACAGGCTGGGTGCTGGCGTATCTTCAGTGGTACACCAATCTCTCATTTGAATCTCTGAATGCCAGAGGCATTGATGTCAATATGGTTATGGACATGTATCCTACATTTCATGAGGCAGACATAAGCAAGTTCGTGGCTTCAGCATTGAAAATCATGTCAAATTCCGAAACGGATGTTTCCCCGCTGAAACGTCAGCGCAAGTCCGCCGGATTTACTCAGCAGGAACTTGCGGAACGGTCCGGTGTATCATTGAGGATGATCCGCGCCTACGAACAAAACAAGCAGGACATTTCCAAGGCGGAATCTGCCGCGGTGCTGAATCTAGCATCCGTACTCGGCTGTTCACCGTATTCCCTGTTGAGATGGCGGGACGCGGCCACGCCATATTCCGTAACTTATTGATAATCAAATACCATTT
>FR882166.1 GCA_000434935.1 Bacteroides sp. CAG:709 | reverse complement strand
TGGCCAAAAAAAGCCTGCGTTTCCACGCGCTTATTAAAATAATATCTGACTATCAAGCAGTTACAAAACAACCCGTGGCCGCGTCCCGCTGTTGCAAGAGGCCTGGCGAAGGTGTGGCCGTGTCGCGCCTGGGATAAACACTTTAGACATATGGCGCACCGGGAGTAAGGCTAGTTGTTACGCCTCGCTCTGTAGTTTGGTGATTTCTTCGGCAGAGAGACCGGTGGCTTCGCAGATAGTCTGAATTGGTAAATTAATTCGTAACAAATTCATTGCGATTTCTCTTGAGCGCTTTTCAATGCCTTCTTCACGCCCTTCCATGCGTCCTTCCTCACGTCCCTTCTCAATACCTGCCTGCAAGCCTTCTTCACGCCCTTCCTCGCGCCCCTTTTTCTTCGCGTACTCCAATTGGTTGTATGTGTCCCTTGCCGTCTGCATATAATTGATGTAATTCTTCTTGTCTTCATCATCAAGGCTGGAAATTTCAGCTACATCGAAAATCCGTTTGAAAATCTTGTCGCGCAGTGCCGCCGGTCTTTCAAGCAGATCCGACAGGTTCTTCAGCATGTACAGCCATTTGTCCAGGTCGGTGGTCAATTCGTCCTCGGTCTTGTTGAACTTCGCGACTTCGACAAAGACGAATTTCAGTTTGTCGGTCATTGTCTCGCCGGTCGTCCCTTCGCGCAGCCAGTAACGGTGCTCTATCCGGTCGTCGTCCAGGTGCTTGTAGTTCAGCACTCCAAGAAAGAACACGCCGTCGAGCCGGAAGTTCCAGGGTTTCTTCGGGTCGCCCTCCTCTCTCTCCATTGCTTTCTTGCCTTGCTTCAGGATCGGGAAGGAGGTGTAATACAATGCCC
>FR882165.1:98439-111977 GCA_000434935.1 Bacteroides sp. CAG:709 | reverse complement strand
CATCTTCCACAAGAACAAGGATTAAGACTCTCAGAGCAGCCATGTCTTCTCATAGCTGCTTTAGCATCCCCTGAAGCCATCTTCCACAAGAACAAGGATTAAGACCTTCATTATGAAGCACATTGAAAGACCATACTGACCCTCCCTGAAGCCATCTTCCACAAGAACAAGGATTAAGACAAGTTCTTCTGGTCATCAGAGACACCAAAGTATTTCCCTGAAGCCATCTTCCACAAGAACAAGGATTAAGACGCTTAAGCTCGAGGTCGAGAACAAGCTCGGCACCAGTCCCTGAAGCCATCTTCCACAAGAACAAGGATTAAGACACCCTGATTGAGGATTACTACTGCATAATAATGCTCCCCTGAAGCCATCTTCCACAAGAACAAGGATTAAGACATGCTGTAATTGCAGCTAACTATGTCGCTTCAAAAGAAGAAGCAACAGCTTTGGAAATAGTGTTTAAAACACCAGAAGGTATTACAATAGAACAAATTGAAAAAACATTACTAGAATTAGGTATATATGGTAGTAGTTATCATTTTAGTACTAATGAATTATCCGTTACTTGCTTCAGTCAAGAGGAAGTTAATAATATCATTGATAAATTAAAAGGTAAATATGAATACAAAGAAACCAACCTCCAAAACAGTAGATACTTGGACAACGAGTCCAGAAGAAATATTTACAAAACATGGCTTAACTCTGAAGTGGGGAAACAAAACAGGAGCTTGTATAATGCCTGCTCCAAAGCACTTGCAATCTGTGAAGCAGCAGCAAGATACCCAGAAGAAGTAGAAGAGTAAAAAAGACTCTGAGACCATCTTACACAAGAACAAGGATTAAGACGACCAACATGCTGCCAGCTCGGAAGAGATCGACAACACTGCCATCATCAGTGAGGTCAGGCTAATCCGGAAGGACATGCCCCGTCTAGGCGCGCGTAAACTTCAATTCAAGCTCGCGGAAAACGGCCATGATATAGGCCGAGACAAGTTGTTCAATCTTCTGCGTGAAAGCGGGCTCCCTGTGTCGCCCTGACTGCCAATTGGCATCAACACTTTCGTGAGACATTTCTCCATTCTCAACATTTTTAACCGCAGTGGACTGAGATCCGTAATTGCCCTGCACCTCGGGCACTTACAGTTTCCGTGAAGCATAAGGCTCTGTTTCACAAGGGATTAGGCATTTTCAGAGTTAATGTTTCGCAAACTCTGAAAACAGCTAATTGTTTACTTACCAACTAATTACGCACCACGACATCTGAGGAGGCCAAAGCAGATTTCCGCGAAAGCGTCGAGGATTGCCGTGATTTAGCTTTGGCGGACGGAGAGTGTATCCCTGAAACGTTTTTGGAGAGGGGCAGCCGTGAGGTTGCTCCTCTTTTTTTTCTACATGCCACCTCCCGATTGAGAAGCTCAAGCGCTGAAAGCAACCATAGGGAATTGATGCCTGCGGGAATGTGTAAAGTAAAAAAAAGGAGCTGTCCGTGACGGACAACTCCCTTGAAGCATAGTCTAGTTTAGTATTTTATTGATTATTTTCCTACATAGGCACCCATGACTTTACCGGTACGAGGGTTGCCTTTCTGGTCTTTGACCACTTCCGTTTCATCGATTTCCGGTTCCCGGCCGCTCTTGATGGACTTCAGCTGGTCTGCCGTCATACCGTTTGTGAGGGCAGGATTGCCTGCGCCGATCAGAGGGACTACACCATTTGAAGCCTTTCCTAGCATTTTCTCAGGATCGAACAAGATGCCTGACATTACATCGTCATCACCGAACACCTTCTCGGCATTGATGGAATAAGAAACAGTCTCGGACCTCTGGTCAATAAGTTCATTCATTGTACTCTTTGCCGCCCAGATACCATCGCGTCCTCCTTTATTGCCGGAAACTATTGAATTATATACTTTTACCTTACTTTCTATCTGAGCTATACCTGAGCAGACATCCGGGCTGCTGGATTTGTTTCCTGCAACAGTACAGCTGATGATATAAGCTTCAGTATCAGTTACACCCTTTCCAAAAATCGCAATAGGAGCATTTCCTGCATCTGTGCCGTAGAAAGTGGTATTGACTATCACCGAGAAGGAATTTTCACGGCCATAGAAATTACTGACTCTCTTCCAGCTGGTAGAAGCTGAATTGTTTTCAAACTCGCAACTGTAAAGATATGCTTTGGCAGTATTAAGCTTCTTGTCCGTGTCGTAATTGTAAAAACCGCCGACAAGCGAGTTCGTGGTGCAGCCGTTACGTCTGATACCGCAGTTTCTGAGAATCATCGTACCCGCATTGTGGATTCCGGCAGCATTTCCGTTTTCCACCATATTGTCAGTTATTTCACAATGCTCCATCTCCACATACGAATTGTTCGTACTGAACATACCGCATGCGAACTTGACAGATTTATTATCCTTGATGAAGCAATTTGTGAACTTGACATTGGAACCGAGAACATAGACTCCGGCACCATATCCGGTGAAGAAATATTCACCGTTCAGTTTATTGGAGCCGGCTTTTGTACTTGTGTTGCATCCTCCACGGACAGTAATTCCATTGATCTGTATGCTGTAGTCGTCATCCTTGGGAGCGGCTATGATAAACACGTGACGGGTGGAACTTTCATTTCCGCTGAGAATGGTTTTGTTGACAGCTGGATCCGCCGCATCTCCTGCTTTAGGATTTGCAGGATAACCGCCGTAAATCCTGACATTCTGAGTCAGAAGGAATGTCTTGTCCGCATCGCTGCTGCCTCCTGCATATTGTGTCGGAGTATATGTTCCGGCTGCAAGATACAATTTGTCCGCAGTAACACACGCCTTCAAAGCTTCGCCGAGATCTGTCGCATCCTCCCAAGAAGAGCCTTTTCCCGTGGCACCCGGTTTGATGAACCATTCATTGCCAAGGTCTTCCGGAAGACTTGGCTCCTGAACCACTTTTATACAGGCTGCTGCATCGCTTGTAACAGACACACGGATTTGTCCTGTACGGGACTTGAGAGTCGTGTTCCGGGTAACATTGAAAGTCAATTCAGTTTCACCGTTTCCGCCCATTCCCCTTTTGTCACTTGTGATTTCTATCCAGTCAACGAGGCTTTCAGCGACCCACGGAAGGTTCGATTTGAAAGAGCCTTTGAATTCTCCACCCGTCTTCCCCACTGCTATATCCTTCTGCCCGGAGAATGTAATTTCAGGTGTCTGCCCGGTATTTCCGCTAAGGAAAGGATATTCGGATTCCTTAGGAAAATCGAGCGTACAAGATGCCAGCGCTGCACCTGTCAGCACGAGGCAGATTGTCTTGAATATATTGTTCATACGTCTTTACTTTTTCGTTACGAATAAAATGCCCGTATACAATGTGCGTTCTTCTCCGCCATTATCATTGGTCCAGTTAATTACATTGTATTCATTCTTATCTTTAGAGGCACGCACTATCATTTCTGAAGAACCGCCGCCGTCAAGATTCATCATATTATGACAGCCTACAGCCGACATGATCTTGCACATATCATTGTAATACAGGCCGTTGGACCATGTATAACGACGACCGTCCGCAACCATCATCCATACTGTCGTGCCGTTTTTCTCGACACCCATGCAGGTTCTCGGATGGCGCTCTGAAAGTCCGTCCTTCTGTGAAGGGATATTCTGGGACACACCGTCAATGATAAGAAGCGGTCCACCTGCCCCTGCCTCCACGATATCCGGATTTTCAGACACTACTTTTTCATAATCAGCCTTGTCCGCCATACGGATTTTCTTGTCCGGCGTCATGTAGAAAAAGCATCTTGGACGATTCGGAAGTTCATTGAAAGTGTTCTTATAGCATTTACCTTCATGATGGAAGATGCCCTGAGGGCCTTTCTGGGCATCCGAGCCAAAATCGGAATTGGTTGCGGCCCACACGAAATGATCCGGACTGTCTGTTTTTTTTGCCATTTCCGTAAGTTTGCTTCCTGCGCTCTGGAACACATCTCCTGCATACACCTGGTCCAGACAAAGATTCGGTTTCGACAGGTCCGCCCTGAGGAACCATATCCTCATAGGACATCCGTCCATGCCGAGATAGCTCAATGCCGTCATTGTCAATCCGTCAGTAATTACAGTCTCACTGTCCGAATAGAGAGCAGCTATCATATCTGTCTTCTCAATGAGCGTTTTAGCCACCTCAGTTTTCGGTTCATTGCTCACATAATCAGGCTGAACAGGTTTCTCCTGACAAGCTGCCAATGCAAGTGAAGCAGCGATTATATATTTCAATGATTTCATTTTCTTGCTGTTTTATAGTTCATTTCCACCCCAACCAGGATTCTGCTTGAGCAGAGGGTTCTCCCTGATTTCTCCTTCCGGAATAGGGAACAATGTCTGTCTCTTGGTGATACCCAATCTTTCGATTGCCTTGCCCTGACGGATATAATCATACCATATCAGGTTTTCACCTATGAGTTCAAGCCTTCTCTCCTGAAGAACGGCTTCTTTAAGTTCGGCTTCGGAGCTTGCCGTGCTATCTGAAAGGCCTCTCATTCTACGAAGCTGGTTAAGACGCTCGCATCCGTCAGGGAAACCTAGTGCCTCAGCGCTGATAAGATAGATCTCTCCGATTCTCGAGATGATTATCGGGTCTGAATATGCCTGTCCGCCAGGATATTTGCCCATACACTTGTCAGTACCTACCGTAACGACGGAAACCGGCAGTCTCGTGTCATTGGCATCGAAAAGATTGATAATCGTCTGCGTCGGGAAATACCATCCGCTACCCTTGTTCACATAATCATACGTAAAGTACTGCGAGCCGAGTTTGACGGATGTTTCAGTATCATCCATATTGAAGGCGAAGATTGTCTCCGAGTTGGCTTTGCGCTCATATCCGAAAATCTTGCTGAAGTCCTTTTCGAGAGCATATTTACCGCTGGTAATAAGGCCTTCTGCGAGTTCGGCGGCTTTCTTCATGTTTCCTTGATAGAGGTATGCTCTGGCGGCAAGAGCCTGTGCAGCTTCCTTGGAAACCATATACATGTCTGTAGAAGTCTCAAGATTGTCGATGGCGAGCTGGAGCTCTTCATTGATAAAGTCCCAGCAGTCCTCAACAGTGTCTCTCGCCACTCTGTCCGAGGTATTGACTCTGAGAATCGGCACGCCTCCCCATCTCGTCACGAGGTTCATATAAATCATCGCACGGAAATAATGTGCTTCTCCATAGATGACCTTATTTGCCTCAATACCGGCCTTTTCCACAGCAGCAAGAAGCACGTTCACATGATAAAGTTCATTATAGAAACTGTTCCATTGACCCGTAACATTCGAGCCGAGCGTCTTCATGTAGCCGTTATAAATATCTATCGGGTTGTAGTTTTTCTGTGTAATGTCACCACCGAGGAGATCGAAGCAAAGATAGCCTGTGGTGCCGGGTTTGTTCTGCATGGCAGAATAAACGCCGTAACGAAGAGCAGAAAGGTCATTTGCCGTCACTCCGTCAGGAGAAATCGCTGAACGCGGATATATATCCAGCATCTGCGAGCATGAATTCAGCACCATCAGCACGGACAGTGCAAGTGTAATATATCTTTTCATTTATATCCCTGTTTAGAAAGTTAGGTTTAAACCGAAAGTAAATGTACGCGGCTGAGGAACATTGAGGTCGTCCACTCCGAAGAATCTCGCATCGAGATTGCTTGAGACTTCAGGGTCATAGCCCGGATATCTTGTAAGAAGGAACAGGTTGTCGCCCTGTGCGAATACCCTAAGCCCTTTCATATGAATCTTTTCAAGGACTTTCTGTCCGAAATTGTAAGAAAGGGTAAGAGAACGGAGCCTGATAAACGAGCCGTCATAAAGGAAGTAATCAGAATTTTTGGTATTCCATGATGAACCTGCGATAGCACGTGCATAGACATTGGTACTGCCAGGACCTGTCCATCTGTTGACAGCCATTTCTTCTCTTACACCATGATTGGTAGCGCATCTCGTAATGTTCTGTCCCTGTCCGAAATATACTTTCGCGCCATAAGAATACGAAAGGAACACATCAAGACTCAAGCCTTTCCAGTAGAAGGTATTGCTCCAACCTCCGCTGAATTTCGGATTGGAAGAGTATTTGACAGCGCGGTCAGTATCATTGATCAGATTTTCAGCATCTCCGTCAAGGTTTGCATACCTGAAGTCTCCGGCTCTCACGCCCTGCGCATAAAGCGCTTCAGGAACCTCGGCATCATACTGGTATACACCGTCGAATTTGAAGAGATAGAATGTTCCCACTTCCTCACCTACTTTGAGAACTCGGTTTCCACCGATTGCGATAAGGTCATCGTTTCCGGTGATGGAAGTTACGGTATTCTTGTTATGGGCAATGTTGAATGAAGTTGTCCAGTGTACAGGTCCCAAATCAAGGTTTCCTCCGATGGTAACTTCTATACCCTTGTTCCGGATAGAGCCGACATTGCTCATAATGGAAGTGGTACCGGAAGTTGCATAAGTAGGCTTGGAATAGAGCAGGTCCGTCGTGTTCTTCACATAGCCGTCGACAATCAATGTAAGTTTGTCATTGAAGAAACCGAGATCGACACCGACGTCAATCTGACCGGACTTCTCCCAAGTCAGCTTAGGGTTTCCGAATACGGTCGAGTATATACCGCTATGCCCCATATAGTTCTTGCCACCAGCCATTTGGGACTGTGAAGAGAATAAGCCGATACCTTCCTGGTTACCTGTCTTACCATAACTTGCACGAAGTTTCATATCGACTCCGCTATCCTTCATCCATGATTCTTTTCCCACATTCCAACCGAACGAAACTGAAGGGAACCAGCCCCAACGGTATTTAGGACGGAATTTGGAAGAACCGTCAGTTCTTAATGTAGCTGTGAGGGTATATCTTTCCTTATAACCGAAGTTAAGACGACCGAAGTATGACTCCAATGCATAGGCGTAAGCGTTGCCTCCATAGCCGGCCACCTCCGCAGCAACTCCGACCACGTCGAAAGAATCAGAAGGAAAGCCTTTTCCGTCAAGAGAAATGTTTCTCGTGCTCACTTTCTGGAATGAATGGCCGAGCATTGCATTGAAAGCAAGATCACCGCCGAGATAAGTATCATTGTAGTTCAGGACAGAGTCGAAACTCAGGTTCATGATGGTCTCATGCCTGTCAATGATCTCGCCGACGCCCTTTCCATAAGGATGTTTGGAGTTATAGAAAGTATAGTCGTACAGTTGGGTGACATCCGTATTGATCGTGTTTTTGAAAGAAATCTTATTATCCAAGAACTTGAGATTCATGTGAGCATTGCCGAGGAATCTGAGGTTCTCGATAAAGGCATTCTGCTCATTGAGAATCTGAATAGGGTTATGGAACGAAAGTCCGTCGGTACCACCGACATAATAACTTCCATCCGGTTTATATATACGGTCATAAGGCCTCTGCTCCAAAGCACGTCCGATAATCATGGTTCCGGCATTTGCTCCCGGCACCTGATGTGTCTTCATGTAGTTTGCGGACATGTTCGCACCGACTTCAAGCCATTTGGTAAAATCGTGCTGTATCTTGGCTTTCAAGTTGAACTTGTCCAGTCTGTTGGTCTTGATGACACCCTCTTTATGGTTATAGTTCGCGCCAATGTAGAAATTGGTGGTCTTGTTGCCTCCTGAGAAGGAAGCATCCGCATTGTAGCTGATTCCCAGTCTGGTGATGGAACCCATCCAATCCATATCAGGCAATGTACCGAAAGGATTATAAATGTGAGTTTTATAATTGGCATCACCTATGGACAAGCCATACTGCTTGTTATAGTTGTCAACGCCCTCATTATATGCTTCCACATAGAGTTTCGAATCCGCCATCTTGATCTTGTTGATGTTAGGGAATTGCGAAACACTCGTGCTGACATTGACACGGGCTGTGGCCTTTCCCGCCGCACCGGATTTGGTGGTGATGAGAATGACACCGTTGCTGGCGCGGGAACCATAGATTGCCGCCGAGGCTGCGTCCTTGAGCACATCGATAGACTCGATATCGCTGGTATTGAGGACGGCCAGTGAACTCATATCCTCACCGAGGTTGGTAAGGTTTGACTTCGTATTCGTAATAGGCACACCATCAATCACATAGAGCGGCTCATTACCTGCGTTGAGCGACGAAATTCCGCGGATGACCATACGCTCACCTGAACCGAGGTTACCGGATCCGCCACTCACGGATACACCGGCGATACGTCCGCTGAGCAGAGCTGCAGGGCTGTCCACGTTACGAAGTTTGTTGTCATCCATCGACATCTTGCTGATGGCACTGGAGACGAGCGAGCGACGGAGTGAACCATAACCTACTACAACCACTTCCTCAAGGAATTCAGAGGATGTCGTCATTGTGAAATTTACATTGCTTTCTTTGCTGACTTTCGTCTCCTGGTCCACGAAACCGAGACAAGTGCATTTAAGCGTGGCAGGCTTGCCAATGTGAGGGAATATGCTCCGTCAATATCCGTAGTCACACCGTCTTTTGTGCCCATTACGAGAATCATGGCACCCGGAACCGGTTCTCCGGCAGAATCGGTAACAATACCTTTCACGGTGAAATTCTTGGCGGCAGCTGCTGAAATCATTGCCACATTGCCATCGATTTTGACGTCGATCTGCTGGGGCTTGAAAATTTCCTTGAGCGCTTCAGTGACAGAAGCATTCTTGATGTCAACACTCACCTTGGACGAAAGATCAAGTCCTTCAATCTGAGTGACAATAGAGATTCCGTATTGGCTCTTGACAGTGTTCAATGCCGACTCAATGGAGACATTGGACACTTTCAGTGAGATGTTCTTCTGCTGGGCAGAAGCCATTACACCACCTGCCATCAGGAAACTCAGCAGGACAGCCAGACAACGCAGAGCCATACCCGCAAAGCATTTTGAGGTTTTTAGCATAGTGAATATTTAAAAAGTTATAATTATCAATAAATCGTATACAAGTTTTCATGTTTCTTCACATGAAAATCCTTGTTTACATTCAATGATTTCAGTATTCCTTCTACATCCTCGTTGTTTACGAATGACGCATAGAACAATTTAGACGCTACATTTTGGTTGGCTATGAATATTTTGACTCCAAAACGGCGTTCAAGGTTATGACAAATCTGCTCGAGAGTCATGTGATAAGCATTGAACTCTCCCCTATACCAACCGGTCGCATTGACCGCATCGACCTCGAATAGCGATGCACTTAAATTCTTGTTGCTCACGGACAATGCAGTTCCAGGGACCAATGTTATAGGATTGACCTGGCCTGGAATCCTGACTTCTACGCCACCTTCGACCAATGTCGTGGTGCTGCTGTCCTCATCAGGAAAAGCCCTGACATTGAACTTGGTGCCGGTTACCTTGATCTGCGTTCCGGCAGCATGTACGATGAACGGATGAAGCGTATCCTTGGCTACTTCGAAGAATGCTTCGCCGCACAGGAAAACGTCTCTCGTAGCACCTGTGAGGCTCTTTTCGCAATTCAGACGGGACTGGGCATTGAGATAGACACGGGTTCCGTCGGCAAGGAGGACTTCCTTGATATCGCCGTTTGCCGCCATATATTCCACATACTCAGGAGCATATACTTCGGCTACCATTTCCGGTTTTTCGATTCTGCCGATAAATACGCCCGCGATGACCAGGCAAGCCGCGGCCACTCCACCGATGCAAGCTTTTATTCCTTTGGATATTCTGGATCTCAGGATATAGCCGCCAATGGACTCATACGCACGATCTATCTGGTCCTTGTCCATCTGCGGAGACGGGCTGTTCCAGATTTCACGGGCTTCCGATATGTCAATTTCCTCTTTCATACGAGTAATCCTTAATGCCTACTTTAGACGCAGATGCCGGATGTCACACGTAACGGAAAATGAAAAATTTTTGTTTTTTTACAGGAACCCACTAAATCTGATATGCGGCAAGCTCAAGCCTCAACTGTCCCAACGCGAGACTGATGTGTTTCTCGACAGTTCTCTTGCTGATTTTCAGGCGCTTGGCAATAGACTCATTGGTCATGTTATGATATCTGCTGAGAGTGAACACTTCTTTGCGCACTGCCGGCATAGCCTCCACGGCCCTGTCAATGATTCCGAGGGCGGTTTTCGCGTCAACAGTCTGTTCAATGCGGGATTCACAACAGAGCTGAACGGCGAAGTTCTCTCTCAACTGCTCAATTTGCCTGCATTCCCTGAAATAGTTATTCACCTCATTATGGGTAACCACGAAAAGATAACTTGAAACGATGGACATTACCTCTTTATCATCTTTTCCTTTGAGAGACAAGTTGTCACGATGCATCCACAACTTGCAGAAGACATTGTGGGCAATCTCTTCCGCAAGCCATTCTTGTCCGCCGGCCTTCAGGGCATAGCCATAGACCTTCGGATAAAACGCATCGAATATTTCCTTAAACTGCTTCAAATTAAAGGGCTGTCATCTGGTTGGTTCACTCTTCAGGCCGCGAAGTTAGAAAAGAAATTTCACTTTTGCACCTTTTAATGACTCACCCTACAGCTCCAGTTCGGCAGACTTCACCCCTTTTGCATTGACTTTCAAATAAATAGAGCCTTCAGCATCGGCGCGGGAGCGGACTATTACGGTCAGCTTGCCGGCGAAGAGGTGCATGTGCGGGAGATGGAACAGTTCAAGCGAGCATGGGTCGCCGTTGGCGATGGCGCGGAGCTCGCCGGCACCGGACACTGAAGCGAAGACCTCGCGGGTATCGGAAGGCACGGTATTGCCGTCCTTATCTACCACACTTACAGTCACATAGGCCAAGTCTTCCCCATCGCGGGCGATGGAATCCCTGTCGCATTCAAGACGGAGAGCGTACGGCTTGCCGGCAGTGCGGACAGACTCCGAAGCTGCGACATTGCCATCCGCATCATAGGCCACGACGCGGATCTCACCCTTCCGGTAAACCACGTCATCCCACATCAGGCGATAACGTCCCTCGACCGCCTCATCCTGAAGGCCTTCGCAAGGCGCGGACGGCGACATCTTGGAGCGGCGTCCCTGGGAAACCCCGTTCACGAACAACTCGGCCTCAGGCCATGATGTATAGACGTAAACCGGCGTCACCTGCCCTTCGCGGCCGGGCCAGGTCCAATGCGGAACTATATGAAGCGTAGGACTTTCCGTGTTCCAGACGCTGCGGTAAAGCCAATATCTGTCCTTCGGAATTGAGGCCAGGTCAATGATTCCGAACATGGAACTGTGGTTCGGCCATGCATCGGTATCGTAAGGGCTCGGCTCGCCCAGGTAATCGAAGCCCGTCCAGACGAACTGGCCCAATGTCCATGGATAATCTTCTGCCAGAGCAAGGTCCACGTCAGGAATGTTCGACCAGTTGCAGGCCTCCATGTCATAGCCGGAAGACTGGTGGTCCTCATGCTTTACGCTGAACGCCTTCTCCACCGGAAAATGGTAGGTGCCCCTGGAACTGACGGTAGACGCCGTCTCGGAACCCAGCACGAGCCCCTGAGGCAGCTGCCCGTAGCAATCCTTGTAACGGAAAGTGCGGTAATTGATTCCCGGAATATCCAGCTGGGCCGCGAAACCGTTGGAAAGCACGCAGTTGACCTGGTCCATGCCACATGTGACAGGACGCGTCGGGTCCTCCCTGTGACAGATGGACTGGAGGAAAGCCGCCGTCTTGTAACCATCGGCAGTGCATTGGGACGGAACCTCATTGCCGATGCTCCACATGATTACGGACGGAGAATTCCTGAACGCATGGAGCATGCTGATCATGTCACGCTCGGCCCACTCGTCGAAATAACGATGATAGCCATTCCGGCATTTGGCATCGTCCCACTCGTCGAAAGGCTCCACCATCATCATGAAACCCAGTTCATCACAGAGACGTACGAGTTCAGGAGCAGGCGTATTGTGCGATGTCCTGACCGCATCGCAACCCATGTCCTTCAGCATTGTCAGCTGATGCCTCAACGCCGGCACGCTCACGGCCGCGCCGAGTGGACCGAGGTCGTGATGATTGCAGACGCCCTTGAATTTCCGGTGCTCGCCGTTCAGGTAAAAGCCCTTCTCCGGAATAAACTCGACCGAACGGATGCCGAAACGCGTCTCATACTCGTCCGTCACCACGCCGTCCACCAAAATACGGGTCAATGCCTTATAAAGGTGCGGGTGCTCCGGCGACCACAGCTTCGGTTCCTTCACCAGAAACTTCTGCACATGACTGTCGCCGTCATGATACAATGCTACCGACCGCCTCGAAGCCACCTTCTCGCCATCCGGCGAAAAAACGTCCGTAGCATATTCTATGTCAATGTTTTCCTTATCCGACTGCAATGAAATCGCCAGAGAGACTGACGCCATGTCCTTATGCACCGAAGGAGTGGAGACGAAGGTTCCCCACACCGGAATGTGCGCCTTGGCGGAAGTACATACCAAGTGGACATTTCTGTAAAGGCCGGCACCCGGGTACCATCTGGAAGAAAAAGGAAGGTTCTCCAGCCTGACAGCCAGGACATTGGAGCCGGACTTGTCCAGATATGGCGTGACATCGCAGTGGAACGGGCTGTAGCCGTATGGCCAGAAGCAGACCTCATGGCCATTGACATAAACCCGCGCCTCGCTCATCGCGCCGTCGAACAGGAGTTCCGCCTTCATCCCGTCAGGGACATTGAACTCAGTCCTGTACCAGCCCACGCCCACGTACGGCAGACCGCCGGTACGCCCGGTCTTGAGCGATGCTTTCGTCTCCATATTCTGCACTATCTGCACATTCTGAAGGTCATTTTCAATGCTGAAAGGCCCGGTAATGGCCCAGTCATGCGGCACGCTCACACTCTCCCACCCCGAATCATCATAACCCGGCACGAAAGCCCCGTCAGCCTCTCCGCGATGGAACCGCCATCCGTCCTTCAGGCAAGTCTCCACTCTGGAAGGACCCGCCTCTGCACGGCAAACCGACATTGAAACACCTGCTGCACAGACAACGGCAGCCAGAAACGAAAACATCTTATTCGACATTCAATACCTCCTTGTTATCTTTCACAAAGATATAATACTCGCCGCAATCCAGGAAACGCTCGCCCTTGTTGTCCACGAAAGACAGGTCGCGCATCGGGTCGATTTCGAATGTGAACACCTCGGACTCCCCTGCCTTCACCAGCCTCTTCTCGAAATGCTTCAGTTCTTTTACCGGGCGGGTGATTCTGCAGACAGGATCGCAAATATACCACTGGACAGTCTCCATTCCATCCACGTCGCTGGTATTCTTCACCGTCACCGTAGCCGTAACCTTTCCGTCCTTGGCCACCCTGTCGGCGGACAACGTAATCGGAGAATATTCGAACTCACTGTAACTCAGGCCATAACCGAACTCATACATCGGTTCTATCTGAATATCCTTGTACCATCCCTGCGTACCCCTTCTCGCCGGACTCCTGCGGTTGTAATAGATAGGAATCTGGCCGGTGGTATAAGGGAAAGTCATCGGGAGCCGCCCTGAAGGATTGTATTTTCCGCTGAGGATTCCGGAAACCGCCCTGCCGGCAGTGATGCCC
>FR882165.1:96780-98429 GCA_000434935.1 Bacteroides sp. CAG:709 | reverse complement strand
CCTGCCGGCAGTGATGCCCGGCATCCAAATCTCCAGAAGAGCATCAGACATCGGGGCAATACGGGAAAGGTCCACGGGACGTCCGCTCGCGACAAGCACGACCACCGGTTTGCCCGCAGCCTTTATCCTGCGCAAGAACTCCTCCTGGACTTCAGGCAATGCAACAGATGACCTGGAGCAGTTTTCCCCGCTCCATCCGGTCTTCTCACCCAGACACGCCACCACGACATCCGCGCTTCCAGCAGCATCCAAGGCCGCCTTTACGGAAGCCTCATCCATTTCCCCGAAACCGCAGCCCTGCGCGTAAACTACCTGAGCATCAGCGAATTCCTCTTTCATTCCGGTCAGAATCGGCACCACGTCAGCCGGCTTGCCACGTGCCACCCAGTTTCCGATAAGTTCCTTCTGCGTATCAGCCAACGGACCTACGACCGCTATCTTCGCGACACCCTTCAACGGCAGGACGGCATTGTCATTCTTCAGAAGCACCATGGACTCCTGCGCCATTTCCTCAGCATGAGCTACAGCCTCCGGCTGCAGATAAATCTCCTCCGCCGGACGCACGTCAATATAAGGCCGCTCGAAAAGCCCGAGCCTGAACTTCAGACGGAGCACCCGCCTGACGCACTCATCCACCGTCTCCATGCTGACCAGGCCGTCGTCAATGAGCCCCGCAAGATTCTTCCGGTAAAGGTCATCCATCATATCCATGTCAATGCCGGCGTTTATGGCCAATGCTGCCGCTTCGTATCCGTCCTTGGCCGCACCCTGATTCGTCAGCTGGATTACTGCATCCCAGTCGGAAACGATCATTCCGTCCCAGTTCCATTTCCTCTTGAGGATATCCGTCATGGTATATTTGTTGGCAGAAGCCGGTATGCCGCTGATATTGTTGAAGGCACTCATCACCGTGGCAGCACCAGACTCTACTCCGGCATGGAAAGAAGGGAGATAGGTATCCCACAATGCCTGGTCGGAAATCTCCGTATAAACATAGTCGCGACCTGCCTCGGACGCGCCATATCCCACGAAATGTTTAAGGCATGCGGCAATGCTGCCCTCCGCGGACAAATCATCGCCCTGATAGCCCTCAACCGCAGCCTTGCAGAACATTGACGTAAGATACGGGTCTTCTCCGTAGCCTTCCATCACCCGTCCCCACCTAGGGTCGCGGGCAATGTCCACCATAGGAGAAAAGGTCCAATCCAATCCGCCATAGTAAGCCTCCTTGGCGGCGTCACGGCTGATTGTCCTGACAAGGTCGGGATTCCAGCTGGCCGCCTGCGCGAGCGGTACCGGAGCGATGGTGCGGTATCCATGTATCACATCATGGCCGAAAATCATCGGAATGCCCAGCCTTGTCTCCTCCATGCACCTTTTCTGCATCATGTTCCTGAGGTTCGCGTCATCAGAGAAATAAATCACGGACCCGGCCTCGGCAGGTACAGCGCCCGCCATTTCACGGAGATTGTTCTCCACGGTATTGCGGCCCAGCGTATACTGGTTAAGCTGCATTATCTTCTCTTCCAGCGTCATACGGGAAAGAAGGTCATTGACCCTTTCCTCGACGGGAGCGGAAGCGTTCTTATACAGAGGTGTCGCGTCCTTTTTTACGCGCGCGCCGGCCGGCATGGCTACGGCAGCCAGTC
>FR882165.1:48726-96772 GCA_000434935.1 Bacteroides sp. CAG:709 | reverse complement strand
CCGGCATGGCTACGGCAGCCAGTCCGGAAAGCGCAACAATTGCCGAAAGTGTCTTATTTCTCATTGTCATAAATGTGTTTTTGTGCATTATAATAATCGTGCATGATATACCATGCCTGCTTTCTCATTCCCTTGTCGGAGACCAGTCCCTTGCGGTTCCAACCATCCTGATTCACAGGATGGAAACGGAACGGCGAGCGGAAATCGAACAATATCCACGGGGAGACTCCCGCCAGGTTCGGTATCTGTCCGAACATCTCGATATTCTTCCGGTATTGGTCCGCCTGGAACTCCTCGCTCCAGGAGCTTGCCCATTCGGCATCTCCATGCTGCCCGTACTGCGCCTCACATCCGAATTCAGAGATGATGACAGGCTTGCCGGGAGCCACATTCCATCGGCATTCCGACGGACTGACAGGCCATGGGGCGTACCAGCCCATGTATTTGTTGAAAGAAACCACATCGAGGTCCTCGGTGAAATCATCCTCAATCCTGAACTCGCCGTACTCTTTCTTGAAATAGACATTGTCAAAGGCGGCAGTGAAAAGGCGGGTGGAATCAATGCTCCTGGCGAATGCCAATTCCCTGCGCAGAAAGGCGTTACGAGCCGGCGACGGACGGGTCTCGTTCGCCATGCCCCAGAATCCGACGGCACAGCGGTTCTTGTCCCTGTAAAGCATTTCGGAAAACATGCGGAGCGCCTTGTCCATGGTGGCGGCATTCTCGAAATCGATTCCCTGCCATACCGGAATTTCCTGCCAGAGGATGATTCCCATCTTCTCGGCCATGCGGACAATGTACTCATTCTGAGGATAATGCGCAAGCCGTACCATATTCACGCCCAGAGCCTTGGCCTCGGAAAGGAGCATGGCGGCATCCGCCTCGGAATATGCCCTTCCCATGCGCTGTGGAATCTCCTCATGGAAAGAGATGCAGCACATGAACGTCGGTTTTCCGTTGACGAGGATACGGGTTCCGTCCACATTGATGTTCCTGAAACCGATCTGCTCTGAAACGGCATCACCCGCGCCGGACCCGCCGGCCGGGGCATAAGTCAGGGACACATCATACAGCTTGGGCGATTCCGGGCTCCAGCGCTGAAGTTTCTTCACGCGGAAGGACAGTTCCCCGAATCCGTCCTTGTCCAGTTCCAATGTCTTCGAGACGTTCAGTTCCGGAATATTCAGCGTAACGGCAGAGCCTTCAGGAACCGCGCCAGACATGCGTACATAGGCATTGATCCTGTCCGCCTCATTCTTGTCCAGCTGGACTTTATAATCCTTGATATAGGTCTCCGGCACGGAAACGAGCATCACGTCGCGCGTGATTCCTCCGTAATTCCACCAGTCGAAAGACATTGCAGGAATGGCATCCGGACTACGGCGGTTATTGGTCTCGACCACCAGGAAATTGTCCCCAGCCACGACATTGCCGGTGACATCTACCTGGAACGGCGTGAATCCGCCTTCATGGGATGCAATGCGCTTACCGTTGAGGTAAACCGTGCATCGGTAGCTCACCGCACCGAAATAGAGATACAATTTCTTTCCGGACGGAACGCCGTCGGACGAGAAGTGCCGGGCATACCACACGGTACCTTCATAGTATTGGAGCTGAAGGAGTTGGCTATTGAAATCGCCTGGGACGTCAAGCCGGAGTCCGCCGTCGAACGAATACTCGAAAAACTCGTCTGCTTTCGCAGGCTTGCGGTTCTCCCAGACCTTTTTCCTGCGTCCCTGGTCATAAAGGTCAATGATGGCGTCCCATTTGCCGTTCAACAACTGGAAATCACGTCCGTAGACATTGACCATAAGGTCGGGATTGCCGTAGGTTTCCTTGTCGCCGGCATTCAAAGGAAGAGATGCCGCACATGTCAAAATGGCCGCAGCGGCCAGATTCGCAAATTTCATATTACAATATTTCATATTTATACAATGCAAAGGTATTCTCGGAAGGAAGGCTGAATTTCACGGATCCGCCTTCATCCACGACTGTTCCGAAAGATTTTCCGTCACCTGTGACGGGAGAGAAACTGACTTTCTGCCCTTCCGTCAGCCACGTCTTGACCGCACATGTCTCCGCTTCATTTTTTTCACGCAGCACAAGCACGAATCCCGTGCGGTTCCCGGCAGAAATTGATTGGAATCCGGTCCATGACTTTCCGTCCGGTTCATCACCTATCGGCAGGATTGTGCCCTGATGAAAATCATTCATCACACTCTTGTAGGCTTTCACGACGGACGACAGGGCAAACGCTTCTTCAGGAAGATTCGAAGCCTCCATCCAGGCAAGCGGCTGCCCCGCCATGGCAACGGCGAAAACATACGGGAATTCATACGATGCCGGTGCGAACGGGTCGCCTGCGTATTTGTCAGCGTTCCGCCATTTGTTCAGAAACTCCGTCTGGAGCCGTTCAGCAGGAACGTAACGGCTTAGCTGCCAGATGTTTCTCAATGTCCAATAAGGATAGTAGTTCTGCCAGTCTGTGTATCTGTTCTCCAAAAAGATGTTGCCGTATTCATTGAGAAAATGATAGCCTCCGCGGCGTCCGGCAGTCACATCGAGGTTGAAGACCACTTCATTGCCCGTCTCCGCCAGTACGGTATCGAAGAATTTCCGCAGGTTCGTCTCCGCTTGCTTGGTCGGAATGGAGAGGCCGTCGATCTTGAACACCTTGATTCCGTACTCATCATATAGTTTCACGACAGCATCGGCATCCTTGCGCCAGTCTGCGAAGTCATTCTGGATGCTGGGATTGAACCAAAGTCCGATTTCGATACCCAGTTCCCGGGCCTTGTCCATGACAGGTTTCAGGCCGCGAGGATATTTTTCCTGCGAAGGGGTCCAGTAGAGAGGATTGTCCCAGATATTCTTGAAAGAGCCTTTGGCGAGTGCGGAATTGGGGCTTTTGCCTTCCTGCCATCCGTCATCTATCTGGAAATGAGTCACTCCCAGACGGGCGGCCTTTTCCAGTTCGGCGATACAGAACTGTTCATTGACCTTGGAATCCTGGCTTCTGTCACCCCAGGTATTCATCATTATCATCTCGTCACGGTCGGCATGGTGCTCACGGATATGCTTTTGATAATTCCTGAGGGCAAGGAGCGGCGACAGTCCGCCTTCCCCGAACACGCCCGTCACGCAGGAATACAGGCGCACCATGTCATCGACGACGGCATCTTCGTCGGAAATGCCGATCCCCGCTACAGTGAATTTCCCTGACTCGCAGATGAAATCCGCATCGGGACTGCCCAGCTGCACTGCAGAGCATGGAGCTTCCTTCAATATGAAAAAGCCGTTCTCATCGCGGGCGTCGCGGGCGAAAAGGAGATTTCCCCTGTAGCCGGTCTTGCGGTACGGTATGAATGAATGTTCCGCGACCAGATTGTTGTTCCAGTCCGTGACGTCGAAGAATTCCACCACCTTTACCTGCCAATGCATTCCTCCCGGGCAGAATCTTTCCAGATACCTGGCCTTGTTTTCCTGGCCCCGGCGCATATCCGAGACTGATTCTATATTCTTGTTGTCCGCCACATTGCCGGCCGACTGTTCTTTTCCGGCAGAGATTCCGCCGACATAATTGTCACAAGCGATGGCCGGACAGCCTTCATAAACCCTGAACACCCTGCGCACACGGATACCATCCATGGAAAAAGTGACTTCCGCTTCCAGATGTTCCGGACGTATGCCGTCGGACTTCACTTCACGCACTGTCAGTTTGCCGTCAGCGGCTGCCCCGGAAGACTGTCCCACCGCCAAAGCGGGATCCCCGGTATTGCTGACGAAGACGCGCCCCGTAGTCTTGTCCTTCACATAGGCATTGGTCAAATTCCCGCCGTTCCAACGGAACGCGCGTTCAATCAACGCATTGCCGACGAAAAGCGTATCGCAGGAGAGACGGGCATAGCCCTTGTCCGACGCCGGTGCATTCTTCAACAGTGTGTTCGGAAGGTTGAAGTTCTGATCCGACAGCGGCACATCAGTCCTGCCGGCGCCGGCCTCCATCATCCGCTTGAGTTCAGGCAGATGGTGCTGATAAACCCCGCGCGGAAGACAGCCGTTCTTTATGCATAGCGCCGCGGCCAGGCCCACGACCTCGCCCATCATTCCGGTAGTTCTCATGACACGCACGGTTCCCAATGCCACATGGGTGCAGCTGATATCCCGTCCGGCCATGAAAAGGTTCCCGATGTTACGCGAATAAAGGCAGCGGTATGGAACCGCATAAGGATGAATCCAGTCATGCACGGTCGCGGACTTGAATTCATTGCCCGGAAATTTCCCGGAGTTTTTCGGATCAGGGAAATGCAGGTCAACGCTCCAGGTAGTGGTAAACGACGCATCTTCATGCTGAATGTCCCTGTCAATGTCATTCTGAGAAAGGACATGATCGCCCAGAAGTCTCCTGGACTCTCTTTTCCCGGCTATATAAGCCACCCAGTCCAGGCTTCTGTCAGCATAAGCGGCATCGCCCGAATGGTTCTTTAGCCAGCTCCAATTCGAATATATCACCAGCAGCCCGTAATCGCGGACTCGCTCGGCGTCTGCAATCTGGTCCCGGTTCATGCCGGTTTCCCAGGTCCACTCGCCCATCGTCACCTTCTCGCAATTCGAAGCATTGAACTCCACGCCATAGGAAAACTCAGGGAAGACTGTCTTCTGCGGGCATTTCCTGGAATACCACTGGACAGAAGCGCCCATTACCATATCATCAGCTTTCACAGGCGCGGACCGTTCGCCATATTCGTCGCGAGACTCCCGGCCCATCGTCCAGTCGGCACCCGCCAGAAAACCGACAGTGCCGTCACCGGTGCAATCCGCGAAAAGCCTTCCATGCAGACGGACTTTCTCTCCGGTTTCGATATGCACAGCCGTAACAGACTCTATCTCAGAGGCTTCGGCATCCACAGCCATCACATGATAAGGAGCATACAGGTCAATGTTTTCCTCCGCATCTATAAACGCCTGCTTTTTCCAATCCTGATAGCTCTCGGCCGGACGCGCATTGCCTTTCTCCGTATGCCCGAATTCCCGGATCATCCTTCCCAGCCCCTTATACGGTTCCATCTCCACGTAACCGCCGAGGTGCACGCGGATCTCCGAACTGTTGTTGCCGCCCAGAACCGGCCGGTCATTCACGAGAGCAACCTTCAACCCGTTCCTCGCTGCAGCCGCAGCCGCGCACATGCCGGCAATACCGCCTCCGGCAACCACGAGGTCATAATTTTTGTCAATGCTTTCGCACTTGGTATTCCTGAGCTTCTGAACGTCAGCCGGTTCCGGGGCGCCGCCACGTGTAAGCAACACTGCATCGCATCTGCCGTCGAATCCCGTCATGTCATGCAGACGTATCTCCGTGCTGCCGCCTTTTACGGTCACTGCGCCGGCATACTGCCATTCCCATGAATGGCCGGTCACGCCCAAATCATTCGGAAGGGTCTTCCCTCCTACCGCCACACGGAATGCGCCCGGGCCTTTGCCCGAATGCCACGGAGAGGTCCAGTTGTATGTGCGGACCCAGACATGCCACTCCCCTTTTTTCAGGTCAATGTCCGTGCAGGCATCTTCGACAGGCACGCCCATGCCATGAGCCAGAAGATATGGCGACCCCATCTGGTCCATAAACTGCTGGTCGACTTTCCAGCCTCCTTTTTCCGTAAAGCTCTCCGCCTCGACCAGAACGTCCCGTCCTTCGCATGTGAAGACGGACAACGATACCGACAGCAATGCTGCCAAAAACAAATGAAGAAAAATTCTATTTCGCATCCGGATTCATTTTAAAATCTGTAGGTGACTGCCCGAAATGACGTTTGAAGCAGACACTGAAATACTTAGGGTTGGCAAAGCCTGTCATTGTGGATATTTCCGCGACAGTGTAGTCGGACTCGGAGAGGAGCTGGCTCGCCCGTTTCAGACGGATATCCAGGATAAATTCCTTTATGGACATTCCCGTAAGGTCATTGAGTTTCTGATAAAGACGGGTACGGCCTATCGCCATGTCCGAAACGAAATCATCCACGCCGTACTCCTCGTTTTCCAAATTCTCCTCAATGAAGCCCACCGCCTTTTTCAGCAGTTCTTCGTCCACGGAAGAAATGGCGATATGAGACGGCTCAGCCACGAACTTCTTGCTGTACAGTTCTTTGAGCCTGTTCTGATTCTTTATGAAGTTCGATATCTGCTTGTGCAGGTAATCTATGTCCACCGGTTTGCTGATAAAGACATTGGCCTCGCATTCAAGCGCTTCTATTCCCGCTTTCTGGTTTTCACCGAGAGCGGAAAGGGCGATGATGGGAATATGGGAAGTCTTGATATTGGAACGGATACGACGGCAGACTTCGAATCCGTCGACCTCCGGCATCGCAAGGTCCGTTATGACCAACTGCGGCATGACCTTTTCCACCTTGGCGAGTCCGTCCCGCCCGTTGATTGCCGTATAGACATTGTAATAAGGGGAGAGCCTCTGCTCCAGATAGTTGCGCAACTGGGCATCGTCTTCCATGACCAGGATGTCATACGTCTTCCTTTCCTTCCGGCCCGAGGTCTTCTCATTCGCGTCGAGGTCGGAAATCATGTTGTCAATCTCCGCCGCAGCATAATCATAGGCCTTTCCTTCCCCTGCCGAATCCCCGGCCGTCACATCCTTGCACGGAACGAAAGGAAGCAGCACGACAAACGATACCGTGGAATCAGTAGAACGGACAGAGATGCTGCCCTTCATATCTTTCACAAGTTCCTTCACTATCGCCAGGCCCAGACCTGTATGGGTACCGAACCCGGTCTTCACCGGACCATGGTTGTTGAACGGTTCGAAAAGAGTGCCGACCTCATCTTCAGGAATGCCTTTCCCGCTGTTGGTGACCACGAACGACAGCCATTCAGCATCGGCAGGGGCGCCCGAATCAGGAATTTCCTCCTGTACGGCACGGCCCACCCGGACGCTCACATATCCGTTCTCCGTCGTGTATTTGATGGCGTTCGAGAACAAATTGGTAAACACTTTCTCGATTACGTCATAGTCGAACCGGGTGTCGAAACTTTCCATCTGCGAGATGAATTCGGTCTCTATATGATGTTTGCCGGCATAGAACTCGAAAAGCGAGAAAATATTGTCCACGAACTTGATGATGTCTCCCGGCTTGCAGTCCAGCGGCACCTTCAGCGTCTCTATCTGCCTGAATTTCAGCAACTGACTGATCATGTGCTGTATACGGACCACATTCTTGCTTATGAGTTCCACATAGCTCCGGTACGGCGCATCCATCGGAATCAGGCTGTCCAGCTGCTTCAGAGGGTCGATGACAAGAGTCAGCGGAGTCTTCAGATCGTGTGAGATGCTGGTAAAGAAATTGATTCTCGCCTGTGTCAGTTCATTGAGGTCCTTCTCCCTCTCCTTTTCCAGTTCCAGCTGCTGCTCCAGCATCTTTCTCCTGGTCATGTACGCCCACACATAATATGCGGACAAGATGATGAGCAGAAGATAAACGGCATACGCAAACGGTGAAAGCAGCGGATATGGCTTGACCTTGAAAGACAACGAACTGACATGGTCTCCCCAGACGCCGTCATTGTTGGCCGCCTTCATCTGGAAGGTATATTTCCCCGGAGGGACATTCACGAAACGGACATGTTGCTGGTTCTTGGGCAGTACGGTCCAGGCATCTGAAATGCCGAGCATCCTGTAGGCATAGGTATTCCTGTCCCGCTCCAGATAGCTGTTGCAGGAGAATCCTATGTCGAAATTAGACTGTTTGCTGGACAGCTTGATCACGCTGCCGCGCCCTGACTGCCCGTCCAACGTGGCTACGGCCTGGCGCAGCGGATATCCTTCCTCTCCAGGGACAACCAGATGTCCGTTCACGCTAAGTCCCGTGAAATAGACACGTGGTTTCTGAGGATTGGTATGGAAACGCCTCGGATTGAACATTATGAATCCATTGGTCCCGCCGAACAGCAGTTCCCCGTCCGAACCGGAATAGCAGGAACGCACATAATACGCTCCGCACCTGTTGGGAATATCTATTCCGGCACGCCTTATCTCGCCGTCTTTCTGGCTGTAGCAGAACAGGCCGGCGTCGGTACTCATCCACAAATCGCCGGAAGATGTGTCTTCCAGGATACCGAAAACCATGCGGTTCACGAAATCGCCGTCCGTATTGGAATTGAAATTCGTATAGGTACCGTCAGGCGCCAGCCGGTTCACGCCGCCACCGCGGGTGCCGAACCATACGCCCGAAGACATTGTCCTGCAGAAACAGCAGATGTTGTTCGCCGAATGCGGATAGTTCTCAAGATAATGCCTACGTATCAATTTTCTCGCGGCAGGATCCAGGACATATACGCCGTCATGGGTCATGAGCCAGAGATAACCGGAAGCATCGTGGTACAATGTCTCCACTCTCAGCCTTATCTTATGCCCCGCGTCATCATGAAAAATCACGTTTTCCACCTTTCCGGTCCGGCGGTTCCAGAACATCAGTTCCGCATCAGGATCGGTAAGCCAGAACCCTTCATCTCCCTCCGGTTCGAAGTCATATACAGAGAGAAGCTGACGCGTACCGGCATTGTAAACAGGCAAAGTCGTGACCTTGCCGGTATTCATGTCGATGGTGCTGATACCGCCATTGAAAGCTGCCGCATACATCAGGTTCCCATCCGGGCGCAGCCGCTTTATCATGCCGGAAGGCAGCGACTTGTCACCGCCAGTTCCCTGTTTCCATCTGGAGAATGAATTGTCCGCCCTGTTCCATCTGAACAGGCCTCCGCCTTCGGTCCCGATCCATATGTTTCCCTTGGCATCTTCCGCATACGTGCTGACAATCGGGAAGTTAAGGCCTCCCGGCGTCGGCTCCATATATCGGATTTCACTGTCATTGAACGTCAGATAAGCAAGCTTTCCGCCATATGTACCTATCCAAACGCCGCCGTCCGGGTCGGGATATATCGACCATACCGAATTGTTCGGCAGGGAATATTTGTCCAGCAGGTCCGATGTCAGCAATTTGGTTTCGCCGGATGTTATATCCGTAAGCAGCAATCCCGACTGCGTGGCTGCCCAAACTATGCCGTCGGAATCGATATACAGTTCCTTCGCATTGCTGGAATGTCCATATTCTTCCGGCAAATTGAATGTACCTTCAAGCTGGCCGGCCTTGTCGAGCACATATAGTCCGTCGTTGCGCGTCAGCACATATACGTGAGACGAATCTTCTCTGACGTCGCATACTACGGCATTGTCGTCATCCAGAACGGCAAAGTTCTCATACTCACCGTTTTCGATACGCAGCAACCTGTTATACGCCCCCACATAGACATGGCCGGAAGAACACGACAGATGAAGCGTGAACGGTGTCACCCTCACGGTATCCGGCAACGGATATTTTCCTGTCGTCCTGCCATCTTCGAAACGGACGACCTCGTCATTCAGTATCAGCCACAATCCTTCACGCTCGTCAGCCTCCATCGCCCCCACGTCACCATCCAGCACAAGTTCAAACTTCTGCTGCATATAGTCGAACATATACAGTCCGGCACTTGTCGCCGCATAAATGGTATTGTTCCTGTCCGACACCAGCTTCCTGTAATCGACAGGCGCCTGATGCGGCCCGATGACGGACATGTTCTTGAACGTATGTCCGTTGTACATGAACAATGCGTCAGTACCGCTGAACCATATCCTGCCGACGCTATCTTTCACGATGCTGTTTATACCTCCGTAATAGGAAGTTTCCGGCATCTGATGAAAGCGGTAGTTCTTCGTGTCGACAGCGTATGAGGCGACAGACACCAACGCCGATAGTATGATGACAATCAATCTCATGCCAATATGCGTTTTTTAAGGGTCACATAGACAAAGATAATGAAATCTATTCGTACAAAGACTGCAATTCCTCAATATCCACGGCCGCGCGAGGCGCAAAACCGTCGCCGCGCACATATTTGTCAATGCTGCGGAGCAACTGCCGTGCGGCAGGTCTCTTGTCAATGTCCTTTTCAGCGTCCATCGCCAGGACCAGCAGTTTTCCTCCACAGACAGAAGCCTCGAACCCGATGCCGAGCTTCCTGTTGCTGTCGAAGCTGTCAATCACCTGGATGAACGGAACTATTCCTGACGGGAAGTCCTGAAGTTCCATGACTTTGGCATATTCCAGGATGTCCCACCACTGCCAGTCCGTATGGTACGACGTAGGAAAATCTGCAAACATGCCCATGTCATCGTGCATGAGACAGCCCATCGTCATAGGAGGCCATGCAAACATGATCGGATTCCAGAAATGGTTATGGAACACCGACTTGCGGCCTTTGGTTTTCAACGGGTCAGGCATCCACACCACTTTTCCTCCCGCAGAAAGCCGGGCTTGAGCGGCACTGTCCAAATCCTTGGTGTACAAGACATTGTCATCAGACGAAGGCATCGCGGCACGGGGATACACCCAGATTTTCCAGGTATTTTTCAATGTTTTTCCGGCATTGACCGTCAATGTCAGCTCGCGCGCAGCGGAGACATTGAACCGCGTCAGCGGAATCTCGATCTTGCCGGCAGCGGACACCTCGTATGAAGGAAAATCATGCTTGCCGGCATTGCCGTGGGCCAGGATTGTTCCGTCCTCGTCTGAAACAGTCCACTTCACATCGGCTTTCCTGAACGGGCGGTCGCTGTAATTGTAGACCTCAACACGCGCGCTGAACACTTCATCATTGAAAAAAGTGCTCTTTTCATATCTCAGTAGCACCACGGACGGTGCGCAGAAGTACCGCCATTGTTCAGGGGAAACCAGCCCCTTGGAATCCCAGAACGGGTCCAGAATTCCTACCGGCGCATAGCCCTGTCCCGTAAAATCATTCAATGACAGCAGCTGGAATCCCGCCGACAGCGAAGAACGGAGCAATGCTTCCATCACAGCCTTGTATTCCAATACGGTCAATGCTCCCGAGGCCCGGAAAAAGTCCTTGGCCTGCCCCAGCATACCGTTGTCATTCAGCATATTGCGCCACAGTTCCAGATTGCGTGCACGAACCGGCCCGTCGAATTTCGGAATCTCGTCGAAATCAGGATACATGCATCTCTGGCCTGATTCATGGGAGATTACGGGGACGTCCACGTCCGATGCCACGTTCACGTCCCAATCGGTTCCAGGGCGTCCTTCATAAACCTTGGCAGCCCCTTTGGGAGTATCTTGTGAGATGTAATATTGGTCCGACGGAATCCTGGTTCTCGCCGTAGAACCGCTGTACAGATGCCTGGAATCAAGTTTTTCCGCAGTGGAGGTCAATTCCTCGATGAAATCGAAATTGCCCTGGATCTCATTGCCGTTGCAGTAGAGCAGGAACGACGGATGATTGCCGTATTCTTTCAGGATGGCCCTGATTTCCCTCCTGAAGAAATCATAACGCCTCTCATCAGGCAACGCATCCTTTCCCCACATCGGCATTTCTATCTCCAGATATACGCCCGCCTTGTCGGCCGCACGGAAGGCTGCATCCGGAGGGCACCATGAATGGAAACGCATGTGGTTCATGCCATAAGACTTGACTATACCCATTATCCTTTCCCAAGGAGCATCTTCGACAGGAGCATGACCGGTTTTCGGGAACACGGCATTTTCGACGGTTCCGCGCAGATGGACACGATGGCCGTTGACCATTATATGATGGGCATCTCTTCCGACGGAACGCATGCCGAAGGTGGTCTTCACGACATGTGCCGATGAGGAATCATTGACCGGACACAGAGTACATTCCACAGTGTAAAGGTCAGGATGGAACTCATCCCACAGGAAGACCTTTTCCCCGTCAGGAGCAAGGGCAATTTCCTTCTCCGCTACCAAAAGGGAGTCGGTGACATGCAAAGGCAGGCTGCTCGTGACAACCCGCCCGTCAGGACATGTGACGCGGAACCGGGCCACAGCTTCGCATGGCTTTCCTGTCATGCAGGACACCGCCAACCTCGCATTGACACTGCCGGACTGCAATTGCGGATACAACTGAAGGTCCTCAATGCCAAGCGGTTCCAATGCCATGAGCTTTATCTCGCCGAGGATTCCGTTCCAGTTTATTTGTGTAAACTCGGTGTGGGCGTGATTCCATTTGTGGGTGTCATATTGGAATCTGTTGTCGATGCAGATGGTGATACGGTGCGTCTTTCCCGGCGTCAAGAACGGCGTCAGGTCATGCCTGTGAGGTACGCTTATGTAATCGCAACGGCTGACTTCCTTGGTATCGACCCATACCGAACTGAGCCAATGGGTGCGTTCCAGATACAGCACAATACGTTTTCCGGCCCATGACGCAGGAATTTCGATATCACGCTGATACCATGCCGGAGCCATATATTCATACAGACGGGTGAGCCTGTCCACATAAGAATATGGATTCTCATAACCTATCTTGTAATCATCTGTAATGCCGGGAAGAGTGATGACTGACTGAAGCTTATGATTGTATCGCGGAGACAGGGAACCCCGGCGGAAATCCATGACATCTGTCTGGAATCTCCACTCTCCGCTCAAATCCATCACTTTCTGCGCAGACATGTCATTGGCACACAATGACATAATCCCGGCGACAATCGCGAGGACAGAGTATTTTATGTTCATTCGTTATTCTGCCGACGGCGCTATCTGAAAATCTTTCATTATAGTGACCTTGTACGGATGGCGCACGGCCTCATGAGCCGCATTCTGCGCTACGGCTTTCTTGCCGTCATCCACAGTCGCAGGAGCATAGGAATTACCGACGACCTTCTTTCCGGAAATCGCTTCGAACCAGGTGCAGGCAGCGGTGTAACGTCCATAATTGAGCTCCAGATGGTATCCGTCGCGGTTCATTTTGTCTCCGATATAGGAAGTGCGGGCGTTCTGGATGGCGGTTCCCGACGGAACCAGGACATCGAACTTATTGTCTTTCAACGCATTCTTGGTCGCTGCCACGATAGCCTCATACATCTGCATCTGGTCGCTTCCGTATTTCGGGAATTCGCCATGGCCGGAATCCGAAGCATAAGCCCAGGTCTGGTGCCACACCAGTTTGAAGTCCTTCTTCGGTGCATACCTCCGGAGATATGATATCAATGACTTGAGATATGGATTATATGTATCGTATTCACCGGCTTTTCCGCTCGCCTGCTGAAGGCTGATATAATCCCACGGCTCATCCAGAAGCGCGTCGATGAGTTTTGTTTTCGGAGTATTCGTCTTCTCGCCGTCGACGATTTTCCTGTAAGCATATTCTGCCTTGTCCGACACGGAATTGTTGTAATGCCTTTCCAGCGGACAGCCTGGGATATACATATTGCCGATCACGACCTTTATCCCTGCAGCATCGAAGAGTTCGTAAAGATATTGTTCCACAGCATCTTGCGAGAAGCTGTTGCCGATTGCGAGTATCCTGATGACCCCGTCATCCTTCTTTTCGGCAGTTCCCTGAGTCTCTGAAGGAGTCTGCGCCGGAGAACATCCGGTAGCGGGATATGATGTAACTGCAAAGAATCCTGCAAAGAGGAGTCCGCATATTTTTCCGTACAATGATTTCATAAACGATTATTTTTTCAGTGTCACTTTTGACAGCTTGAGCCAGCCGTCGGATGTATAATTTCCTTTTGCCGATGTAAAGATACCAATTTTTTTGGTCTCTGACGCATAATCCACGATTCCGACAGCCCAAGTATACTCACCGGGGGCAATGCCGTCAGCTTTCACAGTGAAAGAATATTGCTTCGGAGAGCCCTTTATCCACTCATGCGGCTGGGCCTCCTCATCGTAGAAAAGCTTGACCGGCTTGCCGGAAGCGTCAAGGAGGGCGAAAGCCACCTTGTATTTACCCACGAAAGGCTTGAAATTGGTAGGGCAATATGCGTATCCGACATTGGCCCACTTATGGACGATTTCCTCTGATTTTCCCGCAGTCAGTTCCTTCGGAAGAATCACCTTGGCCGGATAGAGCCTGTAGTTTCCGTCCTTTATGAACTGCTCGACCAGGTCATATGCTTCGTTGAACCATGACCATGTCTCACTGACGGTGACATCTTCATTGTACCGGAAATCCATCATGTTCGCACGAGCTTCGCGCGCCATGTCGAATTCACCTTTCCTCACGTCGCCCCAGTCTTTATATCCTTCTGATTCCCAGCGCATAGGAGCATCACCATGAGAGGCTTTCACCCAGCCGCCTTCGGCAATTATCGGGACAATGTTGCGGTACTTGGCCGCTATGTTCTTTTCCCATGACCCGTAGTAAGTCTTCATTCCGAAGGCGCCGCTGCCGATTCCGAAACCTTTGTTCACTGCTGACTGGACCATGTCCTCGGAATCAGGATTCACACCGTCTTTAGTAGAACCGAGAGAACGGTGATAGTTTATGAAAATCGGAATCTTGAACTCCTTGGCAAATAGCGACGTAACCCATTCAAACACTGGCTTCTTGGGAGTTTCGTCACCTGTAGAGTAGATGCAGCTGTGATATTCGCCCCATTTTCCGATGCCCACGCCATGCACGAATTCATAATGGTCAGGGTCATTGATTTCCTGCGCAAAGTCATGAACGAACTTTTCATAGCATTGCTGGAAAACCGGATCATCCGGATATGGAGACCACACTTCCATCGAGCCTGTCTTGGTGGCATATCCTTTCGCACCCTTGTCCCGCACATAGAGAGGCGTGCAGAACTCATGCTTGTCACGGCTGTCGATGCCATAGCCGAAGCCTACGCGCATGTTACGTTTGCGTGCTTCCGCAATGAGGCTCTTATATCGCTGTGCATATATGGTATTGCATCCTTCCTGCCACACGTAGACGCCCTCTTCCGGGTTCAGCTGTCCCCACGAAGTCCTTATCAGCAAGGTAGTTGCATATTCCGTGACATTGACCGGGCCGACGGATGATTCCATGGAGTCATATCTCTTCCAGAAATCGGAGAGGTCATTCCCCAGGCCCGCATAAAGGACCCAGCCGCAAAGCGGATTCCTCAGGACGGTAGTCTTGTCCGGCGTGATGTTGATCGTCTCGTAACTGTCCGGATCGTGTGACGGGCCATCCTCTCCTTTTTCTCCGGAGCAGGACGAAAGAATCCATGCCGAAGCAGCGGCACATATCATCAAGTTCTTGATATCCAATTTCATAATAACATTATTTAACATTGACCTTGGCAATTTTCAGCCAGCCGTCCGCAGTAATTTCGCCTCTGGTCGCGAGCTGGATTGCCGGCTTGTCGCCGTTATCGGTATTGACTATGGCCACGGCCCATGTGTATTCCCCCGCAGGGACATTGACAGTGACATCTGTCTTGTAATCAAACACTTTGGCATTGACCCAAACTGAAGGCTCGCATTGACCGTCGACTTGGACCTGGGCGACTTTTCCGGTCTTGTCGAGGAGTGCGAAGGCGACCTTGTAGCGATAGTTCCACTGCGGAAGGTTGTTCGGGAAATAGCCCCATCCCATGTTCTTCCATCTGTGGGTGAGCGTCACTTTGGTGCCTTTGGACACCTGTTTTGGAACGCCGGCCTGCTCAGGATAAAGCCGGTAGCCGCCTTCGGAGGTAAACTGCTGGACCAATGTGAATGCATCAGTGAACCAGGACTCGGTTTCCGCACCGACGCGGAAGTCCATCATGTTCACCTTGGCCACTTTACAGTCATCGTATTCACCCTGGCGCACATCTTCAGGATGACCCTTGCGGTATCCCCTGGAGTCATTCCAGTAACTGTGCTGGCTGACAATCCAGCCGCCTTCCATTATTATCGGACGTTTGTACATCCATGAAGCGGCATAAGCACGCTCCCAATCCCGGTAGTAATCGCTCATGCCGAATGCGTCCTGACGCAGACAATAGCCCTTGCTCACGGCAAGATTCAGAAGTTTCTCGCTGTTCGGATTGGCAGCTCCGTCGCTTGCGGGATGACCGATTACCCTGTGATAGTTGATTGCTAGCGGAACGGCGGTGAAGTATTTGGTATATACATCTGTAATCCAATCCATTACCTCATATTTGAGACGCTCCGTATTCTCGGTGACTGCATTGCCGTTCTCATAAACGACATTGTGTCCCTCGCCCCATTTGCCGAGGCCGTAGCCGTCGATGAACGCAGTCTTCTCAGGGTCATTGAAATCCTTGGCAAGTTCCGCAATGAACATCTCGTAGTATTTCTGGAAGACAGGATCCTGCGGATATGGAGTCTTGCGCTGCGGATACTTGGCGTTTTCCAGCCAATAGGTGGCGCCATGGTCGAATACGAACTGCGGGGTGTTTTCTCCCTGGTCGCGTCCGTCCACGACTACGCGGAACGATATGGGAAGTCCCCTGTCAAGCGCGCCGTGAATCATCTTGTAGAGTTTCGTGGAAGGGTCACGCCAGGCATAGACGCCTTCCTGCGGGTTGAATGTGCGCCAGTTCGTCCTTATGTAACAAGCTGAGGCATAATCACGTACCATGACATTCTTTCCCAGCTCCGAGACATAGATTTCCTTGTCCCAGTCAGACGGGTCTCCTGATCCGCTGCCGTACATGACCCATCCGTTGAGAGGGTTGTGGAGCACGGTCTTCTTGTCGGGGTTGAATTTTATCACCGTCAGGTCTCCCGTGTTGTCAGAACCGCCGCCTACCCCGGAAGTCTCCTTGGAGCAACAGCACAAAGAGCACAGTGCCAGAAGCACCGTGCCCATTTTCTTTAACGCTTTTCCATCCATATTCTCATGTTTCGCAAATCGAAGATGATGAAATTCGTGCCGCTAGGAATCTTGAAGTAATTGCCTCGCAGATATAATCCGCCTTCCATATCCATCCATTTGCCCATTGTCACGCTCTGGTCGTAGTTGCTTCCGGTCCATACAGGAGCGAATACGTATGAGTTGTTGGTGTTGTATGCATTTTCATTATTGTACCCGTCCACTTTAAGGCTGGAGATGATGGCGAAATCCGTTCGTCCTGAACCGAGGACACCGCCTGTATAGACAAGTATCTGAGGGTCAGCCAGGGAAACTTTACATTTCAGATCCTTGCCTGTTGCTGACCAGCCGACAGACTCGCCGCGTCCGTAGATCTTGTCTACCGTGGTGGTGATGTACGCGTGTCCGTTGTCGCCTTCGTCAGGGTTCTTGAGGTTAGGATACCATGATACGGTGAACGGCTTGAGGTCGGTAGCCGGCGAATAGATGGTCGCCTTGGCGGTCTTCATATCCACGACCACGCGGTATTTTCCGGCAGATGTGATGTCCCATGCGAAAGGCTTTTCCTGCATGGTGATGTCGATGGTCTTGCCGTCCTGGAGCGCAGTCTTGCCGTCCTTAGGTGCGATGTAATATCTCACGCCCTCATATTCCACAGGAATCTGGAGATCACCGATGGTGAGGTCGCCAAGCCATGCGAACTGGAACTCGTTTTCAAGCGTCCTGGAGATTTCCTTCTCTTCTACGGCCGTACCGCCTACGAACATCTTGTCCGCATCGAACACCGTCACCTTGATAGGGGTGACGACCACCTGCATGGTACGTACCTCAGGCATTTCGAAAGTAGAACCGCCTTCCCACTGTGCAACTACGCGATATTCGAGTGTAAACTGCTTGTTTACAGGCAGTCCCCATCTTTCCGTAGCCCATGTGTTGAGCTGTTCCACGGTAAAGCTCTGGCTGAACTCGCCCGGGTCCATATCTGTCCTGATTACTGTCTTGGAGCCGAAGTTGTTTCCGAGGACATCAAGCTTGGTCTCGTATGAAATCATATAGTCTTCGCCCATATCCCTGGCTTCAGTCCAGCTGAATGTAACCGCATCTTTCTTCAGGTTTTCCTCCAGAAGCACGACATTCTCAGACGATGCCGAAAGTGTCAGTTTTTCCTCTACGGGTGCGACATCATGGTCAGCCGGATCCCACTGGCAGGACATGACTGCTGCCGCAGCGGCAAGCATTGACAATGCCTTATTCATATATTTCATAAAGTTATCAATTTTAAATGTTCAATTATTCACCATATCCCGGGTTCTGCGGGAACTCGCTGCCTCTGTTGGCATCGCGGATTTCCTGTGGAACCGGCCAAAGAGCGAAGTGCTCGTCGATCTGGTCCGCAATGGAAGGATTGTACTTCTTCACACGGTTCACATATACGTCCGCACCCATTCTCACGAGAGTAAACTTACGGCTTTCCTCGCCTACCATCTCGCGGATACGCTCGTCAAGAAGCTCATCCACAGTAACTTCAGAAGCCTCCAGGTTTCTGACTTTGGCTCTCTTCCTGATTACGTTCAATGCTTCCGCAGCCTTTGCGGCGTCGCCCATTCCGAGATAAGCCTCAGCAAGATGGAGATAGGTTTCACCCAGACGACACTTCATACGGTCCTTGTAGGAACCTGAAAGCTGGAGGTTGTCAGACTTCCCGAAGAAGAATTTGGTAAGGGCAGGGAAAAGCTGGCCGGTAGCCCATGTCTTGTCGGTAATTTCACTCTTCTTGCCGAGCGAAGCAGGAACCAGAGGATTGTTGTAATACCAGTCTCTCTTGATATTGTATTTCGAGTTACGCATGTCGCCATCCTCGAAGATACCTCCTTCCTTGGCGCCGGATACCTGTGTGGCACTGGTATTTTTCGTACCGATCCACCATTTCATAGGGGAAATCTGTGCAAGTCCGCGTCCTCCGAGAGAATCGGCAAGGGCGAAGCCGTTGATAGCGAAATACTGAGGATTCCATGCACGGCGAGTCCAGTCGTCGGAATTGGTACCGCCGCCGACGGTCTGATATTCGAACTGCATTACCCAGATGCTCTCGGTATTGCCGCTCGTGCGGTTCTGGTTGTTCTCCTGAAACATGTCGCTGAACGCGTCACCCTTCTCGTTCTTGCTTGCGCCGAAACGGGCGGTATTCAATGCAAAATATTTGCTGTCAATGACTTTGAGAGCACATTTGGCTGCTTCTTCGAAATTAGCCTTATCCTTGGTAAGATGTCCGCGGAAGTTGTACATCTCGCTGAGGAGATGGTATGCAGCCCAGCATGTAAGCTTTCCGGTCTTCACCTTGTCAGGATCGGTCGGAAGATTTTCCGCTGCAAATGTGAAATCGTCTATGATATGGCCCAGAACTTCCACCTTCGGTGTTCTGGTAAATGAGAGCTTGAACGGATTTTCGATGGTCTCCACCCATGGAACGTCTCCGTAAAGATATACGAGAGTCCTGTAGGCGTATGCCCTGAAGAATCTGGCCGTAGCGATTGCAATCTGCTTGTCCTCAGGATAATCCCAGTTGGTATTCTTGTCCGCATAGATCATGATTTCATTGGCGGAGGCAATGAGGTTGTATGCCCAGTTCCAATAAGAGCCCACGAACTTGGTGGCCGCCGTCAATGTAAGGTCGGCGAAAGGAGTAAGCGAACCGTCCTTGGCACCATTCTGGTCCACGATGTCGGTAGCGATCTGGAGCGCCTCGTATGCGCAGGCCGCGCCATGCATGTAGGCACCGTTCTCTCCCCAGGTATTGTATTCTGAACGGGCGATGGAGTACAGTCCGTTGCAGCCGGTCTCGAAGCCCATCGAGCTGGTGTATGTATTGTCAGGTGCGAGCGAGCTCTTGAGATCCTCGTCAAGGTATCCGCTGCATGATGCTGCGGCTGCCATCGCAATGACCATGAGACCTGTCTTGAATATATTCTTTTTCATGTTTCTTCTGATAATTAGAATGTAATTGTAAGTCCAAGCATATAAGAGCGCGCTGTAGGGAATGATGCGAACCATGTATTGTCATAGTTGAGCATCTGACGCATGTTGGAGATTGCACCTACATTGTTCACGCTGACATTGACATCAACTGCGCTCAAGTGTGCCTTCTGTACGGCCTTCTTAGGGATTCTGTAACCGAGGGTCACGTTCTTGAGTGTGACGTAGCTCATCTTCTTGTAGAAACCGTGGCTGAACCTGTTCACATAACCGGGAGACGTATATTCCGCATCCGGAGTCTCAGGTGTCCAATATTTGGCGCCATGGATATAGTTTCCGGAACCGAATGACCAGGAGCCGATGTTGGCGACATTGTCGCTCATCCATGTGCCGAACTTGCCGTTCATGAGGAATGAGAAATAGAAATCCTTGTACTGGAACCTGTTGCCCATTGACATTGTGAAACTTGGCCTTGTGCTGCCGATGATCACGCGGTCGTCGGTAGAGATGACACCGTCGCCGTCAGCGTCGTAAAGTTTGGCGTCACCCGGCTGGGCACCTGTCTGGTGCACCTTGGTATTGCCCTCAGCATCGGTGAACGTGAACTCGTCACCATCCTGCCAGAGGCCTACTATCTTGTAGTCATAGTACACGGAGAGAGGCTTGCCGATGAACCATTTGTTGTTCACGTCATCCTTGCCGTCACCACGGAGTTCCACGATCTTGTCCCTGTTCAGGAAGAAGCTGAGGTCGGTATTCCATGTGAAGTTCGACTTTCTGATGTTCACGGTATTCAATGTCAGCTCAATACCCTTGTTCTGGGTTTCGCCGATATTGTCCCAAATTTTCTTGTAGCCGTTCATGATAGGCACGGTACGGGTCATCAGCAGGTCCTTGGTATTGGAAATGTACATGTCCACTGATCCGCCGAGTCTTCCGCGGAAGAAGAGGAAGTCGATACCGAGGTTGGCGGTATAGGTGGTCTCCCATCTGAGGTTCGGGTTGCCGATACCGTCTGAAGGAAGGTATGCAGAGTTCACTGCAGTAGAACCGTCGCCGTAGATATACTTCACGCCGTTCGTAGCGTAAAGGCGGTCAAGGGTCTGATATCTGGAAATCGCGTTGTTTCCGTTCGCACCATAGGACAGACGGACTTTGAGCATGTCCACCTTGTCTGTTTTGTCCTTGATGAAGTTTTCCTCGGAAATGTTCCATGCCACAGCGGCAGACGGGAAGAATCCGTACTTGTTGTTGGCTCCGAAAACTGATGCGCCGTCAGCGCGTCCGGTCAATGTCACGAGGTACTTGCCCGCATAACCGTAGTTGAGACGAAGCATGTATGACATCATGTTCTCCTTCCAGAAGCCTGAGCCGATGGTTACTTTGTTTTCAGCTCCGTCCATCTTGTAGAAGCTTGAATCATCGTTCACGAAGCATTCGCCGTTCTGCGATGCGGAAACATTGGATTTCTCCTGCATTGAGAACAAGCCGGTAGCGTCGAAGTGGTGCTTGCCGAAATCCCTGTCGTACTTGAGGATGTTCTCCCAGGTATAGTCGGTGGTATGGCTGTTGCTGATGGAAGCCTTGCCGGTAACGGTATTGCGTCCGTAGTATGTGCCGGTGAAGTTGTTGCGGTAGTTGTATCCGAGCTGGGACTTGAAAGAAAGGCCTTTTACAGGGAACTTGACCTCGACATAGCCGTTTACGAGGACATTCCTGCCGGTATTCTTCTGGTCAGCATTGACATCCTTCATAGGGTTCGGGAGGTTGCTGTAGTCCATCGGCTCCTCGTAGTATGCACCCGTCTCATCCTTGTAGATACCGTATGGAGACTGCTTGATGGCATGTTCGAGATTAGGGGTGACACCGCCTGACTCACGGTTCACGAACTGTGTGGTAAGTCCTACGGTAAGCCAGTTGTTGAGTATCTGGTTTATGCTTGCATATACGCTGACACGGTTATAGTTGGAGTTGTATACGACTCCAGGGTTATGCAGGTATGAAACCGCAGCCATGTACTGGGTCTTCTCAGTACCGCCCGAGAAGGTCAGCTGATGGTCCATGTTGAAGGCAGTGCGGAACACATAGTCCTGCCAGTCATTGGTGATGCCGAGAGCGTAATTCTGCTTCTCTGACGCGCTGATGACCTGGCCTGCGATAGGGTCGAGGTCTTCACCGGTAAGCTGTTTGGTTCCGAGACGGCCCATGTCCTGCTTGAATCTGATGAATTCCTGCGGGCCCATGACCTGAATCCGCTGCATAGGCTGCGCAATGCTGAGTCTGGTCTTGTAGGTAACGCTCATCGTACCCTCCTTTCCCTTCTTGGTCTGGATGAGGATGACACCGTTGGAACCTCTTGATCCATAGATTGCTACAGAAGAAGCGTCCTTCAGGACAGTCATACTCTCGACGATATCCGGGTCAATGTCGGCAAGTCCGCCCTCGTAAGGAATGCCGTCCAGGACAATGAGAGGGCTGTTGGTAGCTGACAATGAGTTCTGACCACGGATAAGAAGCGACTGGTTGGAACCCGGAGCCTCACTTGAAGTGGTGACGGTAAGACCTGCCACCTGACCGGAAATGCGGTCCATGAGGTTGCCGGTAGACACCATTTCGAGGGCCTCGCGGTTTACGACGGAAAGTCCTCCGGTGAGGTCCTTCATCTTCTGGGAACCGTAACCGATTACCACGGCATCGTCCAGATTGAAGGAATCGAGGACGAGTTTCACATTGATGACAGACTGGCTGCCCACCAGGATCTCCTGCTCCTTGTAGCCGAGGCAAGAGTAAACGAGTGACGATGCTGAAGATGCACCGATGCTATAAGCTCCGTTTCCGTCAGTGGTAGTGGCATCCTTGGTGTTGCCACTCTTCACATAAACGACTACTCCGGACAATGGGGTACCGCTTTCATCTACGACATTTCCGCTGACTCTCACGTTCGTATTCTGGGCTGATGCATTGAAAGACATCGCCGTAACAAAACTGAGTGCCACTGTCATGAAGGCAGTTCTGATTGCTTTGATCATAATCGAAAATAGTTTTGTTATTAATTATTAAACATATTATTTCACTGTAATTTTCCCGACTTTAAGCCAGCCGTCAGCTGTAAGGGATGCGGCATCGACTGCCATATTCAGGCCCGGGACATCATTTTTCCGGGTATCGGCTATCGAGACTGCCCAAGTATACGTTCCGGAAGGGACATCATTGAGCACGACTTCCATGGTATAGCTCACCGGCTTGCTCTGTCTCCAGTCCGAAGGTTCCGCCTTCGGATCCACGAACGTCTTCACCACCTTGCCGTTACCGTCGATCAATGCGAAAGAAGGCTTGTACCTGAAATTCCACTGTCGGATATTGTTCGGGCAATAGCCCCAACCGAGATTTTCCCAAGTATGGGTCAATGTCAATGTTTCCCCGGATTCCGCTTCCTTCGGGAACATCACCTGCACGGGACAGAGCCTGTAGCCGCCGTGACGGATGAACCTTTGCACAAGGTCCATATTCTGGAACCATGTCTCGGTTTCATTGCCGACCCTGAAATCCATCATGTTCACATGCGCCTCTTCGCCGGCATCCATTTCAGCCCTGCGGACCTCCTCAGGATGTCCCTCATGATATTTTCCGCTCGGATCTATCCAGTAGCGATGATGCGCTCCGGTAATCCATCCGCCTTCCAGAACGATAGGGACCTTGAAGTTCCACTTGGCTGCGAAAGCCTTTTCCCATTCCTTGTAATATCCCGTCATCCCGAAAGCATCATGACGAAGGCTGTATCCTTTGCGGATTGCACTTTCGAGCATTCCCTCGGAATCCGGATTCGGTTCGTCTTCCCATCCGTTCACGGTCTCTTCCGCAAGTACCCTGTGATAGTTCATCAGCAGAGGAACATTTGTAAAGTTCGTCGAATAAAGGTCTGTAATCCACTCATATACGGGAATTTTATCTTTCCCGTCGATATATTTCATGGAATGGGCTTCACCCCATTTTCCCAATCCGTAGGCATCTATGAAATCCACTTCATCAGATGAATTGTACCTGGCCGCGAAAGCCTTGATGAAAGCGGCATACTTTTCCTGAAACACCGGATCGTCAGGATAAGGGGTATATACCTCCTTGTTTCCCAATTTGCTGGCAAAGCACTTGGCGCCGGCGTCGATTACGAACTGAGGGGTATTCTGTCCCTGGTCACGTCCGTCCACGACGATACGGAAAGCCAGACGCATGCCTCTGTTTCTCACTTCAGCCAAAAGTCTGTACAGATGGGAATCAGGATCATTCCAGAAATATTTTCCTTCCTCCGGTTCCATGGAAGCCCAGCTGGTGCGGATATAAGCTGTCCCGCAATAGTCTGACACTCTGACTTTTCCACCCGGAACATCGGCAGGGAACTCGTCATAACGGAACACCTTGCCGAAATCCGCGTCCCAATTCCTTCCCATATACATCACCCAGCCGTTAAGCGGGTTCTTGATGACTGACACGGTGTCCGGCGCAATGTTCACCACCTCATATTCAGGCGCACCCATCATGACCTCTGCTCGAAGAGGCAGCTCCGCGGATGAAGGGCCTGCAAGTATCTCAAATTCACCAGGTTCAATGATGAAAGATCTGGATTTCACGTCATAGAACGAGAATGCATCAGGACCCAGAACGAAAGTCATGCGGACAGACTTGCCTGCCGGAATATAGACTTTCCCGTAGTCTTTGAGTTCCTTCACCGGTCTCGCAACTGAAGAAATCTTGTCATTGACATAAACCTGGGCGATTTCGGACGCTCCGACCCGGCCGGTATTGGCAACGGTGAACGAAACCTTCACGCTGTCGGCAGACAGCTTTTCCACATTCATGTCGGAGTACTCGAAAGAGGTGTAGGAAAGGCCGTAACCGAACGGATATCTCGGCGCGATGCCGCTTCTGTCATATCCTCTGTAGCCGCAGAATATCCCCTCACGATATTCAATTCTCTTGAACGGTGTATTCTGAGTCTTCACAGGAGTATTGTCATAATATGAATCATGTACAGGATTGTCAGCCCATTTGTCTTCTATGGAAATAGGGAGCTTGCCGCTTGGAGAAATCTTGCCGCTGACAATGTCAGCAACGGCTGTACCGCCTTCCTGGCCTGCATACCACGCATAGAGCACAGCTTCCACACCTTCGCTCCAGCCGTTGAAATCCACGCCTCCACCGGCATCGAGAACCACCGTGACATGAGGGTGCGCCTCCGTCAGTCGGGAAATCATTGACCTTTGTTCCTGAGGCAGTTCGAACGGTCTGTCGAAGCCTTCGCCCTCGATATTGCTGTTGAACCCTCCGCAGTAGAGGACTCGTCCGGCCTTGGCTACGGCAGCATTGAACGCAGATTCATTGAACATGCCGATCTTGAGCTTCGCGATTGCATCGGAGGCGTTGTCGAAAAACTCGAAGCGGATCGTATAGTCCTGACCTTTCTTCACGTCGAAGAATGCCGTTCTGGAGGACAATGAATGGTTACCCCAGTCCCCTGCGACAATTTTGTCATCGACAAACAGCCTGTAGCCATCGTCTCCGGACATCAAAAAACGAAGTTTTCCACTCTCCGGGGCAGTGTAAGTTCCCTCCCAGCGTACCGAAAAGCCATCTTCCGGAATACCCTCGGCAGGAGATTTCCTTCCCCAGTTGAAATCCACGGCAGCATCAGTCCTCACGACTGTCGGCTTGCCGTCAAATGTCTTGTTATCATAGTATTCGGCCCTGAAGCCGTTGGTTTTCCCATCCTTGGATGCCACGATGTCGGAAGAAATGTCGGCATACAGGTCATCATCCGAAAGCACCTGCACATATTTCTCGCCGAACTGCTTCTTGATACCGTCCGCCACCGTTACCGTATGGAAAGGCGTCACGAATCCGCTGCCGCCGCCGGTCGTCGTCACACAAGCGTTCGGCCCCATGACCAGCACACGCTCTCGCTTGCCGTAAGGAAGCTCGCCGCCCCTGTTCTCCAGCATCACGATACCCTCGCGCGCAAGTTCCAATGCCGTAGCCGCATTTTCAGGATTATCCTTTTCAATGCTTTCGTCCAGTACCGGCTTGTCCAGAAGCCCGAACCTGTCCAATGTCGACAATATGTTATATACCTTCCTGTCAATGGTTTCCTCCGAAATGACGCCGGATTCTATGAGAGGCATGATCCTTTCTTTGGTAAGATACACGCCCTTGGGGCATTCCAGGTCAAGGCCGCCGTTCACGGCTCCGGATGTGGAATATACGGAAGTCCAGTCGGACATGAGAATGCCGTCGAAGCCCCACATGTTGCGGAGGACCTCCACATTCATATAAGCATTTTCCGATGCATGAACACCGAAAACCGGATTGTAGCTGGTCATGACGGCTCCGACATGAGCCTTTTCGACTGCTTTCCTGAATGCCGGGAAATATATTTCATGAAGTGTCCTCTCATCCACGTCGGAACTTGCATGATGGCGGCTCCATTCCTGATTGTTGGCCGCAAAATGCTTGACGGTGGCGATAACGCCTTCCGCCTGTACACCTTCTATATAATGTTCCGCGATTTCAGAGGCCAGATACGGGTCCTCGCCGAAATATTCGAAATTCCTGCCGTTCATCGGAGCCCGGTAGATGTTCACGCCCGGTCCGAGCAATATGGCCACTCCCCTGGCCTTGGCGTCTTTGCCCAGACCATGACCGAGTTTTTCTGCCAAATCCCTGTTCCATGTAGCGGCGGTGAGTATTCCGGACGGATAAAGAGTGCTGACAGTATTGTTGCGTATGCCCTGGGGGCCGTCCGCCATACGGATCTGTGGTATGCCCAACCTGTCCACGCTCCTCATGACGAAAGAAGTAACGGCACCTATATAATCACACTTTTCTTCCAGTGTCATTTTCGACACGAGTTCACGTGCCCTGGCGTTTTCCTTGTCGGGCTTTACCATGTTATATACATTGTCGCTGCCGACAGCCATGTCAGAAACCAGAAGAAGGAAAAATGATAGAACAAAAGTTATTGTCTTCATAAAGATCATGTGGTTTTAAATCCGACGGCAAAAATAGGATATCGCCGGACAACATAGGGGCCACATTTATACGTAAATGGTTCGTTTTTGTACAATCTGTTGTCTATCAATGACTTTAACATAGATATTTGTGTGTTCGCCTTTACAAAATTAAGAAAGTTTTGCGATACAGGAGGCGGATGGTACTGAGAATGGGTTGTCGATTGGATAGTTCTGAGAATGGTTTGCAGATGTAGAACTACGGGTGGTCAGGTGGGGCGTGGAGTGCAACTGCCTATATATTAACGCATCAGCTATTTTCAGAGTTGCGGTTTTCACGACTCTGATTTCGGTTAATCATCTGATAGTCTGCAATTTACGCTCCACACCAAAATGAAATCACCTCGCGATCCACTTCTCGACGGTACGGGTCTGAGAGGAAATGTTTACGCCGACCTTGACGAGGTTCTTGCCTTCCTCGAATTTATAAGGAAGCATGTAGCCCTTGTCGTCAATCTGCTTGAGCGCGTCTTCAGCAGATCCGTCCACTTTGAATTCAAAGACATAGATGCAATTGTCCGTGTAGCAGACGGCGTCAGCCCTGCCGATGGCGGATTTTACTTCTGTCCGGATGTAGAAGCCAAGTAGCGAGAAAATTAGGTAAATTATTGTCTGATAATGCTTTTCTGTCTTGTTTTCCAGGTCGTTCGGTATTCCGGCAAGGTACGCCTGCAGCTTCTCCATAGCCATGTCAATGTCCTGGGAATCCATTGCGGCATAGAAATGTGCCACGAATCCCGATGCGGTGCCGGTCTTGCTAGGGTACTCTCCCAAAAGTCCTCGCGTGAAGCCGATCTTGACTTCCTTGTTCGGATATCCGAGCGTATAGAGCTGCATTCTCTCGTCGTATGACTTGATGGTCAGATAACCGGTCTGATAAAGCATTGGCAATGAATTCTCCGAAATCTCCGGCGAGACGTCGAAATCCGATTGCGGGACGAGCGGGATATTGTCCAATGTAGTTTCGTCAATAGGGTTTTTCCGAAGTCTTTCGATGAGATAAGTCGGGGTGCCGGTATCGAACCAGTAACTGCCGAAATACTTATCAGACAATGCATTGATGAGACTGAACGGATTGTATATATTCTCTGATTCTTCGCAAAAATGATAGCCGGCGTAGTGTGCTTTCAGCAATGCGAGAGCATCTTCGTAGCTCACTTTCTGTTCGTCTGCCAGTGCTTGAACCTCATCTAGCATATTGTTTTCCAACTCAGTCTGAGAAATTCCGCACAATGCAGAGTATTCCGGCATCATGGATATGTCTTGAAAATTGTTCAATTCACCTGAAATGCCGAGTTGCGCAGACTTGTTGACTCCGGTGATGAAAACGAACCGCAGATACGGGTCAAGGCTCTTTATCGGGCTGTAGAAATTCCTCATTATCTGTCTGAGGACCGGTAACTTGCCCTTGTCGTTCATCACGTCCAACAGAGGTGCGTCATATTCGTCAATGATGATGACGGCCTGCTGCCCGGTCTGCTCAAAAGCCGCTTTGATCAGGAATTCCAGTCGCGCATTTACATCAACGTCATCCACATTCGGAAGCTTTCCATAAATGGCCTCATATTCTTCCAGTTTATATCCGAGGGTGCGCACCAACTGCTCCTCATTCAAATGTTTAGCCGTTGACATGTCGAAATGAAAGACCGGATGCTTCGTCCATTCCTTCTTCAACTCGCCGGCTTTCAACCCCTCGAAAAGTTCCTTCCTGCCCTCGAAATAGCAATGGAAAGTAGAAGACAGCAACGACTTGCCGAATCTGCGCGGTCGGCTCAGGAAAACGTACTTGTACTTATCTGCAATGCCATTGACATAGCCCGTCTTGTCAATGTATAAATACTTTCCGGATATAATCTCCGCAAATGTCTGTATCCCAATCGGGAATCTTCTGATCGTCGTCTCCATAATCCAAAACTTTACACATTCCCAAAGATAGCAATTTTTATGATTTGTTTCTGTGCCGTCCTGAAAAAAGATTCGCAACATTATTTTCCATTTCCGGAAATTATTACTATCTTCGCGCCGCATTTTGAGTCGAAAACGGACTCGTGAAAAAGCAAAGGCTTTTGGTGCAATGGGGTCCTGCCCTGGTTGCAGGACTGAGTAACACATTTTAAACAAATTAAAGAAATGAAACATTTCGCATTGAACGGCCAGGTTCGTGAGGCCAGCAACAAGGCGGCAATCAAAGAATTCCGCAAACAGGGTCTTGTACCATGCAACATCTACGGCGCAGGTATCGAGAACGTTCTCTTCACTATCACAGAGAAAGATCTTAAAGGTCTTACCGAAACTCCGGCATCTTATATCGTTGACCTTGAGCTCAGCAACGGCAAGAAGTACTTCGCAGTTCTTCACGAGCTCCAGTTCCACCCGGTAAAGGACAACTGCCTTCACGTAGACTTCCTCGCAGTTACTGAGGACAAGCCTATCGCCATCAAGGTTCCTGTAACCATCACCGGACACGCTGCCGGTGTACGCGCCGGCGGTAAGTTCTACAAGCTCGTACGCGAACTGAAAGTCAGCGCCCTCATGAAGGATCTTCCAGATGAGCTCATTGTCAATGTCGACAGACTTCAGATCGGCAAGAGAATCGTTGCTGGTGACCTCAAGTATGAGAATGTCAATGTAGTTTCTCCTAAGGGAACTATCATCTGCACAGTCAAGTCTTCACGTCAGGTTGCAGCTCACATCGAGTATGAGGAAGCTCTTGACGAGGCTATGGAGGAAGGCATACATCACGCAGAAGCTCCGGCAGCTCCGGCAGCTGAAGCTCCAGCTGAAGCATAATTCCAGCAAAGAGACATTTTCAGGACTGGCAGGGGATCTCTGTCGGTCCTGTTTTTTTATAAAAAGGTAACGCACTCGGAATATGAGCAAAGACTATTTGGTGGCCGGACTCGGAAACATTGGCGCTGAATATGCCGACACCAGACACAATGTCGGTTTCATGGTACTGGACGCATGGGCGGCATCAGCAGATGCGGCATTCCAGACAGCAAGATACGGAGACATAGCCAAAGTCTCTTTCAAAGGAAGGAGAATCACGCTTCTCAAACCGTCCACATACATGAACCTGAGCGGCAATGCGGTGAGATACTGGATGAATGAACTCGGCATCCCGATGGAGAACCTCATTGTCATCTGTGATGACCTGAACCTGCCTTTCGGGACATTGCGCATGCGCAAGAAAGGCAGCGACGGCGGACATAACGGATTGAAGAACATCCAGGAACTTCTGGAAACCACCGAATATCCCCGTATCCGCATCGGCATCGGAAACAATTTCAAGAAAGGCGGGCAGGTGGATTTCGTAATCGGTCCGATGAGCCAGGAGGAAAAGGAGGCGATGCCGGAAATCTGCAACAAGGTAATCGAAGGCATCAAGGCTTTCACGACAATCGGTCCGGACCGGGCCATGAACAGTTTCAATACACAGGTAAAGAAAACCACGGAAGAAGAAAATCGTCTTTGAGCAAGACGACGACGGTTTCGTGGATGAATGCGTGGTAATCCAATCTTCCGAGGACGGCAGCGTCGCCCTGACCCCGGCAGAAGGCAACGATTTCGCGTGGATGTCCTTCACAGCCCCGATGATCGCAGGAGCCGACCTGGAAGGCAACGGCAAGCCTCGCCAGATACATCTGACTTCGCATCCGCAGGCAATACTTGGGACAAATCCACTCGCTATAAGGTTTGGCTCCCGAAAACCTTGAATGTCACCAAAGGCGAATATCGGGCTTACAACGACGCTCCACAGAATTAGAATTACTATTTTAATAAGAGTGCATTGTTGATACATTCCACTCATTTTTATAGGTTGGGAAAAACTAAATCATGTGAGTCTGAAAAAAATTGCGTTATGAATGTTTGGGGCTTTTTGAAAAAATTCTTTTTTGCTGTATGTCTTTTTATTGGAATGTCAGGAGTCAGTGCTTGGGCACAGGAAGATGAGTATGACCCGGCCTCAGACCCTACAATTCCCCGCAGATATGAAGCCCCGGACGGCTTTGTATTTTATCGTGCTCACATAAACCACTTTACGCAAGCCACTGATGAAAACGGGAAAATTATCATCCCGGCGTCCCGTGGTTACCGGTATTGTAAATATATGCCCCAATCGAAAAAAATCAGAGCCTCAGTCTATGAAAACAAAAATGGCGTGACAATCACATATTACGGAGTCTTCAACACCGACGGAACCGAAATCATTCCGCGCGAAAGACTCTACACCAAATTACTTTTTGTCAGCTCATCAAAACGCTTCAGTGTTAAAAAAGGCGAATACTCGGGAGTATGCGATTCGCTCGGGAGGGAGATGATTTCCCCGGATATGCATTACATCGATTGCAAACCCCATCAAGAAAAATACTACTATGTCACAGACGGAGAACACTCTGGCGTAATCGATTACAACACTGGGAAAGTATTGATTCCACTTGACAGAGGCTACACATATACCCGTTATAATCCCGCGTACAACTACATACAGGTCAAACGCGGAGACCTCATTGGAGCCTGTCTCGAAGACGGCACGGAACTCATTCCACCAGAGTGGTTCGGTTGCGTATTCAACTCTGCACGGGGAAAATTTATGGTAAAGAGCAGTCCTGACAAACTATGGGAAGAGTATAAGTTTTAGGAGGAAAAACTAATGGACAGCTTCATTCGAGGGTAGTAACCACCAAACGTTGATTTAACAGAAGTTATAACTGACAAAATTTTAAATAGAAACCTATATATGTACAGAAACATACTCACAATTGCATTATCAGCACTTTCTTTTTGCGTATCATACGCCCAGAACACTTGGACTGGCAATCCTTTCGCTTCCAAAGGCACGATTGTCGCCCCTGTATTGAGCAGTTCGCTCGTGGATGAGATTGTGATTGTTTCTGATAATTAAACAAACCGAGAGCGCCAAAGTCCGATGCATCAGCGTACTGCAGTAGTCCTCGCCCCGGGAGCGCAGAAATGCACGCCCGGAGTACTGAAAACGGCGCCGACACTGAAAAAAATTTGTCAAAATTGCCGACAAATGGTTCTCTACAAGCTTTCAGACGAAGATTTTTAAGAATAATGTTTGCATATTTATGCGATAATACATAAATTGCGTTCAGTTTTTCAATGTTTAACTAATAAACTGATAACATCATGAAAGAGATCGTTGAGAAAATCCAGAAAGAGTATGAGGAGTTCGCAGTAAATGCTGAGGCTCAGGTAGAAAAGGGTAACAAGGCTGCCGGCGCACGCGCCCGCAAAGCTGCTCTTGCACTCATGAAGGATTTCAAAGAGTTCAGAAAACTTTCTGTTGAAGCTGGCAAATAAAAAATATTTTCATTTGCATGCAACATTCCTAAACCATATTGCATCTATAAGGCAGGTTTAGGTTTTAGTACACGTCTAGAGGTCGGACAGCAGCGATGCTTCCGGCCTCTGATATTTTACGGCCGCCCATTGCCCCGCCACATGATATAGAATACCAGCGGAATGCCCAAGATAGCGATGGCACTGCCTACAGGAACGGGCACAGGGAACATGAGGGACAGCAAATCACCGGCAAGCCCCATTATGGCACCGGTCACAAGAGAAAGCGGAAGGACCGCGCTCATGGAAGACGTGCCGGCAAGCGACCTCGACACATGAGGCGCCACGATACCTATGAAACCGACGGGACCGCAGAATGCCGTCACGGCCCCCGTCATCACGCAGCAGCTCAGCATTGACACTCCCCTTATCTTCCGGACATCGGCACCGGCCGCCCGGGCATAATCATCCCCGAAAAGCAGCACATCCATCCCCTTGTTGCCCGCCAGCGCCAGGACCGTTCCGACGGCCAGGCACACGGACATTATCAATATCTCCAGCCAGCTGTTGCCGCTGAAACTGCCTGCGGACCAGTTCCAGAACATCCTCAACCGCGTCTCATCCACCTGATACTGCATTATGGAAGTCACCGCGCTCATGATGAATCCCAGCATCACGCCGGTAATCAGAAGAGCGGAAGCATTGTGCACCCGCATTGAGACCGCCATGATTATCAATGATATACAAACGGCTCCCAGAGCGGCTCCCGCTGCCAGGCCCAGACCTGAAGCCAGACCGCCTATACCGGCCGCACCGCATATCAGCATCACGGCTGCCGCACCGGTTCCGGCACCCGCACTTACACCGAGAATATGAGGATCGGCAAGAGGATTACGGAAAATCGCCTGCATCTGTGCTCCGGAAATCGCCAAGGCAGCACCTGCCACGACTGCGGTAACCAGACGCGGAAGCCTGAGCTGCAGCACTATAGCATCAGCATTGTCCCCGGACGGGGAAAACAAGGCCCGGAAAACATCAGCGATACCGATATTCAGCGGCCCGGCCAGGATATCCGCCACGACCAGCAGAAAAAGCACCGCCACGGAGCAGAGCCAGGTTATCGCAAGACGCTTATTCATCGTAGACGGCTTTCGAAAAAGATATGTTCTTCCACACCGGAATCACCGCCATGAGCAAGCCCACCGCCAGCACACAGACCGATGTCAGGACAATGTCTTTCCATTCCAGAATGACAGGGTATGCCCTTGTCACGAATCCGCCCGGCATACTTATGAAACCGAATTTCTGCTGGAGCAATGCGAATCCGATGCCCACGACAAGCCCGATGACAAGTCCGAGCACAGAAATCAGCCAGCCTTCCATCATGAAGATGCCACGCACCATGCCATCAGGCGCGCCCATGCTGCCGAGCGTGGCTATATCCCCCTTCTTCTCGATAATCAGCATCGACAGGCTTCCGAAGATACTGAACGAGATAATGATGATTATAAATATGAGTATCAGGAAGATAGCCGCCTTTTCATATTTCATCATCTTGTACAGTGCAGGGTTCTGCGCGAACCTGTCATGCACCACGAAATCATCCCCCAGCCTTTCCCGCAAGCCCCCGATAATCTTCTTCAATCCAGCTTCTCCTGCCTCCGGCGCAATGCGTATCTCTATGGATGACACTTCATTGTCATAATCCAGCAACTCCCGCATTGACTCGATAGGCACTATCATCAGGCTTGCGTCGACATCGGCATTGACAGAAAATACGCCGGCGGGATAAACCTTGACCATTTCGATGGAGGCTGCGGGGTTCGCGAGCGAAATGTTGCGGTCACGGGCGGGAAAGTAAATCTCAATCGGAGCGACGAAACGCGGGCTGATGTCCATGGTGTAGGCCGTGCGCGCGCCGATGACAGCCAGCGGCACCTCGCCTCTGTGCAATGTGAATTTGCCGTCGCGGATATGGTCCTTCAGCGGGGACTCCTCTTCATAGACCGCATCCACACCCTTCGCCTTGACCACGCCGCTGCGTCCGTCATAGTTCACGAACACGTTCTCCTCCAGAACACTGCACATGTTCAGCACCTCGCTCTGGTCGTATGCCCAGTCGAATGCCTCCTGCTCTGGAACGAATACCTTGCCCTTGGCCGGAGAAACCAGAATGTCCGGCTCAATGTTCCCGAGAGAGTCCTTGACCAGACTGTCGAAACCATTGTAGACGGACATTATAATTATAAGCGCGGCTGTACCTGTCGCCATACCTGCGGCACTTATCGCGGAAATAATGTTGATGACATTATGGGATTTCTTCGCGAAAAGGTAACGTACCGCAAATCTGAGGACCAGGTTCATCTCGTCACTATTTCTTCAGCAATTCATCGATATGCTCGACATAATCAAGTGTCGAATCCTGATAGAACACGAGTTCAGGCACAATGCGGAACTGCTTGGCCACGAGACGGCCGAGTTCACCGCGGATTGCACGTGCATTGTCGTCGATGATCTGCATTGCAGCTTCTGCCTTGGATGAAGGGAAGATGCTGACATACACCTTGGCCACGGAAAGGTCGGGGCTGATGCGGACTTCCGTCACGGAAACCATCGCACCTCCGAACATGGCCATGCCCTTGCTCCTGATAATCTCGGCGAGGTCCTTCTGGAGTTCTTTCGCCACCTTAAGCTGCCTCGTGCTGGCTCCTGCGTTTCCGTTATCCATAACTAGATGATTTTTATAAGGTTATAGTTCTTCTTACCACGCTGTGCGAGGATGTATTTTCCATCCACGATATCCTTTTCGCTCACCTCATATTCCACGTCGGCAACCTTGTCCTTGTTGATGCTTACGCCGCCGCCCTGAATCATCTTGCGGCACTCGCCCTTGGACGGGAACACCTGAGTCTTCACGGCGAGAAGGTCAATGATATTGCAAGGAAGATCCGACTTCTGGATTTCGAACGTAGGTACGCCGGAGAACACAGCGAGGAATGTCCTTTCATCAAGTTTCCTCAACTCGTCGGAAGTAGCGTTTCCGAACAGCATCTTGGATGCGGAAAGTGCATTCTCATACTCCTGCTCACCATGTACCATGATCGTAATCTCCTTGGCCAGAAGCTTCTGGAGCTTGCGCTGACCGGGATCCTGCTTGTGCTCCTCAATGGCAGCCTCGATTTCTTCTTTCGTGAGAAGGGTGAAAATCTTGATATATCTCTCGGCATCCTCGTCGGAAACATTGAGCCAGAACTGGTAGAACTCGTATGGCGATGTCCTTTCAGGGTCGAGCCAGATGTTGCCGTTCTCGGTCTTGCCGAACTTTCTGCCGTCGGCCTTCCTGATGAGAGGACAGGTCAATGCGTATGCGTCAGTCTTGCCGAGCATCCTGCGGATAAGCTCCGTACCCGTGGTGATATTGCCCCACTGGTCGCTTCCGCCCATTTCCAGACGGCAATTCTTGTTCTCGTAGAGCCACAGGAAGTCATATCCCTGGAGAAGCTGGTAGCTGAATTCCGTGAAAGACATGCCTTCGCGTGATTCATTGGACAATCTCATCTTCACGGAGTCCTTGGCCATCATGTAGTTCACGGTGATATGCTTGCCAACGTCGCGGATGAAGTTCAGGAAACCGTAATCCTTCATCCAGTCGTAGTTGTTCACGAGCTCGGCCTTGTTCGGCGCGTCAGACTCGAAATCCAGGAATTTGGACAGCTGCTTCTTTATGCAGGCGATGTTATGGTTCAATGTTTCCTCATCCAGAAGGTTTCTCTCCTGTGATTTTCCGGAAGGGTCGCCGATCATTCCGGTAGCGCCGCCGACAAGTGCGATCGGCTTGTGGCCGCACTCCTGGAAATGCTTCAGGATCATGATGCTGACCATGTGCCCGATATGAAGGGAATCAGCTGTCGGGTCGATTCCGACGTATGCTGCTGTAGGGCCTTCCATCAGTTTCTCCTCTGTTCCGGGCATGATATCCTGGATCATGCCTCTCCACTTAAGTTCCTCTACAAAATTTTTCATGATATCTATAATTTTTATATTCTCGTCGCAAAATGCAAATATACGGAAAGAATTGGTAATTTAATTCAAATCTATTAAATTTGCGGATTGTTTAGAACATATTAAACATACGAAATATTATGAGAAAGAACATTGTTGCCGGTAACTGGAAAATGAACACAACCGTTCCGGAAGGTGTAGAACTTGCAAAAGCAGTAGTAGAAAAATCAGCCCAGGTCCCTGAGGCTGTCGGACTTATCATCGCGACTCCATTCACCCACCTCGTTCCTGTATCACAGGTATTGAAGGGTTCAAAGGTAGAACTCTCCGCAGAGAACTGCGCAGACAAGGAGAAAGGAGCTTACACCGGTGAGGTTTCTGCTGCAATGCTCGCTTCAGCCGGCTGCGAATATACAATCCTCGGTCATTCAGAGAGAAGGCAGTACTATGGTGAGACCGACGCTACTCTCGTAGAGAAGGTAAACCTTGCACTTGCAAACAATCTCGGCGTAATCTTCTGCGTAGGCGAGAACCTTGAGCAGAGAGAGGCAGGAAAGCACTTCGAAGTCGTTACAGAGCAGATCCAGAACGTTCTCTTCGGTCTTTCAGCAGAGCAGATGGCCAAAATCATCGTAGCTTACGAGCCGGTTTGGGCTATCGGTACAGGCAAGACCGCTACAGCAGAGCAGGCACAGGAAATCCACGCATGCATCCGTAAGGTCCTCGCTGACAAGTTCGGTGCAGAGGTAGCAGAGAACACCACCATCCTCTATGGCGGAAGCTGCAAGCCTTCAAATGCCAAGGAATTGTTCGCTTGTCCTGATATCGACGGTGGTCTTATCGGCGGTGCAGCTCTCAAGGCTGACGATTTCATCCAGATCGCATTGTCATTCTAATTTCCGCGCGGCATAGGGCCGCAACTGACCGGAAATCCGGTCCCGGAAACAAAAAACCAATAACGGGGCAGCGAACTTAATGGTCCGCAGTCCCGTTTTTTCATTGGAATAACACACAAAACCGATATGATAAAGAAAATATTATTGACCAGCCTATGCCTCGCCGCCGTCGTTTCATGCGGCAACAGGGCACCCAAGTCAGAACTTCAGAAGAAGATCGACTCCTACGCAGTGTTCCAGATCGGCTCTCCTTACATGGAAGGCATTTCCGACAACGGAAAAGAGGTGCTCAACCTCTTCAGAAAAGCTGCCGACGAGGTCGACAACATTTTTTGGGAACAGACATTCGGCGACAAGAACGCCATCATGTCCATGCCTGACGGTCCTGCAAAGGATTTCGCATTGATCAACTACGGCCCTTGGGACCGCATGGATGACAATGCTCCGTTCATCGAAGGCTATGGCGCAAGACCTGCCGGCGCATGCTTCTATCCGGAAGACATGACCGCAGAAGAATTCGACGCGCTCGAAGATCCGGCAAAGAACAGCCCATATACATTGATCAGAAGAGGCGAAGACGGCAAATTGAAGGTCGTATGGTATCATGACGCATACAAGGAAAGCGTGGACAAGATCTGCGGTTACCTCGAAAGCGCCGCCACGATGACCATCAAGGAGAGTGTCCGCAACTACCTCCTCAAGAGAGCCGAGGCCCTCAGGACTGATTCATACAAGGAGTCCGACTACGCTTGGATGGACATGAAAGACAGCAAGATGGACTTGGTGATCGGCCCTATCGAGAACTACGAGGACGGTGTCTACGGAATCAAGACATCATACGAGTGCTTCATCCTCCTGAAGGACCTGAAGAAGACCGAAGAACTCACCAAATACATCGCATTGCTTCCTGAACTCCAGAAATCCCTCCCTTGTCCGGAAGAATACAAGACTTTCGTGCCGGGAACCGAGTCTGACATGTTCGTCTACGATGCCATCTATTATGCAGGTGATGCCAATGCCGGCGGAAAGACCATCGCCATCAACCTTCCTAACGACCACGAGGTCCAGGCTGCGAAAGGCACCCGCCGTCTCCAGCTCCGCAATGTGATCAAGGCGAAGTTCGACAAGATCGTCTACCCTATCGGCCAGATTCTCTTCGAGCCTGAGCAGCAGAGATACCTCAGCGCAGATGCTTTCTTCTGGAATGTCACTTTCCATGAGGTGGCTCACGGCCTCGGCATCAAGGAGACTGTAAACGGTCTCGGAAGTGTCAAGGACGCCCTCGGCAACCAGGCTTCCACATGGGAAGAGGCGAAGGCTGACATTCTCGGTCTCTACATGGTATGCAGCCTTATCGACAAGGGCGAGATTCCGCTCATTTCCAAGGAGGCAGCCATCACCACATACATTTCCAGCCTGGTCCGCTCCGTACGTTTCGGTGCCGCTGACGCTCACGGACGTGCCAACATGATGTGCTACAACTTCCTGAAGGAGAACGGCGCATTCGAGCGCAACAAGGACGGCCTCTATCATGTGAATTTCGACAAGGTTCCTCAGGCCATCGCAGACTGGGCAAACCTCATCATCACCACACAGGCTACAGGCAACTACATGTTCGCCAAGGAATATGAGGCGAATCATGCAGTAGTTCCGGAGGCATTGTCAGCGGACATCGCCAACGTGAACCGCGGCGGCGTTCCTGTGGACATCCGCTTCGAGTTCGTCTGGTAACAGAATTGACATATAACCTGAAACAGGCTGGCCCGCAAAAAGGACCAGCCTGTTTTCATCTCAATATCTTGACCGTCATGCCGACACGCTTCCGTGAGTTCCATAGCCAGACGACGCCCTCGTCATTGATTTTCTTCACCTCGAAAGCCAGACTGCTCTTGTATACCGTCATCTTGTAGGAGGCATATTTGACGGAGCAGGTAATCTTCTGCCCCACGAAATCCGGTATGGCAGAGCAAGTTACGACATAATACTCCGACATGGTGTCATTATGCACACGGAACTGCTTGTTCTCACGACTGAACCCGAGCTGCCATGTTTCCGGCTGATAGAGCACCTCCCTGGCGCCTTTCACCTCCAGCGCCAGACAGTCCTGTTCCAGGAACGCAGCATCCGGCTCATGCTCCGGAGCGCATCCGAGCACACAAGCCAATGCCGTCAGTATGAACAATTTCCGTTTCATCTCACAACCATCTTTTTCTCTATGATATCAGTGGACCCGTCAATATATGTGATGTGGGCCGAAATCACACAGCTCCTGTCCACCCGGAAATACCCGTCCTTCCCCGGTGCAATCTCCTTTCCGTCCATGAGCCACTCCACTCCGAGCGCATTGCTCAGGTTATAGACAATCAGCGGAATCATTGTCCCGGCCTTGAATGAAAGGTCCGTATTACGCTCGACATCCTTGAGATATATGAACGGATAACCGTCGTTGTACACACGTTTGGTGACGACTTTCACCGTGATTTCCTTCCCTGTTCCCGATTCCGTCTCGTACTGGATCTTCACCGTATAGGTCGTGGACGGCTTGAGCCCCTCGATCCTCAACGCATATTCCCCCGCATCGTACGGATATACATTTTCTTCAACGCCTTCCGCGTCGGCCGGTCCCCATACCACCTTGGCAGGGATTGAAGCGCCATGCGTTTCCGCCTTCCATTGAAGTATCGCCACATCCTGGAAAACCTGGCTGCGCAGTTCCAATGCCTCGGGAACCGTCGTTCCGGAATTCCTTACCACATTGAATTCCACATTGTTACCGGCGATCATGATATCCTTGATTGCCAGCGGGGCCATGGTCCCGTCCCATAGTCTGAACGCCGGCACAGACTCCGCCGAAAACTCATTGTTCTTTCCGTACGGATAGAAAACCTGGCTGACATCCACGGCTTCCGGCAGCGCCTCCACCATATCGGCGCACTCATGGTCCGGATTACAGTTCACCTCGTTGCTCAGCCAGCGTTCCGCAGCTGTCGCCACACGCTCGTACTTCTTCGAATGTCCGGTCTTCGCGGAGGACTTGTCAATGTGATAGATAGCCAGTCCCTTGCCGCCGATATACATATCCCAGCCGACCTGAGCGCGACACTCCACCAGAAAATATTCGCCCTCATTCGCCGTGTCGAAGCGCAGATACCGCCCGTTCTCATGAATAGGCTCCAGAATATAATGGCCTTCGGCCAATGTCTCCGGGTTCCCGATTCCGAGCATATCCCGTTCAATGGCATTGAGGTTCGGCGGCGTACGGCCTTCATTGTTCCTGCAGCCGTTGTCCATCAGAGACGTTGTGCCCCAGAGGTAGCCTTTCCGGATTTCGGTAGCGCGGACTTCCGTGTTGTAAAGGTCCACGAGCCCCAGCACATGACCGAATTCATGACAGAACATGCCGATGCCCGCGAGACGGAATTTGCCGTCCTTGCCCCTGCCGAGTTCCGAGCACATGGCATACCTGTTTATCTTTTTTCCATTGATTGTCAGGCTGATACCCGCCTTTTTCAACGACCAGGAATTCGACCAGAGGGCATTGTCCCCTCCCCCGTCGGCCTCGTCTTTTCCGGCGGTGAACACGAAAACATTGTCGACAGTCCCGTCGCCGTCGTCGTCATATTTGCTGAAATCGACACCTTGTCTGGCCGCAAGACGGCATGCCTCAGCCACAGCCTCGGCGGCATTGGCGTCCGCGCCGTTCACATTGCGTCCGTAATATTCGAATGGCTTGCTCAATGTCACCAACGGACCGATGTCGAAATTGAATTCGCATTTGCCATGGAACTGGTCTGTGAAATATTTCTTGACGCTGTGGTTGCCTGTATTTATCAGACGGATGAAGTTTTCCCTGCTGTGGGTCATCTCCAGGTTCTTGAACTGAGCCAGGATGATGATGCAGTTCCGCTTCGCCACAGTCTCTTCCGTTCCCGCATCCGCAATATCCGCAGAAGCCGTCATGACAGATCCTGCCAGGCAGAATGCTGTCACGACGGCTGATATTATTCTCGACAATTTCATGCTTGCTTATTACAATCTGCATAGATAACTTATTTTTACGAAATAAGCAAGAAAACAGGGTTCCACAGATACGCCACACACTTGCAACACCTGAAAAATCACTATTTTTGCAGGTTGAATCAATTTTAGTGAAAATGATGATCAAGGCAATTATATGCGATGCTGACGATACGCTATGGAGCAATGAACCGCTGTTCAGGAACGCTGAGCAGCATTGTTTCGAGATATTGAAGGAATACGGCACGCCTGAATGGCTGAATGCGGAACTTTACAGGACGGAGACCGACAACATGGAAGAGCTCGGCTACGGTGCGAAGGCATTCATATTGTCAATGATAGAAACCGCCGTGAGAGTAAGCGGCGGAAAAATCAGCGCAGAGAAGATTCTCCGGCTGGAGCAGACCGGAAGAGCAATACTCCGGAATCCGGCCACACCGCTGGACGGCGTGGAAGAGACATTGACAAGTCTCAGGCAGACAGGCAGATACGAATTGGCAATACTGACCAAGGGAGAGTTGCTCGACCAGAACAACAAGATAGACAGGTCGGGGCTCAGGAAACATTTCGACTATGTGGACGTCGTGAACGAAAAGACCCCGGAAGTGTATTCCGAGCTCTGCGCGAGACTGGAAATCAGGCCGGAAGAAATGGTCATGGTAGGCAACTCCTTCAAATCCGACATTGACCCGGTATTGAAAATCGGCGGCAAGGGCGTCTACATCCCATCGCCGATGACATGGCAGCACGAAATAGTGGAGGAATATGAACATCCCGGACTATATCGCGCGGGCACTTTCAGGGAACTGCCCAGAATCCTCGAAATGATACAAAATAAAACGAAATGAAAATTGCATAGTTTCAGAAAATGAGCTAATTTCGCGCAATCTGAAATTCAAACAAACTATAACCATCATCGACATGGACAGACAAACAATCAAAAAGTACAATTACTGGCAATGGAGGACATTGATAATCCTCATGATAGGCTACGCATTGTTCTATTTCGTTAGAAAGAACTTCAGCATCACGATGCCGGCGCTCGAAGCCGAACTCGGCATCAGCAAGGCCAAGCTCGGACTTTTCCTCACATTGAACGGCGTCATCTACGGAATCTCACGCTTCGTGAACGGATTCCTGGCAGACCGCGTCAGCCGGAAGAGAATGATGGCGGCAGGGCTTCTGCTTTCCGCCGTGGTCAATATCCTCATCGGATTGAGCCCGGAGATGAACGGCATCTTCAATTTCCTGGACGCTGAAGGCAAAGCCACCGCCGGACTTGTAGTCTTCATCGGAAGTCTTTGGTTGATAAATGGTTATACACAAGGAATGGGATACCCTCCATGCGGCAGTCTCATGGCCCACTGGATCCGCCCGTCCGAGCTCGCCACCAAACAGTCCATCTGGAACAGCTCGCACTCCATCGGAGCCGGCCTCGTGGCCCTGCTCTGCGGAACGGTCATCCTCCAGCATTTCTCATACGAAGCATGGCAATGGTGCTTCTTCATCCCGGCAGCATTGGCAATCGCAGGCGCGGCAATGCTTTTCTTCGGACTGAAAGACACTCCGGCGTCAGTAGGTCTTCCCGACCCTGAAACGATGGATGAAAACGCACCTGTAAAAGAGGTTGTCAAGGAAGATGAAGCATTCACGAACATGGCTTACAAGAAGCTCGTTAAGAAAATGGTCTTCAACAACCCGATAATCTGGATCCTGGCAGTGGCCAACTTCTGCGTATACGTAATCAGGTTCACGATTCTGGACTGGGGTTCCACCTTCCTCACACAGGACAGAGGGCTCAGCATACAGACTGCCGCCATCGTAGTGGCCGCATCAGAAATCGCCGGAGGTATCGTCGGAACATTGCTGGCAGGATGGGCCACCGACAAGTTCTTCAAGAGCAAGGCGCACCAGACATGCCTCGTCGGCCTCGTAGGTGCCACCATCTGCTTCGTGATTTTCTGGATGTTGCCTAAAGACGCTACCGCAATGACCATCATATCCGTAGTCATGGCCAGCTTCTTCATCTATATGCCACAGGCACTTATCGGCATCGCATGTTCGAACCACGCCACCAAGAGAGTCGCAGCATCCGCAAACGGCATTGCCGGCATCTTCGGATACGCCAGCACCACCGTTTCAGGACTCGCATTCGGTCTGCTCGCCGACAAACTGGGCTGGAATTCCGTATTCGAAGTTTCCATCGCATTCGGTGTAATCGGCATCATCATACTGGCATTGATCTGGAAAGCACCGGCCGACGGCTACAAGAAAGCGGACAGCATCCTCGCCGAATTAAAGGCCGAGTACAATGTTGGACGATGAAAATTTCCGAAAGTCATTAAATTTACATAACTTTGCAAGTTCAAAAAGTGAAAATTTAATTATGTTGTTCCAACTCTTACAGGCAGCAGGCATTGACACCATCGCTGCAGCACAGGCGGCATCAATGCCGGTTGTTCCTCACCAGGAGGAAATACACCTTCTCGACATGGCATTCAAGGGAGGCTGGCTCATGCTTGTCCTTCTCGCATTGTCCATCGTAGCCATCTATCTTTTCGGAAAGAAATGGTGGATGATCCATCAGGCAGGACAGATTGACGCCAACTTCATGCGCGACATCCGCGACTACATCCATGAAGGCAAACTCAAATCCGCACAGTCACTCTGCGAGAAGTATGACTCCCCTGTCGCAAGACTGGTAGAGAAAGGAATTTCCAGAATCGGACGTCCGCTCTCCGACATCCAGACGGCCATCGAGAACACAGGCAACACCGAGGTGGCAAGACTTGAGAAAGGTCTGCCTATCCTGGCTACCATCGCAGGCGGTGCACCTATGATCGGATTCCTCGGAACCGTGCTCGGTATGGTGCAGGCATTCTTCAACATGTCGCAGGCGGGAAACAACATTGACATCACCCTGCTTTCCAGCGGTATCTACACTGCAATGATCACGACCGTAGGCGGTCTTGTCGTCGGCATTCTCGCATACTTCGGATACAACTACCTGACATCCAATATTTCAGACCTCGTATTCAAGATGGAGAACGCCACCATCGACTTCATGGATCTTCTCCAGGAGCCGGAAAAGGAGAACTAGGATATGGCATTCAAGAGACAAACGAAGGTATTGCATGAGACCGCGATGTCGTCAATGACCGACCTCGTGTTCCTGCTGCTTATCTTCTTCCTTATAACATCCACGCTGGTGAACCCGAACGCGCTCAAGCTGATGCTGCCGAAAAGCACCGGCCAGGTTTCAGCCAAGGCCACCGTCAGCGTATCCATAAAGGATTGGGGCAATGACGAATACACATACCATATCAATGGCAATGAGCAGCCTGTCCCGTTCGAAGAAGTGGAGGATGAGCTGACAGGACTTCTCCAGACGGAGGAAGATCCTACATTCTCGATATACGCTGACCAGAGCGTGCCTGTAAAAGAGGTAGTGGCAGTAATGAATATCGCCAAGAGAAATCACTATAAAGTCATACTGGCAACACAGCCCGAGTAACGACGGATGAAGAAATATCAGGAAATACAATCAAAGACTGAGCGTTCAGGCATGGTTATCGCATTGGCGGTGACCGTGGTTTTCCATGCATCCTTGATTGTCTTCGGAAGTTTCAACGGACTGACCTACATTTATCCCCCGCCACCGGAGCAGAGCTTCGTGATAGATTTCAGCGAGGACAATGAGAAGCAAGTCGTCAGGCAGCAGAAGAAAGGTTCCGCTCCGCAAGTGGAGGAACCGGACCGCACCAAGCCGATAAACATCGTACAGCGCTCTGAAGCCCAGGAGATCGGGAAGAAGGAGAATCTGGCACAGGAAGCGACTGTGGACGATTACGGCGATGTGGAAAAATATGAGCCGCCTAGAGAAAAGCCGATAGACAAGAGAGCGCTTTTCCATGCCGCGAACAACAAGTCGGACAAAGACACGTTGGCACCGCAGACAGCCTCCAAGGTGACGGAAGCATTGAAGGAAGGTCATGCACAGGGCAATACCAAGGCCGGAAAGACAGTAGGGACGCCAAATGCGCACGTGAAAGGCAGAAGCTTGGTCGGCGTGATTGCAAAACCTGCATACCCTGTACAGAAAGAGGGTACGGTAGTGGTAAACATCTGGGTTGACAACTACGGAAACGTGACCAAGGCCCAGGCCGGCGCACCGGGCACCACGACGGAAGACGGCAGCCTGTGGAACGCTGCGAGGGAAGCGGCATTGAAGACGCATTTCAATGTAAGCGCAGAAGCCCCGGCACTTCAAAAAGGCACCATAACATACATCTTCAAGCTCAAAGGTTAAGGAACAATAGGCGCAAGCCTAACACATATTACTTTATAATGGCGTGAGCCATAAACAATTAAACACGCCCAAAAGGGCAAAATCCAAAATGGAAGAGAACAACAAGAGCGGTTTTACCGCAGAAGGAAGAAAGCTGAGACCGAGACGGCCTCGCATTTCCGGAAAGGTCTATTCATCATCAGAAGGACCGGCAGAAAGAAGATCCTACAATTCAGAAGAAAGACATTCGGGAGGATCAAGCTATGGAAGACGTGCCTACGGCAATTCAGAAAGCCGTGGCGGCTATGACAACGACAGAAGGTCAAGCGGAAGCTCTTACGGCAGCAGACCTTCGGGCAGAAGCTATGGCCATTCAGACAACAGAGGTGGCTATGGTCATTCTTCAGAGGGCCGCAGCTATGGCAATTCTGAAAGAAGGTACGGCAGCAGCTCCTATGGCAACAGACCATCAGGAAGGAGCTACAATGCAGACAACAGAGGAAGTTACGGCAATTCTTCAGAAGGACATTCATATAACAACGGCGGTTCTTCAGAGAGGAGAAGCTACGGAAACGGCGAAGGCAGAAACTTCGGACCTTCAGGAAGAAGAGCGTCATACGGTTCTTCTGAGAGATCGTTTGAAAGACCTTCATCAGGAAGACCTGCAGGAAGAAGACCGTTCGGCAGCAATGAAGGCGGAAGAGGCGGCAACTTCGGACGCCCTGCCAAGAGAGGCTTCGGCGGACGTGACAACGGCGCAGGAAAGGGATTCAAGGGCGGCAAGCCGGCAGGAAGGAACAATTCCAGACCGCAGGCAAAACCGAATCCATACAGATTCAATGAGACTGACGAGAAGAACATGAGCATGATCCTGAGCCGCAAGCCGCAGCTCGACCAGATCCAGCTCTCTGACAATGACTATGTAGAGACACCTATCAAGGAGACAATCCGCCTGAACAAGTTCATCGCGAACTCAGGTATCTGTTCACGCCGCGAGGCTGACCAGTACATCCAGGCAGGTGTCGTGACCGTAAACGGCGAAGTAGTCACCGAACTCGGTTCCAAGGTCAATGTCCTCAACGACGACATCAGATTCAACGGTGAAAGAATCCGCGGTGAAGAGAAAGTATACATCGTGATGAACAAGCCTAAGGGATTCGTTACGACTGCAAGCGACCCTCACGCTGAGAAGACAGTGATGGATCTGCTGAAAAACTGCAGCGCAAGGGTATTCCCTGTAGGACGTCTCGACAAGAACACCACCGGTGTCCTCATGTTCACCAACGACGGCGAAATTGCTGAGAGACTGACACATCCTTCATACGACAAGAAGAAGATCTACCAGGTAATCCTGGACAAGCCTCTCGCACAGGAAGACTATGACAAGATTCTGGAAGGCATCAGCCTTTCTGACGGCGACATCAAGGCAGATGAACTCGAATACATTGACGCTGAGGACCATAGGAAGCTCGGTATCGAGATTCACTCCGGAAAGAACCGCATTGTCAGAAGAATTTTCGAGTCACTCGGTTATGAGGTGAAGGCTCTCGACAGAGTTTACTTCGCAGGACTTACCAAGAAGGGTCTGAAGAAAGGTGAATGGAGATATCTTTCAGAGGGCGAGGCCAATGTACTCAAAATGGGCGCATACGTCTAGTACCTATGGATACCATACAGGAACCTAAAGAACATAGAGCTGGATTTGTCAACATCATCGGTAATCCGAATGTTGGCAAATCTACTCTTATGAATGCACTTGTGGGCGAAAAGCTTTCCATTGTAACGGCGAAGGCACAGACCACGAGACACAGGATCAGAGGAATCGTAAACGGAGAAAACTATCAGATTGTCTACTCCGACACTCCGGGCATCCTGAAACCGAACTACAGGCTTCAGGAAAACATGATGGATTTCGTGGAAACCGCCATCGGCGACGCCGACATAATCCTCTATGTTACTGATACTGTGGAGAAAGCGGACAAGAATGCCGAATATATAGAGAAGCTCAAGAAACTGGACTGCCCTGTCATCGTAGTCTTGAACAAGATCGATATCAGCGACCAGGAAAAGGTGGTGAAGACAATGGCGGAATGGCAGGAAAGGCTTCCGCAGGCATTGGTCATCCCGGTTTCGGCAAAAGCGAGATTCAACATTGAGAGCGTTCTCAATGCCGTGATTTCCAAGCTTCCGGTGTCGCCGGCATGGTTCGACAAAGACGCATTCACCGACAAGAACCTGAGATTTTTCGCTTCGGAGATCATCAGGGAGCAGATTCTGGAGAACTACTCCGAAGAGATTCCGTATTGCTGCGAAGTGGAAATCGAATCCTTCAAGGAAGGAGAGGACAGATATGAAATCGGTGCAGTGATCTATGTCATGAGAGACTCCCAGAAGGGCATTCTCATCGGCAAGGGCGGAAGCGCATTGAAACGCACCGGAACGAAGGCACGCATTGAGATGGAAGACTTCTTCCAGAAGAAGGTATTCTTGTCAATGTATGTGAAGGTAGACGAAGGCTGGAGGGAGAACCGCAAGGAACTCCGCAAATTCGGCTACGAGGAATAAGAGGAATAACCAAACTAATAGGAAGATAACAATATGAGCGAATGGGACGACGAGCTGTCACAGGACGAGCTGGAAGGCGATGAGAACCTGAACGAGGAGCCGATTGACGAATCCTCGGCGGTGCCATCCGAGAAATACGAGAAACTTCTTGGGGAAGACAGCAAGAAATACAAGCTGTCCGGAATGTTCAAGGACTGGTTCCTGGACTATTCCTCATACGTTATTCTCCAGAGAGCCGTTCCGAATATCGTGGACGGTCTCAAACCTGTGCAGAGACG
>FR882165.1:0-48697 GCA_000434935.1 Bacteroides sp. CAG:709 | reverse complement strand
GTGCTGCACGCCATGTACGAGCACGACACGGGCGCATACAGCAAGGTGGCAGGTATCGTCGGTGAAGCCATGCATTTCCATCCGCATGGAGACGCTTCCATACTTGGAGCTCTCGTACAGCTGGGGCAGAAGGGCTATGCCATTGACTGTCAGGGTAACTGGGGTAACATTCTCACCGGCGACCCGAATGCTGCAGGACGATATATCGAGGCCAGACTGAGCAAATTCGCCAAGGACGTTATTTTCGACCCGAAGATTACGGAGTGGATGACATCATACGACGGAAGGAACCAGGAGCCGGTGGAGCTGCCGGTAAGATTCCCTCTCCTGCTGGCTCAAGGCACAGAGGGCATCGCTGTCGGTATGGCATCCAAGATATTGCCTCATAACTTCAATGAACTTATCGATGCTTCCATAGCATACCTCCAGGGAAAAGAATTCGAGCTGTTGCCGGACTTCCCTACCGGAGGTTACGCAGACTGCTCCAAATACATGAAGGGACAGCGCGGCGGAAGCGTGAAAGTCAGGGCGAAGATTGAGAAAATAGACAAGAACACTCTGGCCATCAAGGAAATACCTTACGGCAAGACGACTCACGTTCTGGTCGATTCCATATTGAAAGCCAAGGACAAGGGCAAGATAAAAATCAAGAAGATCGAAGATATGACTACCGACACGGCAGATCTTGTCATCCATCTTCCGAATGACGTTTCCCCGGACAAGACCATAGATGCACTCTATGCCTTCACGGATTGCGAGACGAACATTGCCCCGAACGCCTGCGTCATCAAGGACAACAAACCGCAGTTCCTCAGCGTGGACGACATTCTCATCTACGATACGGAACACACCCGCGACTTGCTGAAGAAACAGCTGGAAATCAAGAAGAACGAACTTGAAGACAGCTGGCACTACACCTCCCTCGAAAAAATATTCTTCGAGAACAGGGTGTACAAGATCCTGGAAGAGGACCAGAAGACCTGGGAAGCGCAGATCAAGGACGTATTCAAGAGAATGTGCGAGTTTCAGGGTCAGCTCATCCGCAAGATAACCATGGACGACATCCTGAAGCTTGTGGAGAAACCTGTCAGGAAGATTTCCAAGTTCGACACAAAAGTCATTGACCAGAAAATACTTGACATCGAGAAAGAGCTGAATGTCGTAAAGGACAATATCGAGCATATCACGGAATACACCATAAAGTTCTTCCAGAACATCAAGACCAAGTACGGCAAAGACTTCCCTAGGCGCACCGAAATCACTGATTTCGAGACCATTACCGCGACCAAGGTGGTCAGCAACAATGCCAAGCTCTATGCAAATCTGGAGACTGGTTTCGTAGGTATCGGACTGAAAAAGGACGAGGGCGAGTATCTCTGCGACTGCTCCGACATGTCGGAAATCATTGTCATCGGCAAGGACGGCAAATATCTCATCACCAAAGTCTCTGACAAGGCATTCTTCGCGACGAATCTGCTCTATGTGGGAATTTTCAACAGGGGCGACAGCAGGACGATTTACAATGTCATCTACCGCGACGGCAAGAGTACAGTCTACTATGCGAAGAGATTTGCCATCACCAGCGTGACCAGGGACAAGGAATACGATATCACCCAGGGCAAGCCAGGCTCGAACATCTTATGGTTCTCCGTAAACCACAACGGCGAGGCAGAGACAGTGAAGATTTATTTCCGTGCAAGACCGAAGCTCAAGAAGCTGAACATGGAATATGACTTCTCGGAGCTTGCCATCAAGGGCAAGATTTCCAGGGGTAACCTCGTCACCAAGAACGCCATCCAGAAGATTTCATTAAGGGCCAAGGGAATCTCCACCATCGGCGGCAAGTCCATCTGGTTCGACACTGATGTCCAGAGGCTTAACGAGGACGGACGCGGAATGCTGCTCGGAGAGTTCAGCGGAAACGACAAGATTATAGCCGTATTCAAGGACGGAACATACTATACGACATCATACGACCTGAGCAACCGCTATCAGGGTGATTTGCTCCTCATCGAAAAATACGATGAGAACAAGGTCTATGCGGCATTGTACTATGACGGTGAGAACTTCTACATAAAGAGATTCTCGTTCCCGCCAAGTGACAATTCACCTGCATCGTTCATCGCTGACAACAGGGGCGCATACCTTGCTGACTTCAGTGCGGACAAGCATCCGCAGTTCATGGTGACGTTCACCGGAAGACAGGAGCATAGGGAGCCTGAAAAGTTTGATGCAGAGGAGTTTATCGCCAAGAAGGGTATCACGGCCAAGGGTAACAGATGCCACAGGTATGATATCCTGAAAGTAGAATTCATCGAGCCTCTCCACAAGCCGGAAGATGATGAAGAGGAGGGTGCAAAACCAGGTGAGATAATATCGTTGGGACCTGAAGATATTCCTGATGACGAGACATTCAGCCCTGAATCAATGTACCAGCCTACCGGTGAAGGTGAGGAGACTCACGGAGACCTTGGCGAACCGGATCCTGACAGCGATGACGCCGACGAACCGAATCTTTTCGACTTATGATAATTTCATTGACCGGGTTCATGGGGTGCGGCAAAAGCTGCATCGGCAAGATTCTCAGCGAAAAGCTGGGATTCAAATTCATTGACCTGGACACATGGATAGAAGAGCACGAAGGCCGTTCAGTCCGTCGGATTTTCACCGAAAACGGGGAAGCCGGGTTCCGGCGGATTGAGACAGCGGCATTAGGCGAAGTCATTGAAAAAGAGGGAGATATGGTCCTTGCTCTGGGCGGGGGAACATTGACCTCGGCATCTGCTGCGACGATGGTTCATGAACGGACGGAGTGCGTCTATCTGAAAGCCGGCATTGACACACTAGTGTTCAACCTGACCAATTGGCCCGGAGACAGGCCGATGCTGGACGGAAATCCTGACAGCGAAACGCTGCGCCGGCGCATCGGGGAACTGATGTCACAGCGCGAATCCACATACGGGAGGACCGCTCATATAATTCTGGATATTGACGGAAAAGATTACGACACGGTATCAGATGAGATCATCGCGCTCGCGCATATCCTTGATTCTTAATTGGATAGTGGAGTTTCCACGATAATAGTTCTCGACAATGCTGTAGCAGACATCGATCGGATTGCCGTTGCGGATATGGTCGAAATAGTCTGCCATGTTGAACGCGATCGCCGATACCTGGTGATATGGCTGTGATTCCTGGATGAGTTCCAGTTTCAGATGCTGTCCTCCCGGGCCCACCTTCCTGCCGTTTCCGTCATCATAGACATTCTTGGTCAGGAAAACCGGCGAGCTGTTGCCCGGTCCGAAAGGCTGGAACTGTTTCAGCACGCGGAAGAATTTCGGGGTTATCTGCGAGAAGTTAATTTCCGAGTCCACATCTATGACAGGGGTGGCCATCACACACGTAATGTGCTCACCTACATACTTTTCGATACGTCTGGCAAACTCCGGAAGATTCTCCTCGCGCATGGTAAGGCCGGCAGCATAGATATGTCCGCCGTAATTTTCCAGAAGGTCGGCGCAGCTGCTGATGGCCTCATACAAGTCGAATCCACGGACGCTTCTGGCAGAGCCTGTCACGAAACCATTGGAATTCGTAAGGACGAAAGTCGGTTTATAATAAGCCTCCACGAGACGGGAAGCGACGATGCCCACCACGCCCTTGTTCCAGTCCGGGCCATAGACGATGACGGCATTTTCTGACGAAAGACAAGACCCGTTCTGTACCATGTCCAGTGCCTCTTTCGTGATTTCACGGTCAATGCTCTTGCGCTCGTTATTGTTGTCATTAATCTTCGTGCCGATGGTCATCGCAGTCGCAGCATCCTCAGCAGTAAGCAGTTCCACCGCCAGACGACCGGACTCCATACGTCCGGCAGCATTGATTCTCGGACCGATCTTGAACACGATATCGTCGATGGAAATGTGTCCCGGCTCCAGATTCGCGAGACTGATCATCGCCTGCAGGCCGATGCGCGGCTGCTCATTCAGCCGTTTCAGACCGAAATGCGCGAGCACCCTGTTCTCCCCCACCACGGTCACAAGATCCGATGCAATGCTGACGACCAGCAGGTCCAGCAACGGGAGAAGTGTCTCGAAATCAATGTTGTTGTGCATTGAATAGGCCTGCACCAGCTTGAACCCGACACCGCAGCCGGACAAATCATCGAAAGGATAGTTGCAATCCTCGCGCTTGGGATCCAGCACCGCCGCGGCAGCCGGAAGTTCTTCCTCCGGAAGATGATGGTCGCAGATGATCATGTCAATGCCTTTGTCAGCAGCGTAGGCTACCTTGTCAATGGCCTTGATGCCGCAATCCAGTGTGATTACGAGCTTCACGTCATTGGCCGAGGCCCAGTCGAGTCCCTTCCTGGACACGCCGTAACCTTCGTCATAGCGGTCAGGGATATAGAAATCCACCAAAGGCGTCAGCTTCCTTATGAATGAATAGACCAATGCTACGGCTGTAGTACCGTCCACATCGTAGTCTCCATAAACCAATATCTTCTCTTTCCCGGAGATTGCTTTTTCGAGTCTGGCGACCGCCTTGTCCATATCCTTCATGAGGAAAGGGTCATGCAGCGCAGAAAGGCTTGGACGGAAAAATGAACGCGCTTCTTCGAAAGTCCTGACGCCCCTGTTTATGAGCAATGATGCCAAAACAGGGTCCACGCCCAGCTCCGCGGAGAGCTGTGCCACATTCTCCGGATCCGCCGGAGCACGCAAAGTCCATTCTCGTTCTTTAGCCATAGCATACAAAGATACCTTATTTATTTCAATTTTAGAATTAAAAGTGCTATTTTTGTAGATGCGGCCAAAATTGGCAACTGACGACGCCATGGCCCGTTTTCATTGAACAAAAAGATTGACAAAAATATGGCAAATTTGGAATTGAGCGAGCAGGAACTCATCAGAAGACAGTCCCTCGACAAACTCAGGGAGTTGGGAATCGAACCTTATCCGGCACCATTGTACCCGGTGAACGCGACAGCGAAAGTCATTGAGGCTGAGTATGATCCGGAAAAAGGCAATTTCCAGGACGTATGTATTGCAGGTAGGATCATGTCCAGGAGAATCATGGGAGCGGCGTCTTTCATGGAGCTTCAGGATTCCACAGGAAGAATACAGGTTTACGTGAAACGTGATGAAATCTGCCCCGGTGAGGACAAGACCATGTACAACACCGTATTCAAGAAGCTTCTCGACATCGGTGACGTGGTGGGTATCAAGGGTTTCGCGTTCCACACGCAGACAGGACAGCTCACGGTACATGCCAAGGAGCTCACACTCCTCAGCAAATCATTGAAAGTTCTTCCTATCGTGAAGGAGGCTGACGGCAAGGTGCATGACGCTTTCACCGATCCGGAGCTCAGATACAGACAGAGATATGTGGATCTCATCGTGAATCCTCAGGTGAAGGACACATTCATCAAGAGAGCGAAGATTATCGCGACAATGCGCGAGTATTTCAACAATGCAGGATGTCTGGAAGTGGAGACCCCTATTCTCCAGTCGATTCCGGGCGGTGCTACGGCAAGACCGTTCATCACTCACCACAACGCATTGGACATTCCTCTGTATCTGCGTATTGCGAATGAGCTTTACTTGAAGAGACTCATCGTCGGCGGTTATGACGGCGTGTATGAGTTCGCCAAGGATTTCCGTAACGAGGGTATGGACAAGACCCATAATCCGGAGTTTACATGTATGGAAATCTACGTGGCATACAAGGATTACATCTGGATGATGGAGTTCATCGAGAACCTTCTCGAAAAGATCGCGATGAACCTTTACGGAAAGACCACAGTGATGAATGAAGGCGTGGAAATCGACTTCAAGGCTCCTTACAAGAAAATCGGTATACTCGACGCCATCAAGGAATATGCAGGTGTGGACGTGAAGGGCATGGACGTGGACCAGCTCCGCGAGACTTGCAAGAAGCTCAATGTGGAAATCGAGCCGACAATGGGCGTGGGCAAGCTGATCGACGCCATCTTCGGTGAATATTGCGAGAAGCATTTCGTTCAGCCGACTTTCGTTACCGATTATCCGGTGGAAATGTCGCCGCTCACCAAGAGACACAGGAACGACCCTACCCTTACGGAGCGTTTCGAGCTGTTCGTATGCGGCCATGAGCTTGCCAATGCTTATTCTGAGTTGAACGACCCTATCGACCAGAGGGAGCGTTTCGAGGAGCAGGCCAAGCTGAAGAGCAATGGAGATGACGAGGCAATGTTCATTGATTATGACTTCCTCCGCGCTCTCGAATACGGTATGCCTCCTACTTCCGGTCTCGGAATGGGTATCGACCGTCTTACAATGCTCATGACTGGCAACACTACCATCCAGGATGTGCTCTTCTTCCCGCAGATGCGTCCGGAGAAGATGCCGTCAAAGCAGGCTGAAGAGAAAGATTCAGAAGAGAATAACGCATAATCAGGATGAGGAGAGAGACTATCACTTCTGCTCAGAATCCTAAGATCAAGATGCTTCTCGCGCTTGGGGAAAAATCTCGTACCCGGCGCGAGAACGCTCTTTTTATAGTGGAGGGCAGACTGGAGATAATGCATTGTATCGATGCGGGTTACAAGGTCAAAGCCCTTTTCGCTTGCCCAGACATCATATCCGGCCGCGAGTTGGATGACATCGCAGGACTGTGCGGAGAACATTGCACCTTATATGAGGTATCGAGGCCGGTTTACGAGAAAATAGCATACCGGAGCGGAACGGAGGGCGTCATTGCCGAAGTGGAAATCATTGAAAAGACATTGAAAGATGTGCGGCTCCGTGAGAATCCCCTGGTGGTGGTGCTGGAGTCCGTGGAGAAGCCGGGGAATCTCGGCGCTGTGCTGCGGACGGCGGATGCTGCCGATGCTGATGCCGTGGTGGTCTGCGACCCGCTTACGGATTTGTATAACCCGAACCTCATCCGGGCCAGTCTCGGTTCCATATTTACCAGACAGGTGGTTACCGCCACGTCGGGCGAGACTCTCAAATGGCTGAAGGACAACAATATAAAGATATACACTGCACAGCTTCAGGATTCGTCATGGTACTATGACACGGACATGAAGTGCGGCACGGCATTGGTGATGGGCACGGAGCATGACGGGCTTTCCACGTTCTGGAGAATGCATGCGGATGCCCATGTGAAGATTCCGATGCTTGGCAGCATGGATTCGCTGAACGTTTCGGTGTCGTCCGCGATTCTGATGTTCGAGGCAGTACGCCAGCGCCACTCCTGTCGCTAGGTTTACGGTCCCGTGCGTAAAAACCAGGGAATCACGCACGAGAGGGCCGAAAATTGACCTGTCGTGCGTAAAACCCTGGAAATCACGCACGAGAAGAGAGAAAGACAATGAACAGTTTCGGACTCATAGGCGATCCGATCGCCACTTCCCTGTCGCCGGCTCTTTTCAATGCCGGGTATGAGGGGAAATATAACTATGACCTTATAGAGGGTGCAGATTTCGGGGCATCCTTCAAGGCTTTCGAGGACAGATATAAGGGTATCAATGTGACTGCACCGTTCAAGGAGCAGGCTTTTGCACGTGCGGACATCTACACCTCCTACTGCCGGAAAATCGGCGCTACCAATCTCCTGGTGAAGACGCCGGACGGCATTCTGGCTGACAATTCCGACTTTACGGGAATCATCCTCAGCATTGCGGAGGCTTATATGCCGGGGATTGTCAAGCAGTTCAGTGCCAAGTATGGCGATTCCGCGCACATCAAGGTACACCAATATGTCAGGCAGGCATTGACAATGCTGTTCTCGCGCAAGCCGCAGGCTCTGGTCGTCGGTTGCGGAGGCGCAGGGCGCGCAGCAGCTGTTGCAGCAGCGGAGTTGGGTTTCGATACCGCGCTGATGAACAGGACGGCGGACAAGGCGCAGAAAATCGCCGATGAACTGCCTGAGTATGATTTCATCGTGGACCAGCTGACTGATTTCCGCGCGGCTTTCAAGGAGTGCGACCTAATCATCTACACGCTGCCGATGAAGCTGGACGGAATCGACCTGCTGACTGCCGAGGATTTCGAGGGGGAAGACAGGTACACATGGCCGCGTCCGGGAAAGGTCATCCTGGAAGCCAATTACAAGACGCCGGCATTTGCCGGAGCCGTTCTGGACAATGCCCAGGCAGGTGGAGCGCAGTACGTTCCCGGTCTTAAATGGCTTCTGTATCAGGCTTTTACCGGATATTCTAGACTAACCGGAAGCATGCCTTCACTGGAGGCGATGGAGCGGGTGGTGTCACGCAGTTTGTAGTCTTCAGGCAAGTTATTTTTTCTCATATCGGTAAAATTTGCTAACTTGCAGAGGTATTGTGAAAACACATAAAACAAACATATCATGTCATTGAACAAAGTAATGCTGATCGGTAACGTGGGAAGAGATCCGGAAGTCCGTTACCTTGAGAACAATCCGTCCGCACAGCCGGGCACGAATCCTAAAGTTGCACAATTCACCATGGCTACCACGGAGAGATTCCGCGACAGAAACGGGGAAACCCGCGAGAACACGGAGTGGCACAACATCGTGGCGTGGAGAGGACTTGCAGACCTTGCTGAGAAATATATCAGAAAAGGGTCGCAGATATATGTAGAAGGTCAGATAAGGACCAGGTCTTGGACCGATCAGGCCGGCGCGAAACAGTACAGGACAGAGATTATCGCCAATGCCATCCAGCTTCTCGGACGCAAATCCGACAATCCGGGGGCACAGCCGGGCGCTTATCCTGCACCGCAACCGCAGGGATACCAGCAGGCACAGCCGGGCATGGCATACCAGCAGCCTCAGCAGCCTGCATATCAGGCACAGACTCCGGCAGGTTTCCAGCCTGCAGCACAGCCTGCCGCTCCAGAATATCCGGCAGCAGGTGATCCTGGTGACGATCTTCCATTCTAGAAATCTTAATTGAATAAAATATGAAACTTGACGTAGTTCTTGGTCTTCAGTGGGGAGACGAGGGCAAAGGAAAAATCGTGGATGTACTTGCAGGAAGATATCCTGCCGTAGCACGATTCCAAGGCGGTCCTAATGCAGGCCACTCACTTCATTTCGATGGACATAACTTCGTGGTAAGAAGCATTCCTTCAGGCATTTTCAGGGAGGGTTCCACGAACATCATCGGAAGCGGTGTGGTTCTTGACCCTATCACATTCCGCGAGGAGTGCGGCAACATCAGCAAGATGGGCATCGACCCCAAGGCCAAACTGAACATTTCCAAGAAGGCTCACCTTATCCTGCCTACACACAGGCTTCTGGATGCGGCATACGAAGCAGCTGCCGGAAAAAGCAAGATCGGCTCCACATTGAAAGGTATCGGACCTACCTATACCGACAAGATCAGCCGTCACGGTCTCCGTGTAGGCGACATCCTGGCTCCTGATTTCAAGGCAAGATTCGAGAAACTCAAGAACAGACACCTCCAGCTTCTCAAAGACCTGAACTTCGAGTGCGATCCTGAAAAGGATGAAGCAGAGTGGATGAGCGCAATCGAATTCCTCAAGGAGTTCAATCTCATTGACTGTGAGTACTTTGTAAACGACTGGCTGGATGAGAAGCCTATGCTCGCAGAGGGCGCGCAGGGTTCGCTTCTGGATATAGACTACGGTTCATATCCTTATGTAACTTCCTCATCTACTACAGTCGGCGGCGTCTGCACAGGACTTGGTGTGGCTCCATCAAGAGTGGGCCATGTATATGGTATCTTCAAGGCATATTGCACACGCGTCGGCAGCGGTCCGTTCCCTACGGAGCTGTTCGACGAGACCGGCGAGAAGATTCGTAAAATCGGCAATGAGTTCGGCGCTGTTACAGGCCGTCCGCGCAGATGCGGCTGGCTCGACCTCGTAGCATTGAAATATACGGTAATGATTGACGGCGTTACCGACCTCATCATGATGAAGTCAGACTGCCTCGATACTTTCGAAACCATCAAGGTCTGCACATCTTATATAATTGACGGCAAGGAGACCGACCAGTTTCCGTTCGATACGGAGGCTAAAATCACCCCTGTATACACCGAATTCAAGGGATGGAACCAGGATCTCACCGGCTGCCGCACAGAGGATGAACTTCCGGAGACTTTCAAGGAGTATATCCGTTTCATGGAGAACTACCTGAAGGTTCCTATCAAGATCATTTCTCTAGGACCTGATCGTGAAGCTACTATCGAAAGATAGGTTCAAACAATAGGTATATTTTATTTAAGCCCGGCCACAGTCAATTATGGTCGGGCTTTTCAGAACATCAGGCGACAAAAAAGGAGATTCGTATTTCTACGAACCTCCCGATAATTATTATGAAGGTAACCTGCTAAAGGTCATTCATTTCCTTGAGATAATCCTCCTTGCTGCTTACTACGATATCCTGGAATTCCTTCTGGCCTGTGCCGGCTGGAATGAGGTGACCGCAGATGACATTCTCTTTCAGACCTTCGAGGTCATCAACGCGGGCGCGGATTGCGGCCTCGCTGAGGACCTTGGTAGTCTCCTGGAATGATGCAGCAGAGATGAAGCTGTCAGTCTTGAGGGCTGCTCTTGTGATACCCTGGAGAACCTGGCTTGCGGTAGCAGGTCTTGCCTCGCGCACTGCCATCATCTTGAGACCCTGTCTCTCGAGTGAAGAATTCTCGTTTCTCATCTCTCTTGCAGGAATGATGTCACCAGCTCTATAGCGCTGTGAATCACCGGCTTCGAGGACGTAGAACTTGCCATAGATATCATCATTGGTATCCATGAATCTCCACTTGTCGACAAGCTCCTCAGGAAGGAACTCGGTATCACCCGGATCATTGACCTGAACCTTTCTCATCATCTGTCTTACGATGATTTCGAAGTGCTTGTCATTGATCTTCACACCCTGGAGACGGTAGACTGCCTGAACCTCATTCACAATGTATTCCTGAGCCTTGACAGGTCCGAGGACATTGAGGATGTCGGTAGGAGAGATTCCGCCGTCAGAAAGACGTGAACCGGCTCTTACGTAGTCGTTCTCCTGAACAAGAATCTGCTTGGTAAGAGGAACGAGGTAATGTTTCTCGATACCGGACTTGTTCTTGACAATGATCTCACGGTTACCTCTCTTGATCTTGCCCATGAGCACCTCACCGTTGATTTCGGAAATACATGCAGGGCTTGATGGAGTTCTTGCCTCGAAGAGCTCGGTCACACGAGGAAGACCTCCGGTAATATCGTTGGACTTGCCGATTGCACGAGGAATCTTGATGATGATGTCACCGACCTTCACCTTCGCACCGTCGCTGACGGTAACGTGAGCGCCTACAGGCAAGTTGTACTGCTTCAGAAGCTCGCCGCCGTCGCCGATTACAAGGATTGAAGGGTTCTTCGTCTTGTCCTTGGACTCGATGATGACCTTGTCCTTGTTGTTGGAGAACTCGTCAGCTGACTCCTCGCGGAATGTCGCGCCGGAAATCATGTTGTCGAAGCGTGCGATACCTGAAGTTTCTACGATCGTGATAGCGTTATATGGATCCCATTCGCAGATGAGGTCGCCCTTCTTCACGCTCTCGCCATCCTTCTTGTACAATACTGAACCGTAAGGAACATCGTATGTAGAGAAGGTGATGCCTGTATTCTCATCGACGATCTTGAGTTCAGTCATACGGCTGACAACCACTTCCTCAGCCTCACCGAGGTCATTGACTCTCTGGAGGGTCCTGAGTTCTTCGAACTGGAGCTTGCCGTTGTACTTGGACTCGATGGATGAATCAGCAGCGGTGCTGGATGCAGTACCACCGACGTGGAAGGTACGGAGCGTAAGCTGTGTACCAGGCTCACCGATAGACTGTGCAGCGATAACGCCGACGACTTCACCTTTCTCGACCATCCTGCTGGTAGCAAGGTTACGTCCGTAGCACTTCGCGCAGACACCCTTACGTGACTCGCAGGTAAGCACTGAACGGATCTCGACCTGCTCGATAGGGAGAGAGTCGATAAGGTTTGCCGTAGCTTCGCGGATTTCCTCGCCTGCCTTGATGATCAATTCACCCGTGATAGGGTTGAAGATATCATGTACGGAGGTTCTACCGAGAATTCTCTCGCCGAGTGATTCTACGACTTCATCCTTATTCTTGATAGCTGTAGCGATAAGACCTCTGAGGGTACCGCAATCCTCTTCGTTGATGATGACGTCATGAGAAACGTCCACCAGACGACGGGTAAGGTAACCTGCATCGGCAGTCTTGAGGGCGGTATCGGCAAGACCCTTACGTGCACCGTGGGTAGAGATGAAGTACTCGAGCACTGTCATACCCTCCTTGAGGTTGGAAACGATAGGGTTCTCGATAATCTCGGCACCTGCAGCACCGGACTTCTGAGGTTTTGCCATCAAGCCTCGCATACCGCAAAGCTGTTTGATCTGCTGTGTGGAACCACGGGCTCCTGAATCCAACATCATGTATACAGGGTTGAATCCCTGCTGGTCCGCTGAAATCTGTTTCTCGACGATTCCCGTAAGTTTGTTGTCAATGGATGTCCACAGGTCGATAACCTTGTTGTAACGCTCGTTGTTGGTGATGAAACCCATCGAGTAGTTGTTCTTGATGTCCTCTACCTGCTTGTAGCCCTCATTGATGAGGTCGTATTTCTCAGGCGGTACGAGAACGTCGCCAAGGTTGAATGAAAGACCTGCACGGAATGCACGGTCATAACCGAGATTCTTGATATCGTCAAGGAAGTGGGCAGTTCTGGAAACGCCGGTATTCTTGATGACCTCGGTAATGATTTTTCTCAATGCTTTCTTTCCGAGTACGTCATTGACGTAAGGAACTTCCTGCGGAACGAACTGGTTCACGATGATTCGGCCTGCAGTGGTTTCCACCATCTGTGTGCCAGCCTCAGGATTGCTCTTGTCCTTAGGGAGTCTCACCTTGATCTTGGCGTGGAGTGCAATCGCACGCTCGTTGAGAGCCACGATAACCTCTTCCGGACCATAGAATGACATACCCTCGCCCTTTGCACCAGGTCTGATCTTGGTAATGTAGTAAAGACCGAGGACCATATCCTGTGAAGGCACAGTGATAGGAGTTCCATTCGCAGGGTTCAAGATGTTCTGTGAACCGAGCATGAGGAGCTGAGCCTCCATTACGGCAGCATTGCTGAGCGGAAGATGGACTGCCATCTGGTCACCGTCGAAGTCCGCATTGAACGCGGTACAAGCGAGCGGGTGCAGCTGGATAGCCTTTCCCTCAATCATTCGCGGCTGGAACGCCTGGATACCGAGTCTGTGAAGTGTAGGTGCACGGTTCAAAAGTACCGGATGACCTTTCATCACGTTCTCGAGGATATCCCAGATGACCGGATCTCTCCTGTCGACAATCTTCTTCGCAGACTTGACGGTCTTCACGATGCCACGCTCAATCAGTTTCCTGATGATGAACGGTTTGTAAAGTTCGGCCGCCATGAACTTAGGCAGACCGCACTCGTGCATCTGGAGCTCCGGACCGACGACGATAACTGAACGTGCAGAATAGTCGACACGCTTACCGAGGAGGTTCTGACGGAAACGTCCCTGCTTACCTTTAAGGCTGTCTGACAATGATTTGAGTGCCCTGTTGGATTCACTCTTGACTGCGCTGGACTTCTTGGAGTTGTCGAAGAGTGAGTCTACCGCTTCCTGAAGCATACGCTTCTCGTTTCGGAGAATGACTTCAGGAGCCTTGATCTCAATGAGCCTCTTGAGACGGTTGTTTCTGATGATGACCCTTCTGTAGAGGTCATTGAGGTCTGACGTGGCAAACCTTCCACCATCGAGAGGAACGAGCGGACGCAGATCCGGCGGGATTACAGGAATGACTTTCATGATCATCCACTCCGGACGGTTCACGCCCTTGGACTCCTCGAACCACTTCACGACGCTGAGCCTCTTGAGCAGTTCGGCCTTTCTCTGCTGGGAATTCTCCCTTGCCATCGCCTCACGAAGTTCCTTCGCGAGAGCATCGATATCGATTTCCTTCAGAAGGTCATAAACACCTTCTGCACCCATCTTGGCAACGAACTTCTGCGGATCGTCGTCAGCAAGGTTGTCATTCTCAGGAATCCTTGCCAGAATATCGAGATATTCATCCTCTGTAAGGAGGTCGAGCTTGTGCAGCCCGCTGTCACCAGGATTGATGACAATATACTTCTCATAGTATATTACAGCCTCCAACTTCTTGGCTGGAACACCAAGAACAGCGGAAATCTTGTTAGGAGCAGACTTGAAGTACCAGATGTGGGCAACAGGAACAGTCAGGGCAATATGTCCCATCCTCTCCCTTCTTACCTTCTTCTCGGTAACTTCCACACCGCACCTGTCGCAGACGATTCCACGATAACGGATTCTCTTGTACTTGCCGCAATAGCATTCGTAGTCCTTGGTAGGACCGAAAATCTTCTCGCAGAAAAGACCGTCGCGCTCAGGCTTGTAGGTCCTGTAGTTCACCGTCTCCGGCTTCAGGACCTCTCCATGGGATCTGTCGATAATGTCCTCAGGAGATGCAAGCGAGATGCTGATTCTCTGGAAGTTGCTCCTTACCTTATTATCTTTGTTATTGAAAGTAGGCATATTATATCAATTCAAATTGATGGTAATTAATCAAGAGTCACTTTAAGTCCGAGACCTCTGAGCTCGTGCAGGAGCACATTCAGAGATTCAGGGATACCCGGTGTAGGCATCGGTTCGCCCTTGACGATAGCCTCGTAAGTCTTGGACCTTCCTGAGACATCATCGGACTTGACAGTAAGGATTTCCTGAAGTGCGTTTGCTGCGCCGAATGCTTCGAGCGCCCACACCTCCATCTCTCCGAAACGCTGTCCTCCGAACTGCGCCTTACCTCCGAGAGGCTGCTGAGTAATCAATGAGTATGGACCGATGGATCTGGCGTGCATCTTGTCGTCAACCATGTGACCGAGTTTGATCATATAGATGATACCGACCGTAGCAAACTGATCGAACCAGTCACCTGTACCACCATCTCTCAGATGTGTGCTGCCATATCTAGGAAGACCTGCCTTGTCAGTGTAGTTGCAAATCTCATCAAGGCTCGCACCGTCGAAAATAGGTGTACTGAACTTCAATCCGAGTTTCGCGCCTGCCCATCCGAGAACTGTCTCGTAAATCTGTCCGAGGTTCATACGTGAAGGCACACCGAGAGGGTTCAGGACAATGTCCACAGGAGTACCATCCTCAAGGAACGGCATATCCTCCTCCCTTACGATCTTCGCTACGATACCCTTGTTACCGTGACGTCCGGCCATCTTGTCACCGACGGTAATCTTTCTCTTCTTGGCAATGTAGACTTTTGCAAGCTGCATCACGCCGTTGGAAAGTTCGTCACCGATCTTGACCTTGTCGAGAGCTCTCTTGTTGGCTGCTGCTGCCTCTTTGTAAGCGATGCAGTAGTTGTTGATGAGATCACGGATCATTCCGTTGGTCTTTTCGTCATCCGTCCACTTGTTGGAGTTGATATTGTCGAAATCGGAGATACTCCTGAGCATTGCGGTAGTGATTTCCTTACCTTTCGGGATAATCTCCACGCCATACAGGTCGCTGATTCCGGCGCTCTTCTTGCCGTCGGCAAGAACAACAAGTTTCTCGAAGAATTTGGCGTACAATGACTCAGCCTTCTTGTTGAAGTCTTCTTCAATGCTTTCGACACGCAACTTCAGCTCAGCCCTTGCACCCTTGCGGTTACCTTCTTTCGCAACCTTCGCGTAAAGCGCTGTCTTGATGACAGTTCCGCTAAGTGAAGGATTGGCCTTGAGTGAAGCATCCTTCACGTCGCCGGCCTTGTCGCCGAAGATGGCACGGAGAAGTTTCTCCTCCGGTGAAGGGTCGCTCTCTCCCTTAGGAGTGATCTTGCCGACCATGATGTCGCCCGGCTCGATATGAGCACCGACTCTTACGATACCGTTCTCATCCAGGTTTTTGGTAGCGTCTTCGCTGACATTCGGGATATCGGAAGTAAGTTCCTCCATACCACGCTTTGTCTCACGGACTTCGGTAATGTATTCGTCAACATGGACTGATGTAAGGATATCCCAACGTACCATCTTCTCTGACAGCACGATAGCATCCTCATAGTTATAACCCTTCCAAGGCATGAACGCTACCATGAGGTTTCTTCCGAGTGCAAGCTCGCCGTTCTGGGTGGCATAACCCTCGGTCATGACCTGACCTGCAACCACCTTGTCGCCCTTTCTTACGATAGGCTTCAGGCAGATTGTGGTGCTCTGGTTCGTCCTTCTATATATAGGAAGGTGATATACGGTGATATCCGGAGAGAATCTCACGAATTTCTCGTCATCCGTGCAGTCATACTTCACATGGATTTCATTTGCATCCACGTAAACCACCTCACCGGCCCTCTCGGCCATTACCTGTGTCCTGGAGTCGATGCAGACTCTCTCCTCAAGACCGGTACCTACGATAGGAGACTGAGGTTTGAGAAGCGGAACGGCCTGACGCATCATGTTCGCACCCATCAATGCACGGTGGGCGTCATCATGCTCAAGGAACGGAATAAGTGACGCTGCCACGGAAGCCATCTGGTTAGGAGCAACGTCCATGTAGTTGACCTCTTCTTTGGACACTACAGGGAAATCGGCCTCAAGACGGCACTGGATTCTGTCTTCCTCGATAGTTCCGTCGTCGTCCATCTTCACATTGGCAAGAGAAACGAGTTTGTCTTCCTCCTCCTCGGCGCTCATGAATTTCCAACCGGCATCGGAAAGATCTACCTTTCCGTTTTCAACCTTGCGGTAAGGAGTCTCAATGAATCCGAGGTCATCGATCTTCGCATAAACGCAAAGAGATGAGATAAGACCGATGTTAGGTCCCTCAGGAGACTCGATAGGACAAAGTCTTCCGTAATGTGTATAGTGAACGTCTCGAACCTCGAAACCTGCCCTGTCTCGTGAAAGACCGCCGGGACCCAACGCAGAAAGACGACGTTTGTGCGTCACCTCGGCAAGAGGGTTGGTCTGGTCCATGAACTGAGAAAGCTGGCTGGTACCGAAGAATGAATTGATCACTGAAGACAATGTCTTCGAATTGATCAAGTCGATAGGGATAAACTGTTCGCTGTCCCTGACGTTCATTCTTTCGCGGATTGTCCTCGCCATTCTGGACAGACCTACGCTGAACTGGTTTGCAAGCTGCTCACCTACAGTCCTTACACGTCTGTTGCTCAAATGGTCGATATCATCCACGGTAGCTTTTGAATTGATAAGCTGGATGAGATATTTGATAATCTCGATGATGTCGGTATTCGTGAGGACACGAAGTTCAGGGTCTGTCGTCAGGCTGAGCTTCTTGTTCAAACGGTAACGGCCGACAGCTCCGAGGTCATATCTCTTCTCGGAGAAGAAGAGTTTGTCAATGACATCGCGGGCGGTTGCCTCATCAGGTGGTTCTGAGTTACGCAACTGCTTGTAGATGTAATAAACTGCTTCTTTTTCCGTATTGGTCGGATCCTTCTGCAGAGTGTTGTAGATGATGGCATACTCATTGTCACTTGACTCATCCTTCTGGAGAAGGACAGTCTTGATCTCTGCATCAGTAAGTTTCTGGATAGTCTCCTCATCGATGATCTCACCTCTTTCGACAACAGGTGTAGTACGCTCGATAGGAATGACTTCTCCTGTATCTTCGTCCACGAAGTCCTCATTCCAAGTTTTCAGGACCTTGGCTGCAAGCTTTCTGCCCATATTGGCCTGAAGATTCTCAGGCGTAGCGTCAACTTCCTCCGCAAGACCGAAGATATTGATGATATCCTTGTCCGCATCGAAACCGATTGCCCTGAGCAATGTGGTTACAGGAAGCTTCTTCTTACGGTCGATGTAAGCATACATGACATTGTTGATGTCAGTTGCGAACTCGATCCATGAGCCCTTGAAAGGAATGATTCTGGCAGAGTAGAGCTTGGTTCCGTTCGCGTGCAATGTCTGGTCGAAGAACACGCCCGGAGACCTGTGGAGCTGTGATACGATGATTCGCTCTGATCCATTGACCACGAAGGTACCGCCAGGTGTCATGTACGGAATGTTTCCTAGATATACATCCTGAACCTTGGTATCGAAGTCTTCGTGCTCCGGATCGCTGCAAGAAAGGCGGAGTTTTGCCTTCAGAGGAACGTTATACGTCAGACCTCTCTCAAGACACTCTTCAATCGAATACTGAGGCGGATCGATGAAATAATCGATAAACTCAAGCTTGTAGTTGTTCCTCGTATCTTCGATCGGAAATATTTCCTGGAATACTTGGTAAAGACCTTCGTTTTTTCTGTTTTCAGGGGTGGTGTCAAGCTGGAAGAAATCCTTGAATGATTTCAGCTGCACCTCAAGAAGATCCGGATAATCCAGGATTTTTGATGTGGCGAAATTTATTCGTTTATTGGTAGTCTTATTTGACATATTCTGCCTTTGAAATAGAGAAAAACTTAAATACGACAAAAAGGTTTAGAGCCTACTGACGGCTCTAAACCTGATTTCGATCCCATCTAGGGGCGAAGCGAAGTTATTTAACCTCAACTTCAGCACCAGCTTCCTCAAGAGTAGATTTGATCTGCTCTGCTTCTGCCTTAGATACTTTCTCTTTCAAAGTTGCACCTGGAGCCTTGTCGACAAGTTCCTTTGCCTCCTTAAGGCCGAGGCCGAGGAGATCCTTGACAGTCTTGATAACGTTAAGTTTAGCGTCACCAGCTGACTTGAGGATAACGTCGAACTCTGTCTGCTCTGCTGCTGCAGCCTCGCCGCCAGCAACTGGAGCTGCAACTGCAACTGCTGCTGCAGCAGGCTCGATACCGTACTCTTCCTTAAGAACCTTAGCAAGTTCCTGAACGTCTTTTACAGAAAGGTTAACCAACTCTTCTGCAAGTGCTTTTACATCTGCCATAATAAATGATAATATTTAAATTGTTTATACTTATTTCTCTTCTTTTTCTGAAAGGGTCTTGACGATTCCTGCGAGTTTGTCGCCTGCTGACTGAAGAGCAGAAACAACGTTCTTCGCTGGAGACTGGAGAAGACCGATGATGTCCCCGAGGAGTTCCTCTTTGGACTTGATGGATGCGAGCTCTTCGAGCTTGTCAGCACCTACGAAAGCGCACTCCTGAACATAAGCACCTTTAAGTGCAGGTTTCTCGAAACCATCTTTCTGGAACTTCTTGATGAGCTTTGCAGGAGCATTTGCAACCTCTGTGTACATGATTGCAGTGTTTCCCTCAAGTGTGCATGCAAGAGTATTGATTTCCTCGTTATTCAGTTCTTTGATAACGTGATGGAAGAGTGTGTTCTTTACTACTGTAAGCTTGATGCCGGCCTCGAAACAAGCGCGGCGGAGCTTTGTTGTCTGTTCAGCATTGAGACCGGAGATATCGGTAATGTAGAAATTAGGAGTCTCCTTGATCTGTGCTGAGATAGATTCAATTATCTGGGCTTTCAATTCTTTTCTCATAACATTGAATTTTTATTATTCAGCACTGAATGTCTTGATGTCGAGTTTGATACCAGGGCTCATTGTGGTGCAGATAGCTGCGCCTTTGAGGTATGTACCTTTAAGAGTCTGTGGCTTCAACTTGAGGATTGCTGACATTACAACCTTTGCATTGTCATAAATCTGCTCAGGAGTGAAAGATGCCTTTCCGATAGCAGCGTGGATGATACCGGTCTTGTCAACCTTGAAATCAATCTTACCTGCCTTGACTTCCTTTACAGCGTTGCCTACGGCCATTGTAACGGTACCAGTCTTAGGGTTCGGCATGAGTCCTCTAGGACCGAGGATACGACCGATGATACCGACCTTTGCCATAACAGATGGAGTACAGATGATAACGTCAACATCAGTCCAGCCGCCTTTGATCTTCTCGATATACTCGTCGAGACCAACATAGTCTGCACCAGCCTCTTTAGCCTCAGCCTCCTTGTCAGGAGTACAGAGTACGAGGACTCTTGTGACTTTACCTGTTCCGTGAGGGAGCGAAACCACGCCACGGATCATCTGGTTAGCTTTACGAGGGTCTACACCCAGATTTGCGATAAGTTCAACAGAAGCGTCGAATTTGGTATAAGTAAAATCTTTAAGAATACCGCATGCTTCTGAAAGTTCGTACTGCTTGGACGGATCATACTTTGCCAAGGCAGCCTTCATGTTCTTTGAAATCTTGCTCATAATGCATGTGAATTATTAAAGGTCAGCCGGGAATGTTCCGGTTACTTTGATACCCATACTTCTCGCTGTTCCGGCAACCATCGTCATAGCTGATTTAAGTGTGAATGCGTTCATATCAGCCATCTTGCCTTCAGCAATTGTCCTGATCTGATCCCATGATACACTTGCAACCTTCTGTCTGTTAGGTTCACCTGATCCTTTCTGGATCTTCGCAGCCTCTTTAAGAGATACCGCAACTGGCGGCTGCTTTACAACGAAAGTAAACGACTTGTCTGAGAATACTGTGATGACAACTGGGAGCACTTTTCCTGCAGAACCCTGGGTTGCTGCATTAAACTGCTTGCAGAAGTCCATAATATTCAGACCTTTAGAACCGAGAGCCGGTCCTACTGGTGGCGCAGGATTCGCTGCTCCGCCTTTGATTTGGAGCTTAATGAATCCGGTTACTTCTTTTGCCATGATTTTATTCTTTAGTTACTTGATTAAAGTTGAGCTCAAGCAGAGTTTTTCTGCCGAAGATCATAACTATTACCTTTATTTTGCTTCTGTCGACTGCAATCTCATCCACTGTACCATCGAAACCACTGAACGGTCCGTCAGTAATCTTGACAGAATCGCCGACCTGATAGTCTACTTCCGTTTCTGCCGCGGTCACTGTCTGTTCGTCCTGCTGACCCAGAAGTCTCTTGACCTCCTCATCGCGTAGCGGGACCGCTACTTTCTCTCCCTGACTCTTGGAATCATCAGATTTCTCTGAAAGGAATCCTGCCAGACCAGGAATCACGTGACTGCGGATAAGGTAATCGGAATCCTTGCCAAGTTCAGCCTCAATAAAAACATAGCCCGGGAAAAGAATCTTCTCTGTAGCAACTCTTTTTCCGTTCTTGACTGTGTATTTCTTCTCAAGGGGAACAAGAACCTGCGAAATCTCTTTCTGCAAATCAGTGCTCCTCTCGATCTCTTTATCGAGGTACTCTTTGACTTTCTTCTCTTTGCTTCCTGCAGTCCTAAGGACGTACCATTTTTTCTCGCCCATGGTAATGATAAAAAAATTACAACGTGTAGATTGCTGTCATCAGATACTGGAAAATGTAGTCAATGACAAAAAGCACAGCCGCGATGATGACAGTAGCGACCATGACAAGCAGAGCAGCACTCTGAAGCTTTGCCCAGGTCGGCCAAGTCACCTTGTTGGTGAGCTCGTCGAATGACCCTTTCACATAGTTAATGAACTTTCTCATCTTTTCTTTTAATGGACACTGCTTGTTGGAAGCTTGCGCAGAGTCTGTTAAACATTACCAAATCGTAACCTTTGATATTAGCAGGGGCAGAGAGATTCGAACTCCCATCAATGGTTTTGGAGACCACTATACTAGCCCTTATACTATGCCCCTGTAAAAGTGCCGGATGAACCGGCACCTGAATTTATGTCGTACTAAAATTAGTCGATAATCTTAGTAACCTGACCAGCACCTACTGTACGGCCACCCTCACGGATTGCGAAACGAAGACCTTCGTTAAGAGCAACTGGAGTGATGAGTTTAACAGTAATCTCAACGTTATCGCCTGGCATAACCATCTCAGTTCCCTCTGGAAGAGTGATCTCACCGGTAACATCAAGTGTACGGATGAAGAACTGCGGACGATAGTGGTTGTGGAATGGAGTGTGACGGCCACCTTCCTCTTTCTTGAGGACGTAGATCTGAGCCTTGAAGTCAGTGTGCGGAGTGATTGAACCTGGCTTAGCAACAACCTCACCTCTCTTGACATCTTTCTTGTCGATACCACGGAGAAGAAGACCAACGTTGTCTCCAGCCTCTCCCTGATCGAGGAGCTTGCGGAACATCTCGACACCTGTAACGGTTGTAGACCTAGGAGCATCACCGAAACCTACGAGCTCAACAGGATCGTTGACGTGGATAGTACCAGTCTCGATACGGCCTGTAACTACAGTACCACGACCTGTGATAGAGAAGATGTCCTCGATAGGCATAAGGAATGGTTTCTCGTTCTCACGAACCGGAATAGGAATGTATGAATCTACAGCATCCATGAGCTCCATGACCTTATCTTCCCACTTTGGCTCTCCGTTAAGGGCACCAAGGGCAGAACCGCGGATGATAGGGCACTCATCATCAAATCCGTAGAATTTGAGGAGGTCTCTGATTTCCATCTCAACGAGGTCGAGCATCTCAGGATCGTCAACAAGGTCAACCTTGTTCATGAAAACAACAATCTTAGGAACGTTCACCTGACGAGCGAGAAGGATGTGCTCACGTGTCTGAGGCATAGGACCATCAGTAGCTGCAACTACGAGGATCGCGCCGTCCATCTGTGCAGCACCAGTAACCATGTTCTTTACATAGTCAGCGTGGCCCGGGCAGTCTACGTGTGCGTAGTGACGGGTAGCTGTCTCATACTCAATGTGTGAAGAGTTGATGGTAATACCACGCTCTTTCTCTTCTGGAGCGTTATCAATCTGATCGAAAGATCTAACCTCGCCAGAGTTTGTGAAACCTTTCTCGACAAGTACCTTAGAGATGGCAGCTGTCAAGGTAGTCTTACCGTGGTCAACGTGGCCAATTGTACCGATGTTGACATGCGGCTTGGTTCTTACGAATGTTTCTTTTGCCATAATATTATGTTTTTAATATGTTATTGCTGTGAATAAACAAATGTAGAGCCGGTGATGGGAATTGAACTCATGACCTCATCCTTACCAAGGATGCGCTCTACCCCTGAGCTACACCGGCAATCTTAATAAAATTTGGAGCGGAAAACGAGGTTCGAACTCGCGACCCTCAGCTTGGAAGGCTGATGCTCTACCAACTGAGCTACTTCCGCAAGTGAGTGGGAGAAGATGGATTCGAACCACCGAAGACATAAGTCAGCAGATTTACAGTCTGCCCCATTTGGCCACTCTGGTATTCTCCCAATATTTCACCGGATAAGCCGTTTCCGGAACTTGAGCCGATAGAGGGATTTGAACCCACGACCCCGAGATTACAAATCACGTGCTCTGGCCAACTGAGCTATATCGGCAGTATTTTTGTCTTACGTTTCGTAAGGGATTGCAAAGATAGGCATTAAATCTGATTCTGCAAATATTTTCGAAAAAATTTATCGAAAAATCTTACATTTCCATCATCCGGACTGCTTTCTCCGCTATTCCCTCCGCATCCAGTCCGCAGTCATGTCTCTGCGAATCCTGTCTGTCCTGCGCCACATACACATCCGGGATTCCGATACCGCCGACCGGTATAACATGCGAGTGCTCAGCCATATACTCCGTCACCGCACCGAACAGTCCTCCCTTCACGCAGCCCTCTTCCACTGTAAGAATGCGGCCCTTCGACGCCGCCTCCTCCAAAATCTGCGTGTCAAGCGGCTTGATATACCTTATATTATATATGGCAGGAGCATGCCCCGTACGTTCGCGGATAATCTCCGCCGCTTCCATTGCCCTGCAAGCTTCAGGCCCGGCGGCAATGATGGCCAGGCCTTCGCCGTCCATAAGTTTCTCGCCCTTCCCTACCGGCAATTCTTCATATTGCGCCTCTTTCCATTCCACGCCTTCACCGCAACCGCGAGGATACCTTATTATAAAAGGACCACCGTCGTAATGCAAAGCCGTATACATGAGGTTCTTCAATTCAATCTCATTACGAGGAGCTGAAACGACCGCCCCCGGTATGGACCTGTAGGCAGCCATGTCATAGCACCCGTGATGCGTCGCACCGTCCTCACCTACCAGGCCGGCCCTGTCGAAGCACAGCACTACCGGAAGATTCTGCAATGCCACGTCATGTATGATTTCATCATAAGCCCTCTGGGAGAATGACGAATAGATGTTGCAGAACGGACGCATTCCGCCGGCAGCAAGTCCGGCAGAGAATGTCACGGCGTGCTCCTCCTCGATGCCGACATCGAAGAATTGCCCCGGAAGTTCATCAGCCAGGATATTCATGCCGCAGCCGGTCGCCATCGCCGGAGTAATCCCGACCACGCGCTTGTCCTTGCGCGCGAGATCCAGAAGGACATTGCCGAACACATCCTGATACCTGTCCGCACGGCGGTTGCCGGCAATGCGCTCTCCCGTGGCAGGATTGAACTTGCCCGGTGCATGCCATACCGTAGGATTCTGTTCCGCAGGCCCATAGCCCTTGCCTTTCGTGGTAATGGCATGAAGGATGCGGGGCCCCTTGATGTTTCTCAGACGCTTCAGCGCATTCAGCACGGCATCAATGTCATTTCCGTCAATCGGTCCGAAATAACGGAACCCGAGAGATTCGAAAAGAGCACCTCCGAAACCGTCCACAAGCGAAGACTTCGTGGAACGCACCAGATTCTGCATCTTCCCGCGAAGCCAGCCGTCACCCATCTTGTCCCAAATCTTGTCCTTCAGCTTGTTATAGGTAGGATCCGTCGTCAGTTTCAGCAGGTAATCATGCAATCCGCCGATATTCTTGTCAATCGAACAATTGTTGTCATTGAGGATGATGAGGAGGTCGCTATGGCTTGCGCCGGCATTGTTCAAACCCTCAAGGGCCAGACCTCCGGTCAATGCACCGTCGCCGATGAGAGCGACGACTTTTTCGTCAATGCCCTGCATCGCGGCTGCGCAGGAAAGCCCCAAAGCTGCTGATATTGAAGTAGATGAGTGACCTGCACCGAAAGCGTCATAGATACTTTCGTCACGTTTCGGGAATCCGCTCAGGCCATCCTTCATCCTGTTACGGAGAAATGCCTCCCGGCGCCCCGTGAGAATCTTGTGCGCATAAGCCTGATGTCCTACATCGTACACGATCTTGTCCTGTGGAGTATTGTACACATAATGCAGTCCCACAATGAGTTCCACGGCACCTAGACTGGAGCCGAGGTGACCGGGATTGACCGCGCAACACTCTATTATATATTGCCTGATTTCCGCACACAACTGCTTCAGGGAAGCCTCGTCCAGCGCACGCAAATCCTCAGGACCGTTTATCTTTTCCAACATAGAAGAACACGTAGTTTTGTTGCAAGTTACTAATAATTCCCGATATTTTGCGCCATTTCATTTTGACGTTTATGATTTATTGAATAAATTGCAATGATTTATCGCACTCCAGCGACATATATCCTGAGAAAAACAAAACATTTATATAAGATGACAAAAGCTCAAAAACTAATGAATGACAGCCCGGTAGCCCGCTGGTCAGTCTTGGTGCTGATTGCACTGATGATGTTCTTCGGCTACATGTTCGTGGATGTGATGTCCCCTCTCAAATCATTGATCGAGAGTTCCAGAGGTTGGAACAGCACAGTTTTCGGAACCTATGCAGCTTCAGAGTACTTCCTGAACGTGTTCTGCTTCTTCCTGATTTTCGCAGGTATCATCCTGGACAAGATGGGCGTACGCTTCACCGGTCTCCTTTCAGCGTCATTGATGGTAATCGGCGCATTCATCAAATATATAGGTATCAGCGACTGGTTCCAGGCGACCGAATTCTGCGCATGGCTGAACAGCTGGTGGGTAGCATTGCCGGGAAGCGCCAAGATGGCCAGCCTCGGTTTCATGATTTTCGGCTGCGGCTGTGAAATGGCCGGCACCACCGTTTCCAAGGCTATCGCCAAGTGGTTCAAAGGCAAGGAGATGGCTCTCGCAATGGGATTGGAAATGGCTATCGCACGTCTCGGCGTATTCGCCGTCATGTGGACCTCGCCGATGATCGCCGCCAAGTTCGACAACTCCGTTGTAGCTCCTGTGGCATTCTGCACCGCACTTCTCATCATCGGTCTCCTTTTCTTCCTCATCTTCACGTTCATGGACAGGAAGTTCGACTCACAGCTCGTTGAAGCAGGCCTCATGACCACTGAGAAAGACCCTGAGGACGAATTCCATATCAGCGACCTCGGCAAAATCTTCAGCAGCAAGATGTTCTGGATCGTGGCTCTGCTTTGCGTGCTTTACTACAGCGCCATCTTCCCGTTCCAGCGCTATGCCCCTAACTATCTCGAAGAGACATTGGACATCAGCGCGGAAGCCGCTTCCAGACTGTTCAGCTGCTTCCCTATCCTCGCGATGGTTCTCACTCCGTTCCTCGGAGCATTCCTCGATTTCAAGGGCAAGGGCGCTTCAATGCTTATGCTCGGAGCGATCATCATGATTGTCTGCCACCTCGGTTTCGCATGCGTCCTGCCTGCATTCCCTAGCAAGACACTCGCCCTCATACTCATTGTAACATTGGGAGTTTCATTCTCACTCGTACCGGCAGCCCTGTGGCCGTCAGTACCGAAAATCATTGACGAGAAGATTCTCGGTTCCGCTTACTGCCTCATCTTCTGGGTACAGAACATCGGCCTCTGCCTTGTTCCGCTCATCATCGGCGCCACACTTGAGGCTACCGGCGGATATTTCGTACCGATGCTTATCTTCTCAAGCTTCGGCGTGCTCGCATTCCTGCTGACATTCCTGCTCAAGATTGAGGACAAGAAGAAAGGCTACGGTCTCGAACTTCCTAACGTAAAAGAGTAGGAGCCAATGACTTCAGATACTTGTAAGATCCGGAACGTGTCCCGCTGGCTGGCATTGGCCAGCCTCGTGGTCCCGATGTTCGGGTCTTATTTTTTCGACGACATGTTTTCATCCCTGTCCCAGCTTTTCCATAACCCGGAATTGCTGGAACTCGGATGGAATTCAGCCGATTACGGATTCTATGCAGGCGGCTATTCGTTTCTCTGCGTATGGGGCGGACTGATCGTCTGCGGCATGCTGCTCGACAAATGGGGCGTCAGGGTCACCGGTTCGATTTTCGTCGGTCTGATGGCTGCGGGAGCCGGCATCGTCACCATTGCCATAACCTCCGGAATGTCACCGAAATCTTCACTCGCATTGGCATACGCCGGCTGTATGATTTTCGGTCTCGGAAGTGAAATCGCCGGCGTCGCCGTGACCCGTTCCATCGCCAAGTGGTTCAAAGGCAAGAACATGGCATTGGCAATGGGATTGCAGCTGGCGATCGCGCGTCTCGGTACGGCATTGGCACTGCTGCTCTCCCCTATCCTGGTTTCCGCCAAACCTGCCGGAAGTTTCTACACGCTCATGGAGACCGCGCGTCCTGCATTTGCCGGATTTCTGCTTCTGCTCGCGGGCACCATCCTGTGGGGGATTTTCGTGGCAATGGACGCCAAGTTCGACGCCGTAACTGGTTCCACAGACAAGAAAGAGATCACGGAAGAGGACAAATTCAAGTTTTCCGACATCTTCAGAGTGCTTGGCAACAAGTACTTTATCCTGTCCGCACTGCTCTGCGTCTTCTTCTATTGCAGCATCATCTCGTTCAAGAAATTCGCAACTTCCATCCTGATACCCAGATTCGGCATCCCGGTCGAGACCGCGAGTCTTATGGTGTCAATGATTCCGTTCTTCACCGTGATTTTCGCGCCGCTTTTCGGTTTCATGGTCGACAAGGTCGGAAAAGGCACGAAATGGATGATTGCCGGTTCGGTATTGGTACTGCTAGCGCACGTCATGATCGCATTCGCGCCACAAGGGGTCTCAGCCTTCGGCTATGTGGCTATCGCAATGCTGGGCGTCGGTTATTCCCTGGTGCCTGCGGCTCTCTGGCCTGCCATCCCGAGGATTGTCCCGGAAAAGAACCTCGGAACTGCATATTCGCTCATATATTGGATTCAGAACATGGGTATGCTTCTGGTTCCGATAGCCGTGGGCTTCATCTTCAGAAATGAAGTGACAATGCCGGGCAACGTGGTGCAGGAGCAAAGCGCGGCACTCCATGCCGAGTTTATCTTCATAACACTCAGCATGTTGGCGATTGCCGTGTCTGTAATCTTCGACAGACTTTCCGCGAAGGAAAACTAAGGAAGCTTGAAGCCCGTGACTTTCATGACACGTTCAGGAAGTTCAGGGACACCGGTGGTGGGAGCATTGCGGTCCATGGAACGGATCGCCGTCATTTCCTCACCAGTCAATTCGAAATCAAAGATATCAGCGTTCGCCCGGATCCTTTCCAGGTGGACGCTTTTCGGTATAACTATCACGCCGCACTGAACCTGATAGCGCAATGCCACCTGACGTGTAGTCTTGCCATATTTCTGCGCGATTGCGACCAAAATCGGGTCCTCGAAGACCGAGTCGTAACGGCCACGTGCGAAAGGCATGTAGCCTTCATGCTGCACGCCAAGACGGACCATCCAGTCGTGCGCCTCCAACTGCTGCGCCAAGATGTTGGTTTCCACCTGATTGACGGCAGGAACGACCTTGTTGTAACAGATCAGGTCAATGAGCCTGTCGGTGTTGAAGTTCGAGACTCCTATCGCGCGGATGAGTCCCTCTTCATACATCGCCTCAAGGTCACGCCATGCTGCATATACATCGCCATAAGGCCAATGCAGAAGCACCAGGTCGAGGTAGTCCGTGCGGAGTTTCTTCATGGATTCCATAAGCGAAGCCCTGGCGCAGGAGAAATTGCAGTTCATTACCTTGGTAGTGATGAACACATCCTCACGCGGCACACCGGATTCAGCTATCCCCTCTCCGACAAATTCCTCATTGTTATATAGTTGCGCCGTATCGACCATCCTGTAGCCCAGTTCCAGGGCATCTTTCACACTGTCGATACACTCAGCCGGTTCCGTCACCTCGAAAGTACCGAGTCCCAGAACCGGCATAAGCACACCGTTGTTCAATTTTACAGTTTCCATAGTCATTACGAACTACTTTATATCCTGCTTATAAAACTCAGCATAGTTCCAGCCGGCGGCCTGATAGATAGGCAAGTAAGCGGCAATCATGCGCTGGAGAAAATCCTGGTAACCGGAGAGGGTCTCAGGCTTGGACCAGGCCACTTCGGCAAGTGCAGCCATTCGTGGAAGGTTCATGAAGTACACCCTTTCGATTGCAGAAAGATGCTCCGTCCATGTATTGCATTGAACACCAAGCACATGAGATGCAGCATTCTCGTCCATGCCGCCGACAGGATTGTAGCTCCATACTTTCTCCAGAGGAACGCTTCTCCTGTGGGCGAAGAGTTCACCCTCACGGGATTCCGTCTGGTAGCAGTCGAAATAGCAATGATATTTGTCGGTCATTATCACATCATTGCCGAGCGCGGCAGCCTTCTGTCCGCCTTCGCTTCCCTTTGCCCAGGACATCACGACGCAGCTCTTGGAAACACCGCCTTCGAGCACTTCGTCCCAGCCGATGATATGCTTGCCCTTAGTCGCCAGGAATTCCTCGACCTTGGAAGTGATGTAGCTCTGCAACTGAGCCTCGGACGTCATGCCTTCCTTCTTCATAAGTGCCTGACAATCCGGACATTCAGCCCATCTTTCACGTGGAGCTTCATCTCCGCCGATATGAATCATGTCGCCAGGGAACAACTCGCAGACCTCTTCGAGGACATTGCGGCAGAACTCCCATGTAGTCTCTTTTCCGATGCACATCACGTCCTTGGAAATGCCCCACTGCTGACGCACCTCATAAGGTCCGCCGGTGCAGCCGAGCCAAGGATAGCTTGCGAGTGCAGCCACGCTGTGTCCAGGGATTTCAATCTCAGGAACGGTGACGATATGTCTGTCCTGTGCATATTTCACGATTTCACGAATCTGGTCCTGGGTATAGAATCCGCCATAAGGGCCCTCGTGGTAAACATCGCATTGTTCCCCTGAAAAATTGGTGTCGTATGATCCTGCGCGCACGGAACCGACTTCCGTAAGACGCGGATATTTCTTGATTTCGATTCTCCAACCCTGGTCCTCGGTGAGATGCCAGTGGAATCTGTTCAGCTTGTGAACCGCCATCATGTCAATGAATGACTTCACTTCGTCCACAGAGAAGAAATGCCTGCCGCAGTCGAGCATGGCTCCACGATATCCGAAACGCGGGGTGTCGCGTATCACCATCTTGTGGTCCACGCCCTGCATGAGCAGCTGTGTCAATGTCTGGAGACCGCTCCAGAGTGCATCTTCGTCGGCAGCCTTGATGATGATGCGATGACGTCTCACCTTGATCACATAAGAGCCGTCCGCCTTCACCCATCTGGAAAGTTTAAGTTTCACAGTAGAGCAGCATCCGCCTTTTTTCAGTGTAATCCCTTTGCTTTCAAGAATTTTCGATGTAAGGTCAATGTAAGTGTCAGCCAAATTGCTTCCAGACGGAGCAGCAATGGTTATCTCTGTCGGGATAGAAGACTTGCCGGCACGTCCAATGACTTCGGCAGGTTCAGGCACAATCTTTACAGCAGCTGTCGCAGTCACACAAATCACCGCCAGCAGCGTCGTACAGAACATTTTTCCTAATTTCATATATTGGTCGTATTATTAATTTATCTTCGGATCCAGATCCACATCCACAGATGAAGAAACTTTCACTCTGACGGATGCATCGGAATAGCCCTCCAATGCAAAGATAATACAATCATTTGACTTGACACGAATCCTGTAGCAGCCGTTCTTGTCCGTGGTGGCAGAAACGGAGGGGTCGGACGCAACGGAAACTTTTACGCCCGACAGTACGGCAGCCTGCACATTGCGCACAGTACCAGTCACTTCCACGTAATCACCAAGTGCGGCCTCTCCGGTTTCAGCAGCATTGACACCGGCATTGACCTTGTCGGCATTGGCATCGTCTTTTACAGTTATCGTGGTTTCGAGGCGGATGTCATCGGAGGATTCGCCGACATAGATGGCAAATTCGCCCGGCTCGACTACGCGGCGCATTGACTTGTCATGAAGCGAAAGCGCGGACACGGGAACATTGAACCGGACCTCGGTCGACTCGCCTGGTTTGAGGCTGATTTTACGGAAGGCTTTGAGCTGCTTGACCGGTGTGGCGACACTGGAGACCAGATCGCGGATATAGAGCTGCGGTACGGTCTTGCCGTCTTTCTCCCCGGTGTTTTTCACGGTAAAGCGCACATTGACGGTATCACCGGCTGCGAGGACATTGTCCCTAATTTGCAGATTCTCATAGCTGTACGTGGTGTAGCTCAGGCCATGGCCGAAGGAATATGAGGCGTAAGGGTCGGAGTACACGTAATCGCGTCCCGGCGTATCTAGCGTGCCTTTTTTGTTGTAATAGCCCTTGTCGGTCGGGAGGTAATTGTAGTAGCATGGAAGGTGGCCGGAACTTTTCGGGAATGAGACCGGAAGCTTTCCGGAAGGGTTCACTTCGCCGAAGAGTATGGACGCGATGGAGTTGCCTGCTTCTTCGCCGGCGTACCACTGGACGAGTACCGATTCGGACAATGCGGCGATTTCATCAGCTACGAACGGCTTGCCGGTTACCATCGTGACTACCATAGGTTTACCAAGCTTGGAGAGTTCCCGAATGAGGTCCATCTGCACGCCTGGAAGTGTCAGGTCAGTCAGATCATACCCCTCGCCGGATGTGGCCGGTTCGCTTGCTCGTGCGAGTATTGCACTCTGCGAACCCACGAAAAGCAGTATCACGTCACTCTTCCTGGCAGCTTTGACCGCAGCTTTGAAGCCTGATTTGTCCTGCGAATACGGGTCGCAGCCTTCGGCATAGTTTATACGGACTCCACGCGGGGCCAGCATTGACTTCAACCCGTCCAGAGGTGTGACGCCGTTGCTCTTGTCCGCGCTCCAGCTGTAGTCGCCGAACTGCACCCTGTCGGCATTCGGGCCGATTACGGCAATGCTGCCCAGACCGTCTGCGGAGAGCGGCAGGAAGCCGTCCTTGTTCGTCAGAAGTACCGTGCTTTCGTCTGCCATGCGGCGCGCAAGTGCCTTGGCTTCGGCGGTATGGATAGCTTTTCGCCATTCGAGCGTATCAGGAAGCGGCTTGTCGAAGAGCCCTGATGCGAATTTCGCGTAAAGCACGTTGCCGGCTGCCCTGTCAATGTATTTTTCGTCCAGTTTTCCAGTGCGGACGAGTTCTTCCACGAATTTGTAGTCTTCGCTTCCGGCTTCCAGGTCAATGCCAGCTTCCACTGCCATTTTCGCAGCTTCCGCACCGTTCTCCGCAGCCATGTGGAATCTGTAAAGCATGTGTACCGAGCCCCAGTCGGAATATACATAGCCCTTGAAGCCCAATTCGTTGCGGAGCAATTCCGTCATGTAATACGGAGATCCGGTAACAGCTACGCCGTCATAGGAACTGTAGCAGTTCATTATGGACAGCGGTTTCTGATTTTCTATAACACTCTGAAACGGAATGAGATACAGGTCACGGAGTTCATGTTCGCCGCCCTTGACGGATGCCAGGTTCAGGCCGCCGGTAGGGTCGCCGTGTGCAAGGAAGTGCTTCGGCGTGGTGATTTTTCCTTTTGCGTTCATCGCCGACACATAGGCATTGCCCATACATGAAATGAGGTACGGGTCTTCGCCGTAGGTTTCCTCGACGCGGCCCCAGCGGAGTTCCCTCACGATATCCAGGTCCGGTGCCAATACCTGCTCGGCGCCGATTGCCGTCATTTCATCGGCAATGACCCCGGCCATCTTTCCCACCAGTTCCGGCTCGAAGGTGGCCCCTTGTGCAATGGCCTGCGGAAAGACGGTGCTTCCGTCCTGCACGACGCCATGCAGTCCTTCCATGACAGGAATCACCGGTATTCCCAGCCTGGTCTCTTCCTTCATGTATTTCTGTATCTGGTACATGGCCCGCATATATTGCTCCGAGCTGTACGGAAAGGCTTCAATGCATCCCCAGGAGTGACCACCCGACGAGGCCGCCAATTTCTCCATATCCACTTTCCCTTCCGTATTGAAATGCTTGAAATGCAGATGTCTCATCTGCGCCACCTTTTCCGCCAATGTCATCCTTCCCAGCAAGTCCGCAGTCCTCTCCTCCGGAGACAGCGTCTGGTCCTTGTATGGAGGAAGGGCGGTGTGGAGGATGGTATCGGCAAGATGAAGGACATCTTCCTTGTTCACTTCCACAGGATAGGTCTTCCCGTTGTAGACCCAGCCTTTCTCAATGGCGAAATAATCCGGCTCAGAGACATTTTCTCCGGCCAGTTTCTTTTTCAGCCAGCCGTAGAACGCTTCCCAGCGGGGCAGATAATAGTCCCGCAGAAGTCCGCTCCATTCCTTGTTCGCGTAATCGCGGATTCTGGTAGTTCCGATTTCCGGTCCCCAATAAGAGATGAGCATACGGGCATTCTTTTCCGACAATGCCCTGTCTGATGCGGTCGAGCCATAATGCTTGGCCTTGTCCAGCCAACGTCCGACCAGCCAGTCCGGCTGTGTCCCGGCCAGACGGTCCTGAAGTTTCAATAGTTCAATGAATTCGTCTGAAAGCAGCGTAAAAGCGTCTCCGTCACCGCTTTTGTAGGCCGACATTGAGTTTTCGTACACCTCACGGGCATGATTGGTCAGCACCTGGCGTGCAAGATCGGCAAGGTCATAGCTGAATGTGGCTGAGCCTTTGAACTCCGGCGCTGCGGCAATGAAGTATTCGAGGGCGTGCTTGAGGTCCTCGGGATCATACTGGAACCGCTTCGGTCCCCACGTGGAAACATTCTTCACATTCATTCCCGGACGCGCACAGAAGATTGATTCGAATGTTCCTTCTCCCTTGATCTTGAAATCGCCGTAGATGGAACGTGTCAGGATATGCCAGGCATTGAGAAGGTCATCATTGTCCTTGCCATACCTGTAACGGATATAGTTGCGGGTATAGTCCTCTACTGACGGTTCTCCTTCTTCCCATGCGGTTTTCATCGCCCAGTCATAGACCACCGGATTCGCATGAATTCCTTCCGGAATTATGCCGATGCCACGGAGCAGGCCTGAACTGAGTTCCAATGCCTGGTGAGGGCCTTTGATGATGATCGGCAGCTGTCCGCCCATATCCGTCTTCCCTCCGAAATGGTTCACGGTAGCCCAGATCCACGGTGTGCCGTAGAACTCATGGGTGTCGCGCCATGTGGTGCCGCTCTCGCCGAAGAGGTCGATGACCATCGTATGTTCCGGTGACAGTCCGGCAAGAAGTTCTTTCTTCGGATTGCCGCTCCATCCCTGGAGCATCCATACGGAACCGGGCAGGCCGCGCTGCATGGCAGCCTGGATCAGTCGCGCCGTGCGGGTGACATTGACACCGGTCGTGTCTCCGCCTTCATGGAAAAGGTCTCCGCCGAGATACTTGATGTCATCGCCATATTGACGTTTGAGCTCCTTATACCAGCTGTCTGACATCTTCGTGAAAAGCGGGTCGTCCGGGAGCAGGACGGAAGGACGACGGAAAACGTGTCCCCACATGCCCTGGTCGGCAATCTTCGCCGTCGGATATTTCCCGGCAAGTGAAGTAGGGACCATTCCCCAGAATCCCTGGAGCACCGGCTCTATTCCCAACTCCTTCATCCTGGCCAGGATACGCCGCTGCATATCAGCACGTTCCTCCATCATGGCGCGACTCATCGGACCGCCCCAGCCTTGCAGGTTGCCCATCAGCCACCAGGCGGTGTAAGCCGGTCCGGCTACAAAGTCTTTCACTTCGGCATCCGTGAAACCGAACTGTCCGAGGACATTGGCCCATACGATTTCGCAGCCGATAGGAGCGAGCATGAGGTTCACGCCCTGAAGCGCCATCCAGTCCAGTTCGCGCTCCCAATCCTTCCAGTCGTAGAACGAATAGGAGTAGTTGTATGTGCAATAATTCAGGGCATATCTGTACCCGAATTTCGAGTTGCGGATGATATGCCCTTCTGTTTCAGGAAGTTTTCCGCCAAGCCCGCCGATATTGTCCCCGTTGTGCGAGAAGCTTTCATGGCAGTACATATTGAGATAATAGTTGACTGCCATGGATGCCGCCGTTGCAGAAGATGCCGATATCTTCAGCTTTCCGTCCTCGACGTAAAACTCATAAGTATCAGCATAACCGGAGGCTGCCGGCCGCTCAGAAAATTCCACCCTGCCGACGAGGGAAGGGATACGCCTGGAGACGAGATTTCTGACTCCGACGAAATTGTCAGCAGATGTTGCAACTGCTGTAGACAGGAACAGGATTGCGGCCGCTGTCAGCAGCCTGACGAAATTCTTCATTACTTAAGATTGAAGTCTAAAATTACAGGATAATGATCGGACACGGTGTCCAGTCTCTCAAGTGATTCGCCGAAAAGGAACGACTTTACCACATGCGATTCCTCGAAGTTGATGAAGTCAGTACCGTTGGCATCGTAGAGGATATAGTCAATGTTCTGGTTCGGCTGTGCCGGAAGCGTCCCTTCGGTAGCACTCTTGATGACGAACTTTTCCTTCAGAATCGGGAATGCGGCTCCGCCGTTGGCCCATGCAGGTGAATCATTCAGGTCTCCGGCAAGGAATACAGGCTTGATTCCAGCGAACTTGTCAGCCTCGTTTACAATGCTTCTGGCACTGGCAGCTCGCTGAGTATCATCAGTATCCAAATGAGTGGCGATGAACACGAACTTCTCGAATTCGGCAATAATCAGGATTCTCTTCTCCCTTCCCGCTATCGGAACGGTGGTCACGTTCTTGAAACCGAGTTTGTTCAACACCGATTCCTTGATGAGCAGTCCGGGACCGATCTTGCCACCGGCATAATCCGCGGCCTGTCCGAAAACCACTTTCCATTTTTCGCCGGTAGCCGTGGCGATGTCATTGAGCAGTTCGCGTCTTCCTCTGTCGGACGCATGCCAGTCAAGTTCCTGGATGGAAATCATGTCCGGAGACAATCCCTTGATTACGCGTGCGAAGTTCGCAGTATTCTGCGCCGTGAAGCCGTTTTTCGAGGCATCACCGTTGTTTCCCTTGCAGTAGTATGAGTTGTACGTCATCAGACGGATTGTCTTGTCGGATTTTCTCGGATAAGCATAAGGGCTGCTCGTGTTAGACCCGTTTCCGGAACCGCCGCCGTTGCCGCCCTGCCATTGGTTATTTCCGATTTCAGGCTTGCTGCATGAACCGGAAGCAATCATCGACAAAGCGATGATTGCTGAAAAAAGAATATGCATCTTCATGTTCACTTTAAAGATTAATTCTCGTCCCAATGCGGGTTCTGCTTTAGCTTACCGTTGCTGAGCAGGATCTGGGACAGAGGAATAGGATAAAGATAGTCCCTGTCTTCACGCCATTGACGAGGCTCCGTAGCGGTGTCATGCACGATCACATTGCCTCCGTTCTCTCCCGTAAGACGGAATTTCTCGCCTATCTTGTAATAGGTCTTGACGCCGTCGATCTCAGGTTTCGCATTGGTGTAAAGGCAAATGTCCATAGCGCTGTTCTTGCCGTCACCATCCATATCATATACACGCCAGGTTTCGCCGTCCTTGATAGGAGCGAAGTACATGCCCTCGATTTCATTTTCGAAGCGCTTGCCTTCCTTCCAGCGTACCATATCGTAGTATCTGAAGCCTTCAGCGATAAGTTCGACTGCACGCTCCCTGCGGATTTCCAGTATCACGCCCTTGTTTGCTCCCGTAACATTGGCATAGCCTGTCACAGGGCTTGCGAGATACGGATCCGGATTCAGATTGGCCGCTTCCATGTTCAGGTTCGGCATTCCGACTCTGTCGCGAAGCTTCTTTATCGACTTGTCGATGTCGCTCTGTGTCAATGTTCCCAGTTCAGCCTTGGCTTCGGCAAAGTTAAGATAAACTTCCGCAGAACGGAACAAAATGATGTCATTATATGAATTGTTGTAACCGTCCTGACTTGCATCGCCTACCCATTTGGTGAGGTTATATCCGGTGTGTGAGCATGCGAAATCAGGGCCGAGGGTCTCCGTACCGCCGATTCTGGTGTACTTGGGTCCCCTGACGGTCTGTGTCAGACGCGGATCACGGTTCTGCATCTCCATGTAGAAGCCCATTGTCCCGTAATTCGGCTGGTCGGTGAATCTGGTGCCGTCTGCCATAAGATAGCTGTCAACCATCTTCTTGGTCACGCCCGGCATACCGTAAGTCGTGGAGAGCGCATACATGTTGATGTTGTGGACGACACTCTGTCCCTTGTCGTAATCCCTTGCCAGAATCACTTCTTTCGATGTGGATGTGGCATTTTTCGCGGAGAAGAGGTCGCGGTACGGGCTGGAGCCGGTGTTATAGATGTCATACGGACTGCTGGTAATGAACTTTTCCGAAGCATCTGCGCAAGCCTGAAGGAACTCGTCGCCGCCTTCCAGGCCATGATATTTGCGGAATGTTCCCTCGAAAAGGCAGATTCTGGATTTCAATGCCAGTGCCGTCCATTTCGTAACATTGTAAACGTCAGGAGCCGTAGGCAGGTTGTCAATGGCGAAATCAATGTCTTCCAGCACTTTCTCCATGACGTATTCACGGGAATCACGTGCCTTGTAGAGAGCCGGATCGGCAGAGCCTACAGGGGTATCATACCATGGCACGTCACCGAAGCGTTTCACTTTCTCGAAATAGAAATATGCCCTGAAGAATCTCGCTACTCCGTCATAATGCGCACGTGCTTTGGCATCCTTGCATCTGTGGGAGTAACAGAGATAGTGGTTTATGTAAGTCAACGGATTCCATGAACCGGTAGTCCAGCCGCCTCCGTCATTTTCGACGACCCTTGTTCCTGCAACCTCTTTGGAAAGAGTCGTGCAGACGATAAGGTCGGCAGTTTCGGAATAGATGGATTCCGCCGTAGGAAGGTTCTGCTGGTAGAACGTATTGGTGAACGTCCGCAGCTCAGCCTCATTGTTGAAATAATTCTCAGGCGCGAGCTTGTCCTGCGGGAATTCATCCAAATCACAGGAAGTCACTGCAAGTGCACCGAGCAATAATATGTATCTGTATAGTTTCATGATATGTTCACCTATTAGAATGTAATATCAAGACCGAATGAATATGTCTTGGAGAAAGGATATACGCGGCCGTTAGGGTCGGATGTCATCTGCTCCGGATCCAGATAGTCGCTCTTCAGTTTCGTCCAGGTGGCAAGGTTGTCTCCGCTGAAGTAAACGCGGATCTTGTCCACATGGATTTTCCTGGTAAGGTTTTCCGGAATGGTATATCCCACGGTCACATTCTTGAGTCTCAAGTATGCCAGGTTCTGGAGATAACGGTCATTGACCTGTCCGAGCGAGCCTCCGTCGGCACGGGAATATCCGCGCACCTTAGGGAAATAAGCGTCAGGATTCTCTTCTGACCACACATCAGTCAAGATGGTTTTCGGGATAAATGATGCGTACGGACGTGCATAAGGTCCCCAGAACATCATGTTGTTCGCTCCCGGATAGATGTGCTGGCGTCCGATTCCCTGGAAGAACAGTGCCACGTCGAAGCCATACCATGAGAGATTCGCATTGAAATTATAATGCCATCTCGGACGGGAATTTCCGATGACCCTGAGGTCTCCCGGATTGGAGAGAGTATAGTCGCCCTGGTCTACTTTACCGTTGTCGTCAAGGTCGGCATAGATAAGGTCACCGCCTTTAAGCCCGCGATATTCACCGGTAGCGCCGTTGTAGATATGGTTGTTCACCTTGGACTGGTCGACAGGTCTCGCAGCAGCTTCTGCGTCATTCCTGAACAAGCCCTCAATGTGGTATCCCCAGATTTCTCCGATATCACGTCCTTCAATATAGCTGGACAGCGATTTGTCAGGATTGTCATATCTGGTGATCTTCGCCTTGCTGTCTGCAAGTGAAGCACTTATGCCGTAACGGAAAGGCTTGCGCGCCAAGCTGAAACTGTCATTCCATGCGAGGGTGATTTCATATCCCCTTGTACGGAGGTCGCCGGCGTTCATGTTCGGAGAAGCCTGGCCGTATACTCCAGGGAGTTTCTTGCCAGGGATAAGCATGTCCTTCGTATCACGGATATACAGGTCCGTCGTGAATGAAAGTCTGCCTTTCAGGAAAGCGAGGTCCAGACCAAGGTTCTTGGTAATGACGGTCTCCCATGTGAGGTCGCCGGACTGCTGCGCCCCCAGACTTGTGATGTAAATCTTCTGTCCGTTCATCAGATATGAGTCGGAAAGGGTCGGGCTCAATGACTGTATGTATGGATAGTTGTCGGCGATGGCCTGGTTACCCAGAGAGCCGACAGACGCACGGATCTTGAAGTTGTTGATGATATTGTTGTAAGGCTTCATGAATTCTTCCTCGCTCACACGCCATCCGAGCGCGATTGAAGGGAAGAAGCCCCAACGGTCATTTTTCGGGAAACGTGATGTTCCGTCCCAACGCATGTTCGCCTCCACGAGATAACGTCCCTTATAGTCATAATTGATTCGGGAGAAGAAGCCCAGAAGCTGCCATCCGTAATGTCCGCCGCTGGATTCTGCCGTTCCGACACTGAGATTCAAGTCATTGAGAGTTTCACTCTGCAGATCTTTCTTGGCGCCATAGAGCGTCTTCGCATCATACGTCTCATGGTTCATACCGACCAGAATCTTGAAGCTGTTGCCTTTGATTTCGTTCTCGTATGTCGTATAGAGGTCGTATGTATAGTGCTGGTTGACCTGTGACCTCTCACGCAGTTTGTCGGCGAAAAAGCCTGTGTTGGCTGTCTTGATCTCAGGATATGCCTCTGAATAAGTCATGTTTGCAGAACGGTATGTCTTCTCCTTCTGGAAACGGTCGTAGCTGAAATTCCCTACGATAGTCCAGCCCTTGGCAGGAGTGAGGATTCCGCCGATCGTGGTGATATACTGGGTCTGCTTGAGCTGCGAGAACATCTTGCCGCCGTTTACGGCTGCGATAAGGCCGTCTGCAGGGGTATTGCTTGAAACGGCATTGGTATAGACATTGCTGCCGTCAGGATTGACCGGAACAAGGAACGGGAGTGCGTGGAACGTGTAGTTCGGAATGTTGCCGCCGTCCTCGAAGTCGTAACCAGGTGATTTGTAGTTGGATGTGAACATCCTGGCGGAACCGTTGATCTTAAGCCATGACTTCACCTGGGAGGAGAATTTCATGTTCAATGAATTGGTCTTGTACTTGTCGGTATTCTGCGCATACAGACCGTCCTTCGTATAGTGGTTTCCGCTGATGAGATAATTGAATTTGTCAGTACCGCCGCTGATGCTGAGGTCATGGTTCCATGTAGGCTGGGTAAAATCGAAGAGGTAGTTGTACCAGTCAAAGTTACCGTAGTACATATATTTTCCGTTTTTCTGGACAACCCAAGGGCGTGCGGAATTTTCCGTCTTGTCATTACGCCTGCGCCAGAGTTCGCGATAGTCTTCACCGTCGTACAATGTGTAAGGGCTTCCGTTATATGAACGGGAGAACTCATCCACGATAAGTGCTGAGTAATAACCGCTTGTAACGAAGTCGGTAGAGGCGGTCGGCTCGGAGAAACTAAATCTGCCGTTATATGAGATATGTGCAGTGCCGTCCTTGCTGCTCTTCGTGGTAATGAGAATCACGCCGAAACCAGCACGGGCACCGTAGATCGCAGCGGAAGCAGCGTCCTTGAGGACTGATACCGACTCCACGTCATTCGGATTCACACGGTCAATGCTTCCCTCGACACCATCGATAAGTACCAGAGGGGCACCACTGCCGTTGATGGATGCCACACCACGGATGTTCAAGCCGGTCTCCTATCCAGAAAGGCCTGAACCATATGTGATGTTGAGGTTCGGGATTGCGCCCTGAAGAGCCTTGCCGAGGTTCGACACCGGGCGGTCCTTGAATTCTTCGGCTGTCACCTGTGACACGGCACCGAGGAGGTTTGCCTTTTTCTGCGAACCGTAACCTACGACTACGAGTGCATCGAGGCTCATGCTGCTTTCTTCCAGGACAATCTTCATCGTGGATTTAGGAGAAAGAGTCTGTGAATTGTAGCCGAGGCAGGAAACGAGAAGCTTGTCGTTCCCGTCTGCCTTGATGCTGAATTTTCCGTCAACGTCAGACACGGTGCTGCGGGAGCCGCTTTCATTGGCCACAACGACACCGATAAGGGGCTCGCCGTTTATGTCGACGATGGTTCCGTTGACAAGCACCTCGCCGGAGTGTCCGGTTACAGCTGTCTTTTTCTTGAACAATACAATCTGCTGAGCCACAATCTTAAAGTCAAGATCCGTGGTGCTGAGCAGCTTGCCTACAGCCTGTTCAGCAGGCATCGCTTTCGCTTTCAGCGACACCTTCTGGGTAAAGTCAATGTTTTCGATTTCATAGAAGAAGCGATAATCCGAGGTGTTCTCGATAGTCTTGATCGCTTCCGAAAGTGGAATCTTGTCAAAACTTGCAGTTATGGTCCGCACTGGATTCTGTCCCCAAGAGAAAATCGAGGTCAGCATCAGCAGAACAACTGTCAAGAATGCTTTTGGTTTCATGTTTTATCTGTATTATCTTGTTATTTTTCCAGAGACTTGAACGCTTCCGTCAAGTCTGAATGCATACCCTATAGGAGAGGCCAGAGCCATCAGCGACAGGATTTCGTTCAGTGTTTCATTCCTGAGCGTAAAATTATATTTATAGGCATTGGCAATATCGGCAGACACGGCGATATTCACATCATACCACCTTGAAAGACAGTCACATACCGCACCGAGAGTCCAGCCTTTGAATTCAATGGCGTTCTTGGTCCAGCAGTTTTCCTGAAGCACGTCTCCCTGAACGGGTGACAGCGTGCCATCTTGGGAGCACCTGACGATATCCCCAGGTGTCATCATCTGGTAATCCATATTTGTCCTGAGAGCTACGGAACCCTCCTGCAGCGCTACCAGGATATCCCCGGTTTCTTTCTCCGTGCGGACATTGAATTGCGTCCCGTAGACGCAGATTTCGACATTGCCGGATTTGACCACAAAAGCTCTGCCCTCATTTTTCGCGACATGGAAATAACCTTCGCCGTCCAGAAGCACTTCACGCTGTCCGGTTTTCTGACTGTTGTCCAATGATATGGTGGATCCGTCCCTGAGGCATATTTCGGTGCCGTCAGAGAGCATCATCCTGGATTTGCCGTTCAGCGGCGTGTATTCCGCAATGCTGAGGTAATCCGACGGTCTGCTGACTGCAGCAAGATATCCCGCCGTCGTAAACAAACCTGCTGCCGCAATGCAAGCCGCTGCCGCTACCCACTTGCTGAAACGTCGTTTAGGCTTTCCTGATTTCGCATTGCCGTCATTCTTTCTGATGGTCAAGTCCTTGACATGTTCCCATGCAGCATCGGCATCGAAATCCATATCTTCTTGTCTGACAGATTCCCACAGGACTGCAAGTTCGTTGTATACTTCCCTGTTAAGAGGAGCCTTATCCAGCCACGCAGTGAGCACGGCATCACTTTCCGCATCCGAAATGCCTTTCAGGTTGCTGAGAATCTCATCCCATGGAATTTTTCTGTTTCTTTTCATAATCAACTGTTTACAGCAATATATTTTCTGATTATGCTCAATGCTTTGGTAATTTGAGCTTCTACCGTCTTCGTGGAAATATTCATCTTTTTGGCAATCTCCTTGTGGGACATGTTTCCGAAACGACTGCTTACGAACACCATCCGGCATCGTTCAGGAAGCGAAAGTATGGCTTCCTCGATGAAATGGTTGAGTTCCTGCAATTCAATGGAAGAATCGTCGCATGAAATGAGGTCAGTTATACACTCGTCAATGTTAAGAGACGCCTTGGAATCCCTCAACCAGTTCATGCACCGGTTTCTGACCGCCCGGAAAAGATATGACCCCGGAGACTTCATCCGCCCGAAATTTTCCTTGTTTTCCCAAAGGGAGACGAACAGGTTCATGACAATCTCTTCGGCAGAATCCTTTTCTTTCACGAATAAGGCAGCATATCTGCAAAGCTGGACATAATACCTTCTGAAAAGGATTCCGAAAGCGTCTTCGTCACCCTTTCCAAGCCTTTCCAGAAGGATTTCATCAATACTGTCCAGCCTGTTCATTTCAAATTACTTTGCGCACGCTCCGAGATGCTTGCCCTTACGAGCTTCACCTCTCTGGTCTTTTGCCAGAAGAGTACGGTCTGCCACAGGGACAATGGTATCTTCAGCAATACCTGAGAGCTGCTCTGCCGTAAGTCCTCCGGTAACTGCCGGATTGGATGAGCCTACAAGAGCGATTGTCTTGGTATATCCGCCGTTGTCGGAAAGTTGTCCGAGCATGGATGCAGGATCGAATGCTACCTCGGAAGCAGAGCCGGAGGCATTGTAGAGTTGCTTGCCGACGAGTGTGGTGTTGAATGTAATTCTCTGGGAACCATCGTTTTCATAGCCGACATTCTCTGAACCTTCGATGCTTGATGTGTTACCTGCGATGATGGAGTTCCAAACCTTGATTCCGGAAGCATTCTTGCTTACAAGACCGCCGACATTCTTTCCGCTGTTGCCGGTGATAGTGGTGTTGATAATATTCACTTCACCCATGTGGACAGCAACCGTACCCCACTGTGCAGTATTCTTGTTTCCCGTGAATGTGCAGTTCACGATTACGCCATGGTCTCCCCAGATTGCATAGAATGCGGAACCGGCGCCATTGCAGGTATTATTGGTAAATGTGCTTCCATATATATAGAAGTATGACTGGTCTCCGCTTGTCTGGCTCCAGTGTCCGTCAATCATCATAACACCGCCATTGGTAGCAGCTTTATTGCCGTCAAATGAGCTGTCATAGATGAAGAGTCTTGATTTAGTGCTTGAAATTGCTCCGGAAGCACTGGCTGAAACATTGTTGTTCACTGCGCAACGGTTAAGGGTCAATGCTCCGGTCTTGTTGAGGTTCACATGAATGGCACCACCTTCCTTGGCAGCATTGTCACTGATGGTACAATCCTCAAGGGTAACATTGGTATTGCCCTGAACTACGAACGCACCACCGCGTCCGCCTGCGATATTTACGCCGTTCACAGAGGTTCCCGGACATCCGTCAGCATTGCCGTCCTGAATCTTGATACCCTTCACCAATACGGATTTGCCTTCTTCGATGGCCGCACCGAATACCATGACATGGAATGCCTTTACGTCATCAGAAAGTTTACCGCTGAATACGGTAGCATTCTTTGCCGGGTCTGCGACCTCACCTTTCGACGGATTTGCAGAATAGCCGCCGATGAGAGAAATGTTCTTGTCAATGAAGAAAGTCTTGTTCTTGGCTTCACCTGCATCAGCACCTTTAAGGGCCGTGGTCGGAACATATGTGCCGGCTGCGAAATGAATTTCCTCTCCCGCAACTGCCTCATCATAAGCATGTTCAAATGTCGTAGCGCTATCCCATGCGAGACCGTCAGCCTCTGCAAGACCGCTGGTCGTAACATAGAATTTCCTCTGGCCGATTTCCTCTACCACACCGGCCTCCTGCTGGATCTTTACGGTTACAGGCTCGGCACCGTCAATGGAGATCGTAACCTCAGCGTCACGCGGAACATCGGTTCTGTTCTTGTCCACGGTGATTGTCATTTCGGTGTTGCCGATCGACCATGTAGGAGATACGGTCACGAAATCCTTGTTCGGCTCGGCAAGCCATGGACCGATGGTTTCTACCGTTACCTTGAAAGACTCCTTGGATCTTCCCGGAGCTTCGATTGAAGTTGGTGTGACATTCAATGTCACGATTTCTTCCTTCTCTTTTTCAGATTCGCATGATGCAAAGCTGAATGCAGCTGAAAGGCCGAGAGTCAGGAAAAAGATTTTTCTGAGTTTCATACTTGTCAGTTTTATGTGCTTTAAGTTCTATTTTTAACGTTTCAACAATTGAACACGATAAAGATGCCTTTTCGGGGGCATCACTTAAAGGACACCTAAAACGACTTATCCCCTATCCGGACGACAAGTTTTTTTTTCAGAATTTTTTCAGCATCATCCACGCATGGCACGAAGGGCGTTCAGGACAGCGATGACGGTCACGCCTACGTCGGCGAATACGGCCTCCCACATGTTGGCAATGCCCAGGGCTGCGAGGAGAAGGAAGAGGAGCTTGACGCCGATTGCGAAGATGATGTTTTGGCGGACAATGCGCATGGTGCGGCGTGCAACTGTCACAGCTTCAGCTACCTTGTGAGGGTTGTCATCCATGAGGACCACATCGGAGGCTTCTATGGCGGCATCACTTCCGGCGGCACCCATTGAAATGCCGACATCGGCAATTTTCAGGACCGGGGCATCATTGATACCGTCACCGACGAAGGCCAGACGCTTGGCAGACGGCTCTGCGGAAAGCAGCGATTCGACATGCTGGACTTTGTCCACAGGAAGAAGACCTGCATAAACCTCATCCACACCTACTTGACCGGCTACGGCATCGGCGGCAGCTTTCCTGTCACCTGTCAACATGACGATTTTCGAAATGCCTTCACGACGGAGATCGGTGACGGCTGATGCGGACTGCGGCTTGACGGTATCCGATATGATGATGTAACCCAGATACTTGCCGTCGGCAGCCACATGGACTATCGTGCCCGGCTGGTCCGTCACGTAAGCATTGACCCCGAAACGGAGCATGAGTTTGTCATTGCCGGCCAGCACGGAACGTCCGCCGACATTGGCACGGATACCCTCGCCTGCGAAATTCTCGGTCGCGGAGACATTGGCACGGACGATTTCGCGCCCGCAGGCCTTTCTCAGCGCGACAGCGACAGGGTGGTCGGAATAGACCTCGGCGGAGGCCGCAAGTGTCAGCAGGTCAGCGGATTTGCAGCCGTTGAAAGGTACGATGGAGGTCACATTGAAATCGCCTTTCGTGAGCGTGCCGGTCTTGTCGAAGACGACGGTGCCGAGCCGGGACAATGCTTCGAGATAGTTGGAGCCTTTGATCAATATTCCACGTCGCGAGGCGCCGCCGATTCCGGCGAAAAATGTGAGCGGGATGGAGACGACCAATGCGCACGGACATGAGATCACGAGAAATATCAGGGCCCTGTTCAGCCACGTAAGCCATTGGCCGTCAATCAGTGACGGAAGTATGGCAAGCAAAACGGCCGCACCCACGACTGCCGGCGTGTAGTACTTCGCGAAACTGGTGATGAACTTTTCTGTTTTCGCTTTTCCGGTGTCGGCATTTTCGACAAGGTCCAGGATTCGCGCCACGGTAGACTCGCCATAGGTGCCGCTCGTCCGGATTTTCAGCAGGCCTGTCATGTTCAACGAGCCGCTAAGTACCTGACTGTCAGTGCCGACTTCACGAGGAAGGCTTTCGCCGGTCAATGCGGCCGTGTCGAGAGAGGATGTTCCGGAAACCACCACGCCGTCCAGCGGAATTTTCTCGCCGGGTTTCACGACAATGATGCTGCCGGCCGGAACCGCATCGGGAGCGACCTGCATGAAACCGCCGTTGCCGTCGTCCAGGTTCGCGTAGTCCGGGCGGATGTCCATCAATGAGGAAATGGATTTGCGGCTTCTGTCCACGGCAATGTCCTGGAACATTTCGCCGACTTGATAGAAGAGCATAACAGCCACTGCTTCAGGGTATTGCCCTGTAGCGAAGGCACCGATTGTAGCCACTGCCATGAGGAAATTCTCGTCGAAGATTTCACCATGGAAGACGTTGCGGACGGCATTGAAGACGATGTCTCCGCCAATGACCAGATAGGCCGCGGCGTAAAATATTATTTTTACAATGTTTTCGTCTGATTCGAAAAGCCAGGCGCCGGCAAGCATCAGCAGGCTGACAATTATCCGGGCCAATGTGATTTTCTGTTCCTTTTCCATAATTATGCATTCGTTTTACGCTGACAAATGTAGGAAAGGTCTTCTGCAACCGGATTGCAAGTTTGGCGATTCTTTATAAATTTGCGATAGTTTCAGTTGGGTTGACAACCTGCGAAATTAAGTTACTCAAGTTTCGTAAGTGCGAAACACCGCTTATGGAGCCCGTGAGGGCGAGATAAGTCCCTTCCCCGAGGGGAGGGATTTAGGGTGAGGGTAACGTATAAAAGTTATAGAGGTAATATGGCGATAAGATTGACATTGAACAAGACAGAGAAGCCGCTGTTCTGCGAGAGCAAATGGTGGGGAGACCCGGACATGTCACCGGATATGGAATACCCGATGATGAGGGTGTGCGAACATTCTGACGGGACTTCGGAAATATTGAAGGCGGGACAGGAGCCATCCGACGGAGAAGTCTATGAATATCCATTGACATTCATCTGCCAGATCAGGTGCGAAGACCTCGTTCCTTTCGATACGGAGAACAAGCTGCCGCATGACGGCATGTTGTATTTTTTCGCGGCAATGGATGAGTATACGGGGTATGATTCGCCTGTCCATCTGGGCCTGGGCGAATGGCCGAAGGGCTCTGTCATAGTGAAATACACCAAGTCCATAAACATGGAGACCTTCCAGGCGTGCATCATGGTGGATGATGACGACCAGCCGCTTACGGAGCCGGCTCTGGAGATAAGTTTCGGGCAATGCGAGGCTGACGCCGACGGGCTGAAACTGTTCGGCAATGCGTTTTTCGCGGATATCAGGGAGCAATATCCGGACTATATGAATTTGCTCCAATTGGATGGCGACGATACGGCCGGCATGGAGTTCTATGATTGCGGAATGCTCAACTTCCTGATTACCAAACAAGATTTCGACAAAGGCCTGCTGAAGCGTCCGGTCGCCGTGCTGACATCGCTGTAAAAAAAGTTCCCATGGATATCTCCGAAACATTCGCGCACCACAACGTCCGCCCGACAGCTGTCAGGATGCTGATATACAGATCAATGTTGAAGTTCCATGATACTTTCAGCCTGGCTGACCTGGAGATGGAACTGGATACGGTCGACAAGTCCACCATCTTCAGGGCGCTTGAAGTTTTCACGCAGCACCACCTCATCCACGAAATAGAGGACGGAAGCGGTGCCCGGAAGTATTGCGTGTGTCACAATGACCATGAATGCAGCCCGGACGAACTGCATTGCCATTTCTACTGCGAATCCTGCCACAAGACTTTCTGTCTGGACAAGACCCACATCCCTGCCGTAAACTGCCCTGAGGGCTTCGAGCTTCACCAAGTGGAATACCTGATGAAAGGCATCTGCCCTGAATGCGCCCGGAAAAGGTGATTATCGACCGGAAAAAATTGTCAAAATTTTATGTCTGCTGGTAGATTTTTTTGTCGGAAATGTTATATTTGGTGAAAATTACAGGGTGTTATGAAAAAGGTGTTTATTATCGTATGCTGCTTGGTGTCAATAATTTGCATGAGCAGTTGCAAGGAAAATTATTCCAATGGCGAAAAAGTCGGCAATCTGATTGAGTTTACGCGTAAGGGTGTGTTCTGGAATTCCTGGGAAGGCAGGCTGAACATGACGCAAACTGGCATGAACACCAGCGGTGAGCCGTTCTCGTTCAGTTTCGACAACGACAGGGATGATCAGGATTCATTGATCACTCTCATGAAGCAGGCTCAGGTCGAGGGCTGGAAGCTGAAAATCAAATATCACGAGGTCTGGGGACTGAAGAATTGTTTCTACAATCGCGGCGAAACGGATTATTTCGTCGATGATGTCACCGTTCTGGACAAGGATTTCGCAAATCCTCTGAGAAATATCGGCAGCGAGAATCGCGGAAGCGTAGTGGACACAGTCTGGGTGGTCATCGACAAGGCCGAGGTTTTGCGCCGCATGAAAAAGTAACAAGTGGGATGATGAGGAGACGCGCGGTTATCTCCCATATTTTTTCATGAGACC
>FR882164.1:98206-98871 GCA_000434935.1 Bacteroides sp. CAG:709 | reverse complement strand
CGGTCTCCCGGAAACGAGGCCGTCCTGCCAACCCGAAAGTGGAAAATCAGGAATTATAGGTATACGAAATTGAAAAACTAAGACATGCAAGTCATCAAGGATGACGATATCAGCAATGTTTCTTTCAGCGGCGGCGATCCGTTCTACCAGGTGGAGGGGTTCACCGAGCTGGCAAGGCGGATAAAGACGGAAACGAACAAGACCATCTGGTGCTGGACCGGCTTCACCTACGAGGAAATCCTGGCAGACAGTCATTTGTCAATGCTTCTCCCATATCTGGATGTTCTCGTGGACGGGCCATATATAGAAGCTCTGCGCGACACCCAGCTGCATTTCCGCGGCAGCTCGAACCAGCGGATCATCCATCTCACGCCGGAAGAGGACGACGAAATCCCCGGCACCGTAAAAATCATCCCGTTCAAGTAAATTGCATCAGGAAAGCGTGAAATCTGATCGCTTGCTTACACTTCATATAGGGCGAAAAGCGCAGACCCGCTGCCGGACATTGACGCATAAGCTGCTCCCGAATCGTAGAGCGACTGCTTTATCGCAGCCAGTTCAGGGTGCGCCTCGAACACCGTCGCCTCGAAATCATTGACCAGCAAATCTTTCCACTCCGGGACAGGCTTGGCGAGGACATCTTCGAGTCTGACGGCAGGGACGGC
>FR882164.1:63084-98183 GCA_000434935.1 Bacteroides sp. CAG:709 | reverse complement strand
GGCCGGCTTGATGCCGCGATATGCTTCGGCGGTAGACACTTCTATCCCCTCGGGCACGACAATGCGGAGCCCGTATGAGCCTGGAGCGGCATCAGACGACTCTACTATATTGATATTCAAATCATAAGGAGAAAGAATCTCTCCCCTGCCGCTTCCCATCATCGGACGGTTCCACACGAAAAACGCGCAATCGCTTCCGAGCCTGGCGGCATATTCGGAGACCTGCTGTTTGGAAAGCCCAAGGTCGAACATCTGCGAAAGCATGGTCAATGTATATGCAGCGTCTGCGGAGCCGCCGCCAAGTCCGGCGCCCACAGGAGATGTCTTCTCCAGATATATCTTCACCGGAGGAAGATTAAACTCAGCATCAAGCAAGTGGTAAGCCTTGGCGCACAGGTCCTTGGTCACCGGCCAGTCTACTCCTTCACGTCTCGCCACGGTTATCATCAGTTTCCCGTCGCCGGATATGCCTTGTGCGAATGTAGGCATCACATCGTCGTCGAATGCGTCGAACTCTTCCGACGCGGATGCAGTGAGGTCAGTAATCTTGGGCCTGTCACCATAGAGGGCAGACAGCCTCGCGGATGTCCGGCTATAGTCATCCCCCTTTATTATTTCCAATGTGTCATGTATCTGTTTACAAGGATAAAACAATGTTTCCAGATCATGATATCCATCTTCTCTTTTTCTGAGGACATTGAGTCCGAGATTTATTTTTACAGGAGGTTCAGTTATCATAACATTCCTTTTTTTACAGCTCCATGAATGACGTTATTCGGACAAATTTACATAAAATCCGTTGAATTTGTGTAAGTTTGTGCCTGCAATCGTAATATCAAGGAGATGAAACACGAAATTATCATAAATGACCTGGCGCATATCGGCGAGGCTGCCGACAAATTCCTGAAAGAGACTGCCGGTCATAGCGTCATCGCATTTTACGCACCGATGGGTGCAGGCAAAACGACATTTACCACTGCCCTCTGCCACAGGCTGGGCGTAAAGGAAGATGCCGTAAGTTCGCCTACCTTTTCCATTGTCAATGAATACAAGACTTCTGACGGAGATTCGGTATTCCACTTTGACTTCTACAGAATCACCCGCACGGAAGAGGCTTTCGACATAGGCTTCTACGACTACATCGACAGCGGCTGCCTGTGCCTCATCGAATGGCCGGAGAATATCGAAAGCATTCTTCCTGAAGAGACATTGAAAGTCAGCATTGCCGTACGCCCGGACGAGAGCCGCGTCATCACTTGGGAAGACCAGTAACCGTGACTGAAGATATAAAACCATTGATCTTCAGCTCGGTAGAAACACCGTTCTTTACCAATACGGGGACTCCCCCACGCTCATGTGACGTCAGGCCGGCATAAAATGTCCCGCCATATAGCGCGGCGCACCGCGTGTCCATAAGGGTGTAACGCTTGGGCAAGACACAGGTGTACACATTTTCATCATCCTGGACATTGCGGACGAATGTCCCGCCCGACGAGTAGTCAATGCCGACATAAGCATATCCGTCATCTTCGGCATAATAGTCGAAAACTCGCTTGTCGTTGTCCATCGTGCCGAAGATTTTGCCATTCATGTCCCACATAAGCGCGGACGAGGAGTACCATGCATTTCTGGAGTAGTCCGTCTTCATGTACATGTCCTTTCCGGACCACAGGGCCTTGCATCCTGCCATATAACACCCGCCTCCTGCATAGAAACGACGCTCATCATCGCCCGCCAGCATTATCGCATAAGCATTATATCCACCGGAATTACCTGATATATAAATCTTTCCGTCAATCACCCTGACATCGGAAACATTGGTCATCTCATAAGGACATCTTAACGGTGAGGAGGCATCATTTTCCACCAGGAATACCGCAGGCCGCTGCTCCGTCACCCGTTTGGACGGTATCTGATAAGCGAAATACAGATTTCCGCCGTCATCACTGACTGCACCGGCAGGATTGGTCTGGTCCGATATTCCGCCAATGACATATCCCTGGGAATCATGGAACAGGGTTTCGCCGTTGCATCGCCACGTAAAGCCCGCCCCGTCGCGGTTCTGGCTGAGAGTGTATATCTGTCCGTCCTTGACAAGGAAACCGCAAATCATTTCCCTGCCCTTGAACCTGATGATTTCCTCGCCGTCCCTGCAAATGACCGTCTCCGAGCCGGAAGACCAGTCCGTATAAAGGTGTCCGTCAATGTATCTGTGCATATCCGGAGCGTAACTGATATTTGTCCCCGGTCCGCCGGCTATGGAAAATATCTTCTCCATGTTCTTGTAGACATTGATCCGGAACGGCTCATTGTCTCCTGCCGTATCTCGTTGCCAGAAATAGCTGGGGGCGAATTCCACTGCCGTAATGAAGACTGCGGTGTCAGTTTTCTTGTCATCTTCAGATGACGCGCCTTTATTGTGGCGTTCCGCCAAAAGTGTTTCTGATCTGTGTTTGTTCAGTCTGGACTCTCCGGTGTCCAGCAGGCCGCATCCGAACAGCAATAGCAGCAGTACGGCAATGGCCGAAAAAGTGGTCTGTTTCATGGTTATGCTTTTTTCCGCAAGTACGCAATAAAAAAGAAAAGCTCCGAATTCTTTCACCAAGAACAGGAGCTTTTTACCACAAATGGAAGATTTTTAATTTACCCACAACATAAAAATCTTCAATTAATGCCTATATACCCACTCTGAAGCCTATTTCGAAGTTCATCATCAACGGCTGCTGAGTCCTGATGCTGACCGGCTGTCCGCAATCAAAATAATATCTCAATCCTGGATTTACATACAATCCGAGCTTGTCAGCAAGCGTGAATTCCACTCCGAAGCCGGCACCGGCCGAAGCCTGAACACCTTTTACGCTTTCATGATAACGAATATCGCCCTCTGAACGGCCGATTCTGTAGACATTGGAAATACCCTTCTCCACGGCACCGCCCGCATAGGCATAAAACTTGACTTTGGTCCCGTCCACGATATTGTAATATACATTTACGGGGATACCTACATAATGTAAGGTATTCTTTATATCTGAAGAGGTTACAATTGTCGTTTTTCCCTCATGGATGTTCGTGTAGACTCCGGTAAACGTTCTCTGGAGCATCGAATAGTTCAGTCCGATACCTGCCGACCAGCGTTTCGCGAAAGGAATCCTCGTGGAGAATCCGAATGAAAGCGGAATCATATACTTGGAGTTCTTGCCGACCTGCTCGATATAAGTCGCTTCCAGAATACCCTCTCCCGGTGCCCGGAAACCGCCGAAGCCATTGTAGCCCTTGGCATTGCCATTGCTTGCAAGGTCTCCGCCGACAGTCATTGAAATCTTCCTGCGTCCTTTCGGCTCATCTTCATCTGCGATGGAATCGAAATAGTCGCTCTGTTTTCCTGTTTCTTCTTCAACTTCTTGATCCGAAACCTGCTCATGAGGTTTTTCTGCCTGACCGAGTTCCACCGGTTCTTCCGATACGCTGTCCTCCTGAACAGCTTCCGGCAAACTTTCTTCCACAGGGATTTCATTCACAACCACCGGACGGGAAATCTTCCTGACAGGCTTCACGGCATCAGCTATAAGTTCCTCTGAATGAGCTATTTGATTTTCAGAGTCTTCCCTCACCTCGGCAGTGACTGCCGGTTTTTCCACCACTGTGATATCCTCCTTTTCAGGGAACAGCAGAACGAACCCGGTCACCAGCACGGCAGCCGCAGCCATCACCGCAGTGGTGCGCTTCAGCCACAATGGCAGCACAGGTTCACGCTTCCTGTCAAGGCGGGAGAACACCTCATCCATCAGATACGAAGGAACTTCTTCCTCAGCATCTGCCAGAATGGAGCGAATCTCCTTGTCAAACTCTGTATTAATGTCTTGCATCTTTCCTGTTTTTTATCTTGTCCTGCAGCATCGCACGTGCCCTCAACAACTGGGAACGCGATGTAGCCGCACTGATATTCAAGGCTTTGGCGATTTCATCATGTGAAAAACCCTCTATCACATACATATTGAAAACCGTCCTGTAGCCAGCCGGCAGTGCTGCCACGAGTTGCATAAGCTCCTTATATCCCAAATCTTGAACCTGAGACGGCATGTCGCTGCTCACATTCCACGCAGAATCCAGATCATCGCTCATCTTGAGCGCGTCTTTTTTCCGCAGGGACATAAGTGCAGTATTGACAAAGATTCGTCTTGCCCAACCATCGAATGAACCTGTATCAGAGAATGAGTCTATCTTGGAGAACAATGTCACAAAGGCATCTTGCAGGACATCCTCGGCAGCTTTACGTTCGCCCATATAGCGGAGACATACGGAGAACATTTTCGGCGCAAGATGCTCATACAGCAGCTTCTGCGCTTTCCTTTCCCCTTTTATACAGCCCTCTATGACATCGCTATATGCCGCTGTTCCCATTCTTTTTCAGGCCTAAACTCTAGTTGTCCGTAAATAAAGATGCAATTCAAATGCGAAATGTTGCATGAAACCGATTTTGGAGCCCCGGATTATCTCAACCACTTCTCCGGGTCCTGAGGCGTGGTACCTTTCCAAATCTGGAAATGCAACTGCGTTGCTCCGTCAATGGTGTCGACTGTTCCGATTATGTCACCGGTCTTGATCTTGTCTCCCGGTTTCACGACCGCGCTTCCCAGTTTGCAATAGAACGAGAAATAATTTCCATGCTGCACCAGGACGCATTTGTTATATCCAGGCATCACCACAATCTGCTTCACCACTCCGTCGAAAACCGCCTGCACCGCAGCACCTTTCGCCATGGAAATCGTAATGCCGTTGTTGAATGGCAGTTTGACTGATTTGAATACAGGATGATAATGCTGTCCGAAATGATCCGCTACCGCGCCATCTGCCGGCCAAGGAAGCTTGCCCTTGTTCTTGGCAAATTCAGCATCCAGCTTGATATCCACCGGTTTACGTGTAGTCGACTTGCCGGATTTCCCATTGACGGCAGCGGCGATGATTCTCTGGATTTCGCGGTTGAGGGCATCCACCTGACGCTTTTTCGCCGCCAGTTCCTTCTGGTATTTCGTCCTGTTGAGCTGCAGCTGTGTGACAATCCTTGCCGACTCGGCCTCTTCCTGCTGAAGCGACTGGACATCCGCTGCCCGACGGCTTCTGATTACCTCGGCATCACGTTTCAGGACACTGAGCGAATCCATTTCCCGCTGCAATTCAGACTTTGTATCGATAATTTTCTCGCCCTGCCGGTTCATTTCAGCAGACAGGTTACGAAGATACCCTGCTCGTCTGAAGGCCTGTCCGACATTCTCACTTGCAAGGATATACATATACCAGACCTTGGAATCACGGTTCTTGTAAGCGCTCTTGACCAGTTTCGAATAATAAAGCGAGAGCGTATCCAGACGCGCCTGCACCCTGTCCACATCCTTCTGCTTCGCATTTATCCTGCCGGACAATGCCGCAATCTCCCTGTCGCTCTCCGCCACAAGCTCCTTCCTGTCCGCAACCTTCTTCCGGACCAGGTTCAATGTCGTCAATGCGTTGCTGCTCTTCGCAGCATTTTCTTTCAACTGCTTGTCAATGAGCGCAATTTCCTTTTCCAGCTTGGCTTTACGGCTTTCCTGCACCCGTGTATCCTGCGCTGAAAGACTCAGAGGAGCCAGCATTGCCGCTGCAGCAATGATATTGATAAGCAGTTTCTTCATCATTCCTTACCCTCCGATGCCTTGTTTTTCGCCTGCTGCCTGTAGACTTTCGCAAGGTCTTTCTCGCCCAACGCCTCCAGTACCGTGGCATAATGGTCCAGAATAGTGGCGCTGTCCTTGCCTCCGTACAGCATCGCATGCTTAAAGAAAGGCTTGGCTTCCAATGCTTTGCCCTGCAGATACAGTATCCATCCGAAGGTGTCCAGATAAGTCGCATTGTCCGGCTCAGCCTCAACCGTCTTCTTGCTCATCGCATAAGCCTTCTTCAGTTTCTTGCCCTCGACGGACAGGTAATAGGCGTAATTGTTCAGAACCGGAGCATTGTCCGGAGCTACTTTCAATGCTGTTTCATACGACTTGAACGCCTTGGACTGATCACCCAGAAGATGATACATGTCACCGATGGTGCTCCACGCAGTCACGAACGTGGCGCTGTCAGTCGGTGCTATCCGCAGCATCTTCACACAATTCTCTATGACGGCTGGATAATTCTTCCTGTTGAACTCAGCAGCATTGGCAAACTCCAGAAAACCAGCCTCTTGCGGAAATCTCACCATGGCAGAATCACATGCGCTGACCACCTTGTCCCACTCATTGATATAAAGCAGGGTCTGGATATAGCTGGCCGTCGCGCCCACATTGTCCGGAAACTCCGTCATCACCTTTTTGAATGCATCGGCGGCTGCCTCTTTCCTGTCGGTAACGAGATAGTACAATCCGGCTGTCTGAAGAATGGAAGAGTCTGCAGGATGGGCATTTACAGCGATATTGACCGTCGAATCCAGCTGACTCGAAAATGATTTCATAAACCTCGGATCCGACTGTCTGAATACAGCCTGTAGATATTCCGCCTTGCCGGCAGGTGTCGCATCGCGGTCAGCCATGAGGATATCCAATGTCTTGAAATATGACACGTAATCCCTTGCTATCCTGTAAGTTTCAGCTTTTCCCAGCAATGCCGGAGCGTAGCTCTTGTCCAGTGACAGGGCCTCATCGTAATACGCCAGTGCCGAGGAATCATTGTACATTCCCATCTCATAGTCGCCCAGCATTGACAATACCTGCGGAGACGAGTATTCCTTATTGTATTCTTCCAGCGCCTTATATGCCTCTTCGTGGCGTTCCTGCCTGCTGAGGATATTGAAACGCGTCATCACCGTCGCATCGCTCTTTCCGAACTGGGTCTCGATGTCGCCGATGATTTTCAGCGCCTTATCTGCCTGACCCTGATTGATATACAGGTTCGCAAGCCCATAGTACAACTCGCTTTTCTTCGGGAAGTCGCGCAACAGGGATTCATACATGTCGATGGTCAGGACCGACCGCCCCGTCATGCCGTACAGACCTGCCAGCATGTAGCGGTACCAATAGTTCGTGGAGTCCAGCGCCACAGCCTGCTTGAGGTCCCGTTCAGAGTCCGCTGCATTCTTCAGCCGCATGTTGCAAAGCCCGCGGTAATACCATGCAGCATCATTGTCCGGAGATGTTTTCAGGATGGCGTCCAACATGGTTTTCGCTCCCGTAAAGTTCTCATCTTCATACATTTGAACGGCGTTCACGATCCTGCCGTCCGCCCTGATTCCCTCCTGCGTCGGCTTCCCCTCCGCATGTCGGGTCTGCGCCGATGCTTCAGTCCCGAAGGTCCCTGCTATCGCAATGACGGCTATCGCCAATGTCCTGAGTATCTTGTTCATGTCAATGTCTTTTTATCAATGCGGTTATCACAGTGTGCAATAAACACGCCATCAGACAAAAATACGAAAAAAGCGTGGATTCGTTGCAAATCCACGCCCGCTTTATAGTGATGATAACCTTTTCTACTGATTCTCAGCCTCTTCTACAGCCTTGAAATATCTGTATGAATTGACCTTGAGCTCACCTACTGAAAGTTCATCGCAAACGATGGTTCCTTCCTGATGAGCCTGGAGGCCTGAAAGTGTGCAATAGTGAGTGTATGGTCCCTCTACGGCATCCTTGATGGCACGTGCCTTCTTGCTGCCGAATGCAAGGATAACTACTTCCTTGGCACTGAGCACTGTAGCGACACCGACGGTAAGAGCGGACTTAGGCACCTGGTTCACGTCGTTGTTGAAGAAACGAGAGTTCACCACACGTGTGTCATAGGTAAGGACAACCTCTCTGGTTCTGGACTGGAGTGATGAGAACGGCTCATTGAAAGCGATATGTCCGTCCTCGCCTACGCCGCCGAGGAAGAGGTCGAATCCGCCTGCGTCCACGATAGCTTTCTCGTATGCTTCGCATTCAGCTTTTACGTCAGCCGCATTGCCGTTGAGAATGTGGATGTTCTCAGCCGGCTCGTCGATCTGGTCGAAGAGGTATTTGTGCATGAATGAGTGGTAGCTCTCAGGATGTGATTCCGGAAGGCCTACATACTCGTCCATATTGAAGGAAATCACGTTTTTGAAAGACACTTCGCCGGCCTTTACCATACGGATAAGTTCTGCGTAAGTCTCGATAGGAGTGGAGCCTGTGCAGAGTCCGATTACGAAAGGCTCATTCGTACGTGCTGCCTTTTCATTGATTTTCTTGGCGATATAGTGAGCAGCCCAGATGGATCCTTTGCTGCTGTTTTCTCTGATGACAAGTTTCATTTCTCTATTGTTTTACGATGTTAATATAATTTAAGGAACACCTCAATAGCCTGATATTCAGCCATTCCGAGTTCATCGTAGAGGCGTGCCGTATTCTGGGTGCGATCCTCTGCCCTCTGCCAGAATTCACGTGGGTCATCTCCTGGGAACGGAACGATGTCCTTCTGTGAAAGGTGACGGAAGATGGCGTGACGTTTCTCGACCACCTCGTCCGGGCTCAATGGAACTGCCATGTCCACGCGGCCGAGTTCCCACTCCATCCATGCGCCTCTGTAGAGCCATACATGGGTCTCGTTCAGCCAGTTCTCGCCCTCTTCTTTCAACTGCTCGATAGCCTCGAGAGCAGCCTCGGTACATACTCTGTGTGTTCCATGAGGGTCGGCAAGGTCGCCCGCCATGAAAATCTGGTCAGGACGAAGTTTCTTGATCAATGCCTTGATGATATCCAGATCCGCCTGTGTACGAGGGAGTTTCTTCACTCCGCCGGACTCATAGAAAGGAAGATTGAGGAAGTGGACATTGGTATTGTCGTTAAGACCGAATGACCTGTCAGCGCCTCTGGCCTCGCTACGACGGATTGCGCCCTTGATGGCGAGAAGTTCCTTAGGCTCCGGCTCACCCGGTTTCTTGGAATCAATGATAGCCTTGACCCTGTCGAACTCATCTGCAAATCCGAGCTGATGAGCTGCATCCATGTGCTGGAGAACCACATCGTCATGCACTGCAAGGTCTCCGGATGTCTCGTACGCTACGTGGACATTGTGGCCCTGATGAACGAGACGGATGAATGTTCCGCCCATTGAAATGACGTCATCGTCAGGATGCGGCGAGAAGATGAGCACCGTCTTAGGGTAAGGCAATGCCGATACAGGTCTCTGGCTGTCGTCAGCATTAGGCTTTCCGCCCGGCCATCCGGTAATGGTATGCTGGAGATCGTTGAACACCTCGATATTGATCTTGTCGTAAGGACCGAACTTGTCAAGCAGTTCTCCGAGCGAGTGCTCAAGATAATCTTTCTGGGTAAGTTTCAGAATCGGCTTGTGTACTTCCTGGCAAAGCCATACGACAGCCTTTCTGATGAACTTCCTGGTCCAGTCGCAAGGTCCTACCAACCAAGGAGATACGACTCTTGTAAGGAGAGAGCCGGCTGTCTCGTCCACATAGCAGCAGATGTTCTGGTGTCCCTGGAGGAGAGATGCCGGATATTCGTAGTCAGGATTGCATTCGCAGACATGCTTTACTGCATTTGCCTTGTCCTCGCCCCAAGCCATGAGCACGATTTTCTTGGCGCTCATCATGGTGTCGATACCGATGGTGATGGTCTGTGAAGGGGTATGCTTGAAATCGCCGTTGAAGTTCTTTCCCTGACGTTTTCTCGACTGGTAAGAAAGCAGTACGGTACGTGTCCTGCTGACAGGCGACGTGCCGGCCTCATTGAATCCTACCTGGGCCATTTCGCCCATGCCGATTACGAGCATGTCCAGTCCGCGGACCATCTTGTCATACTCCTCGCAATAAGCGGTGATTTTGTCTTCAGGAACGCTGCCGTCAGGAATATGGATGTTTTCCTCCTTGATATCGACAGCATTGAGGAGTGAGTTGTGCAGGATGCTGTTACGGCTCTGCGGCTCACCTTTCCCATAAGGATAGTACTCGTCTATAGAGTAGACCTCAACGTTGCTGAATGATACTTTTCCCTCCTGGTACTTCCTGGTAAGCCATTTGTAGAGGGATACCGGGGTAACACCTGTGGAAAGACCCAGTCTGAAGGTTCTTCCCTGGCATGCATTGATGGAATCAATGATCGCGTCAGCAATTACTTCGCTGGCTGTTGTGGACTGGTCATAAATCTCAGTCCTGATTTTCTCATAACTGTGGAGAATGTCGGAAGGTATGTTCTTCTCGACAAGACCGCCTTCTTTAGGCAATGTAAAGTGTTTCATTATGCAACTGCATTAGTATTGGTCAAGCTACAAAGTTACTCATTTGTGCCAACATTCCCAAATAAAGCCAAGTTTCTACCGTTCCAGACGGTCCAGAAAGCGATAACTGAAAGATTCCAGGATATGGCGGGGCGCAATAGGGCTTTCGCGGTATGATCCCGGAAGGGTTATCGCATCATATCCCATGGCGTCAAAACCACTTTCTCCGGCCGTATCTTCATGCCCGGTCAAACGGCATCCGGAGGAAACCATCGCGGCGGCATCTTCCAGATCGGCAATGGTGCGTGATAGTTTCAGCACCCTGGAAAAGGCACGCGCCGAAAGCCCAAGCCGGTTCGACATCTTCTCCATAAGCGCGGCGCATTCGTCTGACAGACGGCAAAACTTTCCAAGCATTTCACCGGTCATCCCGGCATTGACATGAACATCGGTGCCCGCGAATCGGATTTGCTGGATTTTGCGCGCCACCAGCACGCGACGGGCGATTTCCGCGCTGGTCTCACATTGACAAGCATTGTCCCTCCCCTCCGAACGCTGCCGCCGCACCATGTCTTCAGGCGGTACCGGCCGCATAGTTAGCTGAATATCAATGCGATCCATTATCGGTCCAGACAGACGACCCATGTAAGCCTGACGCTGGGACGGCGTGCAGGTGCATTTTCCTTTCACTCCGTAATAGCCGCAAGGGCAAGGGTTGGAGGCTGCCACCAGCATGAAGGAAGCAGGGAATTCCACCTTGGACCGCAGCCTGGAAATCACCACTTTACGGTCTTCCAACGGCCCACGCAGCGCTTCCGTGATATTGCGCGGCATCTGCGCGAATTCATCCAGAAACAGCACGCCGTTCTCCGCCAGCGACACCTCGCCGGGCAAGATGTTCTCACCGTTTCCGCCGCCGATTATCGCCGCCATGGACGCGCTGTAATGCGGTGCCCTAAACGGGCGTTCACGCATAAGTCCCAATGTGGCAGTCCGCAGGCCCGCCACGGAATATATCTTGCTGGTTTCAATCGCCTCCGCCGTCTGCATCCTGGGCATTATGCCGATCATCGCCTTGGCAAGAGATGTCTTTCCTGAGCCGGGAGAGCCCACCATAATCACATTGTGCCCGCCGGCAGCCGCGATTTCCAGCCCTCGTTTCGCCCCGTCCTGGCCGACGATGTCCGCGAAATCCATGTAGTCTTTCAATGTTTTTTCAGTCTGCGGCACATTGCGTCCGGTCACAAGCAGATCCGAAACATCTTCCTTGTCTTCAAGAATACGCAGCACGTCGGAAATCGTCTTCACGCCGAACACCCTGGTCCCGCCGAGTTCCGCCGCTTCCAATGCGGATTCTTCCGGAAAAATACAGCCTTCAAACCCCGCTGCGGACGCATATTCGGCAATCGGCAGGGCTCCGGGGATTCCGCGGATCGTCGCGTCCAGTCCCAATTCTCCCATAATCACGTATTTGTCCAATGCGGGGAGGTCGCATTGCCCTGACGCGGCAATGATTCCCAGGGCAATGGGGAGGTCATACCCGCTTCCGTTCTTGCGCATGTCCGCGGGTGCCAGATTTATGACTATCTTCTTTCCCGGAATGCGGAATCCTATGGACTGGAGAGCTGTCATCGTACGGAGCAGGCTTTCTTTCACTGCCACGTCGGCGAGTCCCACCAGATGAATCCCGATTCCGGAATTGATGTCCACTTCCACCGTCACAGGTACTGCCTGTATACCAATGCATTTCGCGCAGAAAATATTTATGAGCATAGTTCAGATTTTTTCTGCCAAGGTCGACGGAAAAGCCTGTTGGATCAATTAAAAAAGATATATATGTGGCGGAAAATTCCTCCGTGTGGGGAAATTTTCTTATCTTCGACGCGACAGAAGGAAAAACGAAAATAACATGAAAGCCAATATATTCAGTTCAATAGGAAAGTACACGCTCTTTCTCAGGCAGGTGTTCCGCAAACCGGAGAAACGAAGCATGCTCAGGAAGCAATTCATCATAGAAACAGACAGGCTGGTGATGTCGTCGATTGTCATCGTCGGCGTCATTTCCCTGTTTATGGGAGGTGTCCTGGTAATCCAGACCGCATCCAACATGGAAAATCCATTTCTGGACAGGATGCTTATCGGCTATATGGTGCGCGAAAGCATGATATTGGAATTCAGTTCCACAATGGTAGCATTGATCCTGGCGGGCAAAATGGGGTCCAGCATTGCTTCGGAAATCGGCAGCATGCGAATCACCCAGCAGCTTGACGCCATCGACATGATGGGTATCAACAGCGCGTCTTTCGTGGCACGCCCGAAAATTCTCGCAGCCACCATCCTCAGTCCGGTGCTGACGCTTTTCAGTTTCGTTCTCGGACTCGCCGGCGGAGCATTGATAACATGGGCGACGGGGATTATTCCCATCGGAAAATATTTCACAGGCATAAAGTTTTCTTTCAATGGCTTTTTCATGGTCTACAGCTGTTTCAAGACGGCGGTATTCTGTTTCATAATTTCATCTGTCGCCTCTTATCACGGATACAATGCCAAGGACGGGTCTCTCGGAGTGGGAAAATCCAGCACCAAGGCTATCGTGGCATCCAGTATCCTGATACTCATGTCGGACCTTATAATCACCCAGCTTCTCCTTTATTGATATGATTACAGTCAAGAATCTTCAGAAAAGCTTCGACGGGAAGCAGGTTCTAAAGGATATTTCAATGTCTTTCCGCCCCGGCGAGTGCAATATGCTGATCGGAGCCAGCGGTTCCGGCAAGACAGTGCTGCTCAACATGTTGATCGGCCTCACGGAGCCTGATTCAGGCGAGATCTGGTACGGGGACGAGGAATTTACCAGAATGTCGGAAACGGAGAAAAAGGCATTGCACCAGAAAATCGGTGTTCTCTTCCAGGGCAGCGCGCTTTTCGATTTCCGCACCGTGCTGGGCAACATCATGTTTCCTATGGATTTCCTCACGGATTGGAGCCCGGCGGAGAAGAAAGAACGTGCCAGATATCTTCTGGACAAGGTAAATGTCAAGGATTCGGAGGACAAATATCCTGATGAGCTTTCCGGCGGCATGCAGAAGCGTGTCGGCATCGCCCGTGCAATTGCATTGGACCCGGAATATCTGTTTTGCGACGAGCCCAATTCGGGGCTTGATCCCGAGACGTCCATTGTCATAGACCAGCTAATCAGTTCATTGACCAAGGAGCTGGGCATCACGACCATCATGAACACTCATGACATGAATTCGATTCTGGAAATCGGGGACAATATCGGATTCCTGCACAAGGGCACGATCCTGTGGGAGGGCGACAGGCATTCGATCCTGTCTTCAGACTGCAGGCAGCTGACGGATTTCCTGTGTTCCAACACATTGGCCAGAAACATCATACGGCCGCAAGGACGATAAACTTACCATCACACATAACGACAAAAAAGCCACGGACTGAAGATGTCAGACCATGGCTCGTTAGTGTAATATTATTGGTAGTTTATTTCTTCGCTTTCGTAGAGTCGCCCTCTATCATTTCCGGTTTGAGGATGACTTTCTCGGCAGGTTTTCCATGGATCATGCCGATAAGGACATCGACAGATTTCTCGCCGAGCTGCTTCAACGGCTGGACGATATGGGTTACGGATGTCGAGTACAACTGATAGATATCGCTGACGTCGAAACCGATAACCGCCAGATCCTCAGGAGTCTTGAGATTCATGTCGCGCATGGTCATAAGGACAAGTGCCGACAATGAATAGGTAGGAAGGAACAATGCTTCCACGCCTCTGGAAACGGCATCTTTGATAATGGCAGGCACGTCTTCCGTAGCTTTCGCATAAGAAGTATAATGTACTGCAACATTGTCATAAAGGTCGTGGTCCATCATGGCCTGACGATATCCTGCCTCTCTCTCTTCCAGACTGGAAATACCCAGGGAGTAGGAAATCATTTCTATCTTCTTATAGCCATGGTTGATAAACATTTCGGTAGCCATCTTTCCGGCCTCTCCGTCATCCAGAAGTACTTTTCCGACATTTTCAATGCTTTCGATATCCCTGTCGAGAAGAACCACCGGAACTCCGGAATCGGTCGCCTTGCGGATGGCGGCTTCTCCTCCCGCGCAAGGTGCAACGATCACACCGTCAATGTTATGCGCAAGAACAGCATCCATCACGCTGTCCAGTCTCTCTGCACTTTCATCCGAGCTGGCGAAAAGTACCGTATAGCCATAACTCTTGGCCTTGTCTTCAATACATCTGGAGATTCCGGCAAAGAATTTATTGGATATGTCATTAGGAATGACGGCTATGGAATTGGAGCGGCCGCTTCTGAGTGAAGCCGCTGCAAAATTTCTTCTATAACCTAACTTCTGGGCAACCTGCAAAACGCGCTTTGCTGTCTCAGCGTTTACAGGACAATCGAGATTTCCTTCTTTATCTCTTTTTGCGTTCATCACAAATGATACAAGCGTGACCGACACTTTAGCCTCACGCGCAACATCACGAATAGTGATTCTTTTCATACTGCAAGCCCTCTTTCTTTTATTAAAACGATTGCAATTAAATTAACAACGCAATTTAACGTTTATTTTTAACATTATCAAATATTTCGACAGCAAACGTTGACAGTGCTGCTATCCTACCATCACTGTAAGCCCTGCCATCACGATGGAAACCATGCTCATAAGCTTGATGAGAATGTTCAATGAAGGACCGGATGTGTCTTTGAAAGGATCTCCCACGGTGTCACCTACGATGGTGGCCTTATGACAATCCGAATTCTTTCCTCCGAAGTGTCCGTCCTCGACATATTTCTTGGCATTGTCCCAGGCTCCTCCTGAGTTTGCAAGGAAAATCGCCAGCACGAAGCCTGCGCCGAGGCCGCCGACAAGAAGACCCATCACACCTGCAGCACCGAGGCATAGACCGGTAATCACCGGAACGACTATCGCAATGATGGATGGCAATATCATTTCACGCTGCGCACCGAGGGTGGAGATTTCCACGCAACGTGCATAGTCCGGTCTTTGTTTTCCTTCCAATATGCCCTTGATCTCAGCAAATTGCCTGCGTACTTCCGTCACCATCTTCTGAGCGGCACGACCTACTGCATTCATCGTCAGACCACAGAAGAGGAAAGCCATCATGGCACCGATGAACACGCCCACGAGCACTCGTGGATTCATCAGGTTAACTTGATAATATTCAACGATTTGAGGTATTGTCGCAGTTGCAGCGTCCACAAGTTCTCCGCCGACTTCAATCGTGGCTTTGCCGATATGGACAAGACCGATCTTGATTTCCTCGATATATGACGCGAGAAGCGCGAGGGCTGTCAATGCGGCCGAACCTATGGCAAAGCCCTTGCCTGTAGCGGCCGTAGTGTTCCCGAGCGCATCCAGAATATCCGTTTTCTGGCGGACTTCCGGGTCAAGACCACTCATCTGGGCATTGCCGCCGGCATTGTCCGCGATAGGCCCGTAAGCGTCGGTCGCGAGGGTGATTCCCAATGTCGAGAGCATTCCCACCGCCGCGATGCTGATTCCGTAAAGGCCGTTGCTTATCAATGACGGGTCGAATGAGAATCCGGTAGCGCAGAGATATGACATAAGGATTGCGACAGCGATGGTAATCACCGGAACCGCAGTAGATATCATTCCGAGGCCCATTCCGCCGATAATTACGGTCGCGGATCCTGTCTGGGAGCTTTCAGCAAGTTTCTGCGTCGGCTTATATGAGTGGGATGTGTAATATTCCGTGGCTTTTCCGATGATGACTCCGGCCGCAAGTCCGAACAAAACTGACAGTGAGAGTTGCCACCAGTTGGCGAATCCGAGGAGATAGAATATTCCGAAAGACACCACTGCAATAAGTCCTGCACTGAGGTTGGTCCCTCGGCTCAGGGACCCGAGAAGGTCCTGCAGGCCCGCCCCTTCCTTGGTGCGGACGGCAAAGATTCCAAGCACTGACAGTATGACTCCGACTGATGCAATGCACATAGGAGCAAGTACCGCACGTGTCTGGCCTTCAATGTCTCCGAAGAATGCGGAAGCGCCAAGTGCCATCGTGGCGAGGATTGCTCCGCAATATGATTCGTAGAGGTCGGCACCCATTCCTGCAACATCACCTACGTTGTCACCTACGTTGTCGGCAATGGTGGCAGGGTTTCTAGGGTCATCTTCCGGAATGTCGGCTTCGACTTTTCCTACGATGTCCGCTCCCACGTCAGCTGCTTTCGTATATATACCGCCTCCGACACGCGCGAAGAGCGCCTGGGTGGATGCTCCCATACCGAATGTAAGCATTGTGGTAGTGATGGTTACAAGTGTCTGGGACGAGTCGGGTTCTCCCACGAAACATTTCAAAACGAAATACCATACCGAAATGTCCAGAAGGCCGAGTCCCACTACCGTAAGTCCCATGACGGCTCCCGAACGGAATGCCAGTTTGAGTCCGGCATTGAGAGAGCGTGAAACGGCATTGGCCGTACGTGCGGAAGCGTAGGTGGCGGTTTTCATTCCGATAAAGCCGGCAAGGCCGGAGAAGAAACCGCCGGTAAGGAATGCGAACGGCACCCAAGGGTTCTGAATGTGAAATCCGTACGCGAGAATCGAGAAGAATACGGCAAGAACAATGAATACGATAGTAACTACCTTGTACTGCTGTTTCAGATAGGCCATTGCACCGTCTCTGACGTATTGTGCAATTTCCTTCATAGTTACCGTTCCCTCACTTTCTTTCATCATCTGATGAAAAAACAACCAGGCGAAAAACAATGCTGTCACAGCTGCCGCCGGAACCAAATAGAATAGTGAATTCATAAACAATGGTATGTGTTATTAATTATTAAACGAAATCATATGAAACGTTTCTAACTTTCGTTCCGAAAGTCGCGCCTTTCGTTTAATACAAAGTTAGAATTTTTTTCGAATAATCATGCTTTTGCCTACATTTTTCCTGCAAAAACGAAAAAGCACCGGCGAATTCAATCGTCAGTGCCTTTACTATATCAGGTCTTATTTCCTGATTACTCAGCTTTAGGAGCCTCTTCAACTTCTGCTGCAGGTGCCTCTGTTGCAGGAGCTTCAGCTGCCGGAGCAGCTTCTGCCTTCTTTGCACGGCTACGGCGAGTTGTCTTCTTGGCCTCTTTCTTGGAAGCCTCGGAAGCGATAGCAGCCTCGTTGAAATCAACGAACTCAATAAGAGCCATCTCAGAACCATCACCCTGTCTGAAGCCGACGTGGAGGACACGGAGGTATCCGCCCGGACGGTCAGCAATCTTAGGGGCAATTGTACGGAAAAGCTCTGCTACAGCAGTCTTGTCCTTGAGATAACTGAAGACGATACGACGAGAGTGAGTAGAATCGTCTTTTGACTTGGTGATGAGCGGCTCAAGATATGTCTTGAGAGCTTTAGCCTTTGCAAGTGTTGTGGTGATTCTCTTATGAAGGATAAGAGAGTTCGCCATGTTTGCAAGGAGAGCTTTGCGATGACCACTCTTGCGACCAAGATGATTGATTGCTTTATTATGCCTCATGATTATGCGTTATTCTTTTTCTTAGGTTCAATATTGTACTTGGTAACATCCATTCCGAATGTAAGCTTCATCTTGTCAAGCATCTGATCGATCTCATTGAGTGACTTCCTTCCGAAGTTGCGGAATTTCATCAACTCAGGCCTTGAATAAGATACAAGGTCGGCGAGAGTGTCGATCTCAGCAGCCTTGAGACAGTTGTATGCCCTGACTGAAAGACCGAGATCAGAAAGTTTGTTGAGAAGAAGATGCCTCATACGGAGTGATTCCTCGTCAAGCTCCTTTGAATCCGGAACGACTGCGCTCTCAAGAGCGAGCTTCTTGTCATCAGTGAAGAGTTTGAAGTGGTAAATCAGAATGTTTGCAGCGTCCTGAAGTGCAGTATTAGGAGTGATAGAACCATCTGTAACAATCTCCAGATTAAGCTTCTCGTAGTCAGTCTTCTGCTCGACACGCCAGTTCTCTACTGTCCAGTTTACCTTGCGGATAGGAGTGTAGATGGCATCCACCGGAATTGTTCCGATAGGAGTGTTCTCATCCCTTTCCTCTTCAGCCGGAACGAATCCGCGGCCTTTGGTAACTGTGAGGGAGATTTCGAGTTTAACAGAAGGTTCGAGAGAGCAAATGTGCAACTCAGGATTGAGCACCTTGAAAGAAGACAATCCCTTGGAGATATCCTCTGCAGTAAACTCCTGTTTACCGCTAATTGTGATATTTGCTACCTCAGAGTCTACAGACTCAACCATCCTCTTTAGTCTGACCTGCTTGAGGTTCAGGATGATGTCCTGCATACCCTCGATAACGCCCGGAATAGTATCGAACTCATCGTTCACTCCCGAGATTTTTATCGAGCTGATAGCAAAACCCTCCAGAGAAGACAACAGGATGCGACGAAGAGCATTGCCGATGGTCTGACCATATCCAGGCTCAAGAGGCCTGAACTCGAAACGACCGACGGTGTCTGTTCCTTCGAGCATTATCACCTTATCTGGTTTCTGAAATGCTAAGATTGCCATATTAATTCTTTTTGGGTGTTAATTTATTACTTAGAGTAGAGGTCGACGATAAGCTGCTCGTTAATGTTCTCCGGAATCTCAGTTCTGGTAGGAACATTGAGGAACTTGCCTGAGAGCGCCTTTGCGTCGAAGTCCAGCCATGAATACTTCTTTGCAGAAGCAACGCTGCTCTGGATTACTTCAAGGCTCTTTGATCTCTCTCTTACAGCGATCACGTCACCAGCCTTAACCTGTGCAGAAGGGATGTTGCAGACAATACCGTTGAGGGTAATGTGGCAATGACGCACGATCTGCCTTGCTGCTGCCCTTGTAGGAGCGATTCCGAGACGGTATACGATGTTGTCAAGTCTTGACTCAAGAAGGAAGAGAAGGTTCTCACCTTTCTGTCCCTGCATGCGGCAGGCTTTCTCGTATGTGTTACGGAACTGTCTTTCGAGGACACCGTACATATATTTTACTTTCTGCTTCTCTTTAAGCTGATTACCGTATTCGGTAGACTTTCTGGCACGCTTTCTAGCTGCGCCGTGCTGTCCCGGAGGATAATTTCTCTTCTCGAAATCTTTATCAGCTCCATAGATCGGCTCGCCGAATTTGCGGGCGATTTTAGTACTTGGTCCAGTATATCTTGCCATAGTAATTAATCATTAAAACTGTAAAATTAAACTTTACGACGGCCTTTAGGTCTGCAACCGTTGTGCGGCATCGGAGTAACGTCGATAATCTCGGTAACCTCAATACCTGCCTGGTTGATTGTTCTGATAGCAGACTCACGTCCTGCACCAGGACCTTTAACATAGACCTTTACTTTGCGGAGGCCTGCATCGAATGCAGTCTTGGCAGCATCTTCTGCTGCAACCTGAGCTGCATACGGAGTGTTCTTCTTGGAGCCTCTGAAGCCGCTCTTACCAGCTGAAGACCAGCTGATAACCTGGCCAACATTGTTTGTGAGAGCGATGATCACGTTATTGAAGGTTGATGAAATATGAGCTTCACCAGTAGCTTCAACTTTTACTACTCTCTTTTTTGCTGTTGTTGTCTTCTTTGCCATAATTCATCAAGATTTATTTGGTTGCTTTCTTCTTGTTTGCAACAGTCTTCTTCTTACCCTTTCTTGTACGGGCATTGTTCTTGGTGCTCTGGCCACGAACAGGAAGTCCGAGACGATGACGGATTCCCCTGTAGCAACCGATGTCCATGAGACGTTTGATGTTCATCTGGACAGAGGAACGGAGTTCACCCTCGATCTTGTACTCGTTAGCGATGAGCGTACGGATCTTTGCGATCTGGTCGTCGTTCCACTCGTTAACTTTAGTGTCAAAATCAATCCCGCACTCCTCAAGGATCTTTCTTGCAGAAGAGCGCCCGATACCGAAGATGTAGGTCAGGCCTATCTCTCCCCTTTTGTTGTTTGGTAAATCAACACCGGCTATTCTTGCCATAATATCTTTACTTTATTAGTTACACAACTGAATATTATCCTTGGCGCATCTTGAACTTAGGGTTCTTCTTGCAGATTACGTAAAGACGACCTTTGCGTCTAACGATCTTGCAATCTTCGCTGCGCTTTTTGATGGATGTTTTTACTTTCATATCGCGAAAATTTTTATTTGTATCTGAAGGATATTCTACCTTTTGTTAAATCATAAGGCGACATTTCAACTCTAACCTTGTCACCGAGTAGGATGTGGATGAAGTTCTGCCTCATCTTGCCTGAAATATGTGCAAGAATGACGTGACCGTTCTCCAGCTCTACTTTAAACATAGCGTTAGGGAGAGTCTCGACTATCGTCCCGTCCTGCTCAATTGCTGTTTGTTTAGACATTTAAAATACCACTTTAAAATTTAATGTTTCCGTCTTTCTCGATAAAGTCGAACGTCGAAAGAAGTTCAGCCTTGCCTTTCCGGATAACAACCGTAAGCTCGTAATGTGCCGCGTTCTTGTGGTCAGCTGTGTGTACCGCCCAACCGTTTCTAGCCAGATACACATCTTTTCTGCCCGCATTGATCATCGGCTCAATACAAATTGTCATGCCATCGGTCAATCTTGCACCATGTCCGCGTCTTCCATAATTAGGAATTCCGGGAGCTTCATGCATATCGGTTCCGATTCCATGGCCTTCCATCTCTCTTACTACAGAAAAACCGAAAGATTCAGCATACGACTGCACCGCGTATCCGATGTCGCCAGTACGGTTTCCGTCAATGGCCTGCTCAATGCCTTTGTACAGGGAAGCCTTCGTAACATCAAGGAGTTTCCGGGTCTCCGCGTCCACTTCCCCGACAGGGAAAGTGTAGCAGGAGTCACCGTTATATCCTTTATACAAAGTTCCGATGTCACAAGAAACGATATCGCCCTCTTTGAGAACATAGTCCGACGGGAAACCGTGAACCACAACATCGTTTACAGAGGCACATATTGCTGCCGGGAAACCCTCAAAACCAAGAAAGCTAGGAATTGCACCATTGTCACGGATGAAAGTCTCTGCGACCCTATTCAACTCGGCAGTTGTCACACCAGGAGCCACAGCTTTACCGACTTCAGCCAGCGTCTTCGACACCAGTATTCCGTTTTCGCGGAGCAACTCAATCTCTTCTTCTGTTTTTGGCTTGAACATCTTTAACTCTTGTCTTTATCGGGAATTACATTCCAGAACGTCCACTCAGACGACCTGTCTTCATCAATCCGTCATAGTGACGCATGAGCAGATAACCTTCTATCTGCTGGAGGGTATCGAGAACCACACCTACAAGAATCAACAGTGAAGTACCACCATAGAAACTTGCGAACTGGTTGTTGATACCTGCAAGCATCGCAAATGCCGGCATAATTGCAATGATAGCGAGGAAGATAGAACCAGGGAGAGTAACCTTGGACATAATGTCATCGATGTACTCCATAGTCTTCTTACCAGGCTTCACACCAGGTATGAATCCGCCGTTCTGCTTCATCTGCTCTGCCATCATGTTCGGCTGAACTGTAACGGCAGTGTAGAAATATGTGAAGATAACGACGAGAAGTCCGAAAATAAAATTATACCAGAAACCTGTATAGTTGCTAAGTGTTGCAGCAAGTCCTCTGGTAGCGTCCCACTGTGAGAAAAGGAGAGGGAACAGCATGAGGGCCTGAGCGAAGATGATAGGCATTACACCTGCCGCATTGATCTTCAAAGGAAGATAGTTGCGTACTCCGCCGTACTGCTTGTTGCCGACAACACGCTTTGCATACTGGATAGGAATTCTCCTGACAGCCTGTACGAGAGCGATAGCTGCAACGAACACAAAGAACAATACAATAAGCTCCACAATCAGGAGAAGCACACCACCATTGGTAGTTGTGAGCTTTTCACCGATTTCTGCAGTAAGCGCATATGGGAGACGTGCAACGATACCGATCATGATGATAAGGGAAATACCGTTTCCGATACCACGGTCAGTAATGCGCTCGCCGAGCCACATGACGAACATTGAACCTGCGAGGAGAATCACTGTAGAGACAAAGTTGAATGTGAAGTTACTCCATCCGAGCTGTGTCACAGCAACGAATGCCTGACCAGGGATCTGGTTGTGGATAGCAGCCAGATATGCAGGGCACTGGATAGCAAGAATCAGGACAGTCAGATATCTGGTGATCTGATTCATTTTCCTACGGCCGCTCTCGCCTTCCATCTGCAATTTCTTGAAGTATGGGACGAACATGCCGAGGAGCTGGATCACGATGGATGCCGAGATATAAGGCATCACACCGAGTGCAAAGATAGAGGCGTTACCGAACGCACCACCTGAGAACATGTTCAGGAGTCCTACAAGACCTTCCTGAGTTTTGCTCTGAAGTGAAGCGAGCATAGTAGCGTCTATACCCGGGAGCACTACAAAACATCCCAAACGATAAACGAGTACCAAGAGAAGCGTATAAACGATTCTCTTGCGCAACTCCTCTATCTTGAAGATGTTCTTGAATGTCTCAATAAATTTCTTCATTATTTCTCGATCTTAGTAGCTTTTCCACCGGCAGCCTCAATCTTCTCGATTGCTGACTTTGAGAATGCGTCAGCGGTAACCTCAATTTTAGCTGTAAGCTCACCGTTTCCAAGAACCTTTACAAGCTCATTGGTGTGAACCACGCCAGCATCTTTGAGAGTATCAACAGTAATTACTGTAGTACCGAGTTTCTCTGAAAGTGCCTGAAGAGCAGAGAGATTGATAGCAACGTACTCAACTCTTGTAGGATTGTTGAAGCCGAACTTAGGAAGTCTTCTCTGGATAGGCATCTGACCACCCTCGAAACCAACCTTGTGCTCATATCCTGCACGAGCCTGAGCTCCTTTTGTACCACGTGTAGCAGTGCCACCTTTACCGGAACCCTGTCCGCGGCCTACTCTCTTAGAATTGTGTGTTGAACCTTTAGCAGGTTTCAAATTATGCAAATTCATCTTAGTTCCTCCGAATTAGATTTCTTCTACAGTTACGAGGTGACGAACCTTAGTAACCATTCCTGTAGTTACAGGGTTTTTCTCAACCTCTACAGTCTGATGCATTCTACGGATTCCAAGACACTGAAGAGTAGCCTTCTGTCTTTTGGTTTCACCGTTCTTGCTGACTACCTGAGTGATTCTATATTTACTCATTTCGCTTTCTCCTATAACTAACCGTTAAACACTTTACTCATAGGCACACCGCGAAGACCTGCAACGGTATAAGCATCTCTAAGTTCAGTAAGAGCTGCTACAGTAGCCTTTACAAGGTTGTGAGGGTTGGATGAACCCTTAGACTTTGCAAGGACGTTCTGAACACCTGCTGACTCGAATACGGCACGCATTGCACCGCCGGCCTTTACACCGGTACCAGGAGCGGCTGGCTTCATGAACACTTCAGCACCGCCGAATTTGGCAATCTGCTCATGAGGAATGGTAGTGTTGATGATCGGAATCTTGACAAGATTCTTCTTGGCATCCTCAACACCTTTCTGGATAGCCGCAGTTACCTCGTTTGCCTTACCAAGGCCGTAACCTACGACACCGTTCTCGTCGCCTACTACTACGATAGCAGCGAAGCGGAAGTGACGGCCACCCTTGGTGACTTTGGTTACCCTCTGAATGGAGACAAGTCTGTCTTTAAGTTCAAGATCAGATGTCTTTACTCTTTTAACATTTGTATTTGCCATAATTCCGATTAGAATTTAAGACCGCCTTCACGGGCAGCGTCAGCCAAACTTTGAACTCTACCATGATAGAGATATCCTCCACGGTCGAAAGCAACCTCATTGATACCTTTCTCGATGGCACGCGCTGCAATAGCTTTACCTACGATTGCGGCAGCCTCTTTTCCGCTCTTACCCTTGCACTCTGCTGCAAGAACCTTGTCGTTTGAAGCAGCTGCAACGAGAGTTGTTGCGGTCTCATCATTGATCACCTGCACGTAAATCTGTCTGTTGCTTCTGAAAACAACGAGTCTAGGCCTTTCGGCTGTTCCATTGACGTGCTTGCGAATACGGTAGTGAATACGTCTTCTTCTTTCTATTTTACTCAATGCCATAATTCATTCCTCCTATTATTTAGCGGCTGCAGTCTTACCTGCCTTACGACGAATATGCTCGCCAACGAACTTGATACCCTTGCCCTTGTATGGTTCAGGCTTGCGGAGTGAACGGATCTTGGCTGCAACCTGTCCAACGAGCTGCTTGTCAGCAGATCTGAGGATAAGGATAGGATTCTCACCTTTCTTTATTGCAGCAGCTTCTGCCTTGATTTCTGCAGGAAGAAGTATCTGAATATCATGTGAATAACCAAGAGCTAAAGTCAGAAGCTGACCTTTTACATCTACACGGTAGCCGACACCGACGAACTCCTGTTTGATCTCGAATCCTGTAGAAACACCCACAACCATGTTGTGAACGAGAGCGCGGTAAAGACCGTGCATTGAACGGTGTCTAGGAAGATCTGTAGGACGGGTGAATTTAACTTCTTTTCCCTCTACGGTTACGGTAATATCCGGATCAACTTTCTGAGAAAGCTCGCCGAGAGGTCCTTTAACCTTCACAACGTTGCCAGGAAGGAGCTCGAAGCTCACCTTGTCCGGAAGGCTTACAGGTAATTTACCAATTCTTGACATTATCAGTTCCTTTAAAAATTAATATACATAGCATACGATTTCACCGCCGACATTGAGGTCTCTTGCCTCCTTGTCAGTGATAACGCCCTTGGAAGTCGAGATGATAGCGATTCCGAGTCCGTTCAGAACTCTAGGCATATCCTTCACGTCAGTGTACTTTCTGAGACCTGGAGTAGAGATGCGCTCAATCTTCTTGATGGCAGCCTGCTTGGTCTGAGGATGGTACTTCAGAGCGATTTTGATTGTGTTGAAAGGTGTTCCCTCCACTACCTTGTAGCTGAGGATGTATCCTTTCTCGCAAAGAATTTTGGTCATAGCAACCTTCATTTTGGAAGAAGGAATCTCCACAACCTTGTTTCCTGCACGATACGCATTACGGATGCGGGTGAGGAAATCTGCAATTGGATCAGTCATTTCTTTTGTTTTTTTGCGAACCGGCGCTTGTATGTCAGGCGCCCGATATCCGATTGTTAATAATTAATAAATATTGTATGCTATAAAGCTTCTACCAGCTTGCTTTCTTTACGCCCGGAATAAGACCGTTGCTTGCCATTTCACGGAACTGGATTCTGCTGAGGCCGAAGGCACGCATGTATCCTTTTGGACGTCCGGTAAGAGAGCAACGATTGTGAAGACGTACTGCTGAGGAGTTCTTAGGGAGTTTATCAAGAGCTGCCCAATCACCTGCCTCTTTAAGAGCCTTACGCTTCTCGGCGTACTTTGCAACTAATTTCTCGCGCTTTACTTCGCGGGCTTTCATTGATTCTTTTGCCATTTATATACTCTTTTAGTTGTTATGTTTCTTGAATGGCAGTCCGAACTCTTTCAGAAGGGCATAAGCCTCTTCGTCAGACTTGGCTGTGGTAACGAAAGTGATTTCCATTCCGTGAACGCGCGGGTTCTTGTCCATGTCGATTTCAGGGAAGATAATCTGCTCTTTCAGACCGAGAGTGTAGTTTCCGCTGCCGTCGAGCTTCTCGGAAATACCGTTGAAGTCGCGGATACGAGGAAGAGCTACACGGATAAGTCTTTCGAGGAACTCGTACATCTTGGTTGCACGAAGAGTTACCTTCACACCGATAGGCTGACCTTTACGGAGGTGGAAGTTGGAAATATCCTTTCTAGAAGCGGTGAGAACTGCTTTCTGTCCTACGATTGTTGAAAGCTCCGCTGCTGCCTCCTCTACAAGTTTCTTGTCATGAGACTGGTTCTGTGAAGCCTCGCCGACACCCTCATTGATGGTGATCTTTACAAGCTTAGGAACCTGCATAACTGTAGTGTAAGAGAACTGCTTCATCAGGGCAGGGATAATCTGCTCATTGTATACAGTCTTGAGAGCCGGTACATATCCTGCAGGAACAACCTGCTCTACAGCTTCGTTTTTAGTAGATTTCTTTGCCATAACTATTTAATCTCCTCTCCAGATTTTTTAGAATAACGCACCTTCTTTCCGTCTACGAACTTGTGACCTACTCTTGTAGGAATCGGCTTCGCAGCCGTGCTCTTAGGGTCAAGGAGCTGCACATTGGAAATATGGATACCAGCCTCTTTCTTAATGATACCGCCCTGAGGAGCCTGTGCATTAGGTTTGGTGTGTCTGCTGACCATATTGATACCTTCGACAATGACACGATCCTTGTCAGTGATAACTGAGAGGACTTTTCCGGTCTTGCCCTTATCATTACCGGCATTCACAAATACGGTATCGCCTTTCTTTACGTGAAATTTTTTCATAATGACTTAATATTAAAGGACCTCCGGTGCCAGTGAAACGATCTTCATATAATTCTCACGAAGCTCTCTGGCAACTGGGCCAAAGATACGTGTACCTCTGAGTTCTCCTGCATTGTTCAAAAGAACGCATGCATTGTCATCAAAGCGGATATATGATCCATCCGGTCTGCGGATCTCTTTCTTTGTACGGACCACAACAGCCTTGGATACAGAACCTTTTTTGGCGTCTCCGCCTGAGATTGCACTCTTAACTGCAACGACGATCTTATCGCCGACAGATGCATAACGGTGACGGGTTCCACCCAGAACGCGGATGCAAAGAACTTCCTTGGCTCCGCTGTTGTCTGCCACCTGTAAACGTGTTTCCTGCTGTATCATCGCTATTTGACTTTTTCTACAATTTCAACTAATCTCCACCTCTTGGTCTTGCTCAACGGGCGAGTTTCCATAATGCGCACGGTATCTCCCTCGCTGCACTCGTTCTTTTCGTCCTGAGCGACGAATTTAGTGGTCTTGTTAATGAACTTACCATACATAGGGTGTTTTCCTTTAGTCTCGACGGCTACGACGATAGTCTTGTCCATCTTGTTGCTGACTACAACACCTATTCTTTCCTTACGAAGATTTCTTTCCATAGAGCATCAAATTAGTTCTGTTCTTTTTCTTTCTCAGTAAGGACTGTCAGCATACGTGCGATATCCTTCCTGCTCTTCTTAAACTTGGATGTATCCTCTAATGGAGAGATAGCATGATTTATCTTCATTGTGTCAAGATTTGCCTTCTCCACTGCAATGCGGTCACGCAGATCTGCTACGGACATTTCGCGAATTTCAGATATTTTCATTTTCTTCTCCATTAAACTATTCTACATAATCCCTGCGAACGATGAACTTCGTAGCGATAGGGAGCTTATGAGCTGCAAGGCGCATAGCCTCTTTAGCAATCTCAAGCGATACGCCCTCTGCCTCGAAGAGAATTCTGCCAGGAGTGATAGGGCATACAAATCCCTGAGGATCACCCTTACCTTTACCCATTCGGGTATCGAGAGGCTTCTTGGTGAACGGCTTTGCAGGGAACACCCTGATCCAGATCTGACCCTCACGGTTCATATAACGCGAGATTGCCTGACGGGCAGCCTCAATCTGCTGCGATGTAAGCCAACAATTCTCAAGGGTTTTAAGACCGAAAGAACCGAACGCAAGCTGGCTGCCCCTCTGGGACATTCCTTTCATGCGGTTTTTCTGTTCCCTTCTAAACTTTGTTTTCTTTGGTTGTAACATTGCTGTATTACTTTAATTATTTTTCCCAAATTCCCTAAATCTTTGAGCATCAGCTGGTTGGGCGAACTTCTCCTCAATTTTGGGAATGCAAAGTTAGTAAAAATATTCGAAAAACAAACATTTTTAAGAATATTTTCACACTTTTTTGACAAAATATTTTGCACGCCATCATTCGGTGTCTCAATGAGTTACGCACATTGAAAAAATTTAATAACCGACATTTTCGACAAAACGCAACCGTAAATTTGCATTCTCTGAAATTTGCGTACATTTGTTCCCTCATTCCGGAGGACACGAACGATGGACAAAAAGACATTGATAAGTATAACGGTAGTTTGGGCATTGTCATTGGCATTGCTCCTGCCGGCGAATGCCCAGCGGAAACGCGCGCCGGTTCCTCCGAAGGCGCCGCAGTATCTGCAGTACGAAATCGTGGACGGGGACACATTGTATATGGACGTGCTGACGCCGTCGCAGATTTCATTGCACCGCCGCAGCGGCAAGGAATGGCGCCGTTATTACAGGCTGGTGTGGAATTTCAGCAAGACATACCCCTACGCGCTCGTGGCGAGAACGCTGATCCACCAGACCGACAGCACCTTCACCGCGGACGAACTCGGCAGGCGCAAGAGAGAAAAATACGTGAACAAGGTGCAGAAGGAGTTGTTCAATGCTTTCGAGCAGCCTATGCGCAACATGACCGTCACGCAGGGACAGCTTCTGATGAAACTCATCGACAGGGAGGTCGGCAAGTCATCCTTCTATATCATAAAGGATTACAAGAACGGAATTGCAGCAGGATTCTGGCAGGGAGTGGCCAAATTGTTCGGTTCCGACCTGAAAAAACACTATGATCCCGCCGGCGCCGACCGGCAAGTGGAGGAACTTGTGCAGAAGTGGGACAGCGGAGAATTTCCGGCTCTCTATTTTTCAATATTCGGAGAGTATCCGAAAGTGGTTGAAATCCCGTCGAAATACATGTAGGACGCCCCGTCCATCCAGTCTTTCAGGACAATGAGCTGCGCACCGCCTTCCACGGGCATGTCCACGCTGCAATGGAAATGGCCGAAAACGAAATAGTCCACATGGGTCTTCGCGGCGAAATCCGCTGCAAACTTGTAAAGCGGCTCGTCCTTACCCTTGAAAACATAGTCCATGCTCTTGGCCACGCGACTCTTCTTCGACCAGCCCTTTCCGAAACGGAACGCCAGATACGGATGCAGAAGACTGAAAAGACCCTGGAAGAACTTGGCCCTGAATCCCCAGCGCATGAACTTGTATAATATATGTCCCGGACCGAGGCCGTCTCCGTGACCGAGACAGAAGACCTTGCCGCGGATATTGACGACATGAGGCTGCTGGAGGATGGTGATTCCCATTTCCTCGAAATAGTGGTAGCACCAGATGTCGTGGTTTCCCTGAAAGAAATAGACCTTCACGCCCGCGTCCATCAAGTCCATAAGAGACGAGAACACACGCACATAGCCCTTCGGGACCACATCATGATATTCGTACCAGAAATCCCAGATGTCACCCAAGAGGTACAATGCCTCCGTTTCATTCTTCGGAATCGACCGCAGGAACTCGACGAAACGCGCCTCCCGTGCGACGGGATCCTTGACATCCAGCCCGAGATGCACGTCCGAGACGAAATAGGTCAATGTTCTTTCTTTCATGAAGGCTTAGGCGAAGATGAATATTGCAAGTGCAGCCAGAAGACAGTACAATGAGAACCATACCAGCTTGGCCTTCTTCACGATGGCGATCATTGCCTTGCATGAGAACAGGCCGGCGACGAACGCACCGATGAAGCCCATCGCCAACGGCATGAATCCCAGGCCCGCAGCGGAGGCTGGTTCGCCGAAACTTTTAAGGATACCCAATGCCTGCTCGCCGATGATAGGCACGAGGACCATCAGGAATGAGAACTGCGCCATGTTTTCACGTTTCACTCCGCAGAGAAGTCCCGTAGCGATGGTGGTTCCGGATCTGGAAAGGCCGGGGGCCACGGCACATGCCTGACCGAGTCCGACGATGAATGCCTGAAGATATGACAATCCGTTCCTGTGTTCCGGTTTTTCAGCATTGCCCCGAGGCAGCCATTTAGCCGACTGGTCGGAGGCGAAAAGCAGGATTGCGGTGATTATCAAGCACACGCCGACAGTGAAAAGATTGTCCGCGAACAGGCCCTCCACCTGGTCCTTGAAGCACAGGCCCACGATTCCGATAGGAACCATCGACACAATAAGCTTCAGGATATAATCCGTCTCATCATTGAATTTGAACTTGAAGAGTCCTTTCAGCAGATTCCAGATGACATGCCAGAATACGATTATCGTACTGAGGACGGTAGCGAAATGAACCGTTACCGTAAAATCGAGAAAGCCCTCCGTATCGACGCCGAGCAGTTCCCTGAAAATCATGAGATGTCCGCTGCTGCTGACCGGCAGAAATTCCGTAAGTCCCTGAACGATACCGAGTAAAAGCGCTTGCCACCAATCCATATCTATTCTCTCCCTTGTTTATTTCCCTTGAAAACTTTCATGATGGCCACAATCTCGATGATGATTCCGCAGAGAATTACGATCGGCGCTGCCACAAGACGCTGGAAATCAAACATTGCGTAGTTGAACACAGCCGGATCATCGCTGCCGCCGCCAATCATGAGAATATAGCCGGAAATCATAACGAGAAGTCCCGCGAGAAGGTATTTGAGACCCTTCGGAGTAATCGCCATCTTATTGTTATCCATAATCTTACCTTTAATAATAAAGTTCATCCTTGCTCAATGAAACGAGCTTGTTCACTACCCTGTATGTACTCAAGACGCAGATCGCGAGTCCGGAGACCACGACTATCGCCATGACTATCAGGAGTTTGTCCAATGTAAATATATCGAACAGCTGAGCAAATTCAGAGCGGACGAGGAAAAGTACCCCGACTAACATAAGGAGCGCCATGACAGACGAAAACAGCCCGAGGAACGCTGCCCGGAGCAAGAACGGTCCCCGGATGAAAGACCTGGTGGCGCCGACAAGCTTCATGGTATGCACGGTGAAGCGCTTGGCATAAACCGTGAGCCGCATCGTATTGTTGATCAACACGAAAGAGATGAACAACATCAGGATGATGAAGATGCCCAGCACAGCGGAAATCCTGCTGAGATTCGCGTTCAATGCATCCACGAGCGAGCGCTGATAGACCACTTCATCCACAATCGGGGATTTCCCGATTACGGCTTCCACGACTTTGAGGCTGTCCTCGGAAACGTATGCCGCATTCAGCGTAACACCGATGGACACCGGAACCGGTGAAGTCTCGAAGACTTTCAGGAAATCGCTGCCGAGCATATCCGCCATTTCTTTCTCTCCACGTTCACGGGAGACGAACTCGGTGCCATGCACGAATGACATCGTATCGAGACACTTCTTATATTCAAGAGCTTCATTGTCAGGAACTTCCTGTTTCATAATCACGGAAACCTGGACATTCTCCTTGAAATAATCGGAAACGCTCCTGGTATTGACGAGCAGCAGGCTCGACACGCCTACCAGCAGCAGTACGAGGCTGATGCTGATAACCGAGGAAAGATATGCATTCGCCAGACGGCGGCGCATCAGTTTGTTCTCGTTACGTGATGAAGATGCCATATTACTCCAAATTGTCCCCAAAGATACGCATTTATCGAAATATCAAAAAAAATTCTTACCTTTGTATCTCGTAACAAAATATCAATTAGTGATTATGAAAGTCCTGTTCGTAAATTCCGAAATTTTCCCATATCTTCCTGAGACTCCGATTGCAAACATCGGAAGATACCTCCCGCAGGGAATCCAGGAAAGAAAGAAGGAAATCCGGTCATTCATGCCACGCTACGGCTGTATCAACGAGCGCAAAAACCAGCTTCACGAGGTTATAAGGCTCTCGGGCATGAACATCATCATCAATGATGTGGACAGGCCGCTCATAATCAAGGTTGCGTCCATATCCGCTGCCCGCATCCAGGTGTATTTCATTGACAATGAGGATTATTTCAAGAGAAAACAGCTGAGCTGCGACGACAATGGCGCATTCTTCGGGGACAATGCCGAGCGCGCGATATTCTTCGCCCGCGGAGTCCTCGAAACCGTCAAGAAGCTGCGCTGGGCACCGGACGTCATTCATTGCCAAGGCTGGATAACACAGATTCTTCCGCTGTACTTGAAGAAAGCATACAAGGATGATCCTATCTTCGCTTCCAGCAAGGTGGTGCTGTCACTCTACGATGACATGCCGGAGAAATTCAATGAAGAACTCGCAAGACTTGTAAAATTCGGTGACATCGACGAGAAAGACGTTCCGCTGCTTACCGATCCTACTGGCATAAATCTTGCTAAAACTGCCGCTCAGTATTCCGACGGCGTGATTGTCGGTTCAGAGAACGTGGACAAGAGCCTGATTGAATACTGCAAAGGACTTCCTCTTCCGGTACTTGACTATGACGCGAAATCCATCGAGGACGGGTCCTACATTGATGCGTATAACAGTTTTTATGATAGCCTTTAGCACAGATGAAGCTTTCATTTAGAGCCGGTGCGGCTGCACTCATGCTTTCAGCCGGCATTTTATGCGGTTCATGCATTAACGTGAACAAGACACTCGGAGAATCATTGATTCCGGACAATCAGCTGTACGACATCTACACAGCCGAGTTCCCGATTGAAGATATAGAGCAGGACATGCCGGACAGCTTGTCAGGCTACAACATGTACAAATTCACATTCGGTGCATTGAGGGATGACACTTTCGGTCTCACCACCAGAAGCACGGCATTCACTCTCGTTCCGATTGCAGATACATTGGATTTCGGCAAGAACGCCAAATTCCGCCAGTTCCACCTGTCGGCAGTAGCGGATTCCATTTCTTACGCAGACCCTACCCAGCAGTATATTCTTCAGAATATCAATGTCTATGAGTTGGAGAGCCCGCTGAATCTTTCCAAACTGAATCCTGAAATAAAATATAACAGGAAACGCATCACCGACGGAGTGCCTGTGTATAACGGAATGGACTCATTGTCAATCGATTTCAGCAAGGAATTCGGCGAGAAATACATGGGCATCACTGCAGCCGACATGGATACGATCACGAATTACACGAAGAAATTCCCTGGCATCTACATCACCACGGACGTTCCTGCCGGAAACGGCGGCCGTATCAACATGTTCAGACTGCCTATCAGTGTCAATTCCGGCACCATCTACGGCAGCTACGCCGAGCTGAAGTTCTCTGCCGACTACGGCGACCGCAAGCAGGTCGACACCTCGTTCCTGTTCTATTTAGGGCCAATGACTCTTTACGATTTGAGCGGCGTCAAGTCTACCAGCGTAGCCAAGCAGACTCAGATAGCCTACGATATGACAACTCATTCGAGCAAAGGATTGCAGGGCAAGGCCGAAAAGACCATCCTGATGGAGGGCGGTAAGGGACTGAAGCCTGTAATCAAGGCCAAAGACCTCAGAGACAAGGCATTGAAAGAAATTTTGAAGCACACGGACGATCCGAAATCAATCGTCGTAAGCAAGGCTTCGATAATCCTGCCGTTCGAGTTCCCGGACGATTACACGGAAATCTGCAAATATCCTGTAGCCATCAGCCCGACATGCCGTATCGCGACAGACACTTCGGTGACATTCGCAAGTCTCACTGACTCAAGCGTATCCACCGAGGATCAAGGAGACATAAACAGATCATTGTGTATCTATTCCCCGGATATTACGCACCATACTCAGGAATTGCTGAAGGTTGGCGACGATAAAATTTCCAACTATGACATCTGGATTCTTGCAATGGCCAATGAAACTGTTGTAGCCGCAAGTTCAAGCAGCAGCAGTTCATACGATGACGACTATTATAACAGTCTGATGTACTATAACTATTACAACAACATGTACAATGGTTATGGTTATGGCGGATATGGTTACGGTGGATATGGCGGCTACGGCAGTTATGGCTATAACAGCTTGTATAACAACTATTATAACTACGGCTTGCTCCAGTCAATGTACTCTACGACATCATCTTCTTCATATTCGACTACCAAGCAGTCGATGATGGACAACCATCGATACTACAAGGCCGTATTCAATGGTCCGAAGGCCGAGAAGAACGCGCCGATGTTCCGAATCGTGTACGCAATCCCGAAATCAGGAGAATAATCGAAGTCACATAACATTAAAAAAGAAGATACCCAAATGGGTATCTTCTTTTTTCTTAACGTCGTAAGTTGCTATTATTTGTTAGCTACTTTCTCTTCAACGTACTTGACAGCGTCAGCTACAGTTGCAATCTGGCTAGCGTCCTCATCTGGAATCTTGATTCCGAATGTTCTTTCAAACTCCATAAGAAGCTCAACAGTGTCGAGGGAATCTGCTCCAAGATCGTTTGTGAAGTTAGCGGTCTCAGTAACCTCTGACTCCTCAGCGCCAAGTTTGTCAACAATAATGTCCTTGACCTGTTTTACGATTTCTTCGTGTGACATAATCTATTATTTTATTAAGTTTAAGATTTTATAATACACTACTCCTGTAATAATCTGCAAAGTAAATAAAAAAATCCGAATAAACGAAATTTTTTGATTAAGAGGCCTTTCTGCTGAGCTGGAGCCATATTCTCAGCCCGTTGATGGAGTTGAGAAGATAGAAACTGTATTTGATTACCATGACCACGGTGTAGCTGGAATCCGGCGACGACATGGCTTTGTCGGCCCAAAGCAGAATAGAAAAGACATTGACTAGGAGCCAGATTATCCACTGCTCCATAAACGCCAGAGACATAAGCACTTGCCCCATCACATTGAGCACGAATACGGCTGCGTCGAACAGAATCAGCATACGGAGCGAACCGTCTGCAGACTCCTTTCCGCTGACCGCGCAGAGGATAAAATAAGCCACGACAGTACCGATTGCCAAAGCTCCGGCTGTCAATGCCCCTTGCGACGCTGTGAGACGTCGTGCAGTCACTTTCTCTTTCGATGTCGCTCCCCGTTTGCGCCATTGCCACCACCCTACGAACTGCATAGGCAGGAAATAGAAGGCATGAAGCGCGAAATTTCCCCATACCGGTTCGCCTCCGGGCCGGATGCTGCTGTCAAATGCCACGATGGAAGCGATGGACACGTCAATGACCCCGAAAAGGAACGTCCAGATATTGCCGTTGGCGGACAATACCGTATTCATGACTCC
>FR882164.1:11257-63054 GCA_000434935.1 Bacteroides sp. CAG:709 | reverse complement strand
TCCAGTCAATGCCCCGATGCTGGCAAAAATCAGCATGAAATGTCTGGCGCCTGGCTGCTGCAATTTATAAATATTCGTCAATACGACAGCCACGGTCATACCCACAAGGATAAAGACATTGAACCATAGGTTAAATTTCCCGTTGGATTTCATCATCATTTGTATTTAATTGTGTATGAATACGTTCTGCGAGTTCACGCTTACCCAGGAACGATACCAGGTCTTCAATCGGCGCGGCGGCTATGCGCGGCACGCTGCCGTAATGTATCAGGAGCCGCTTCTCAGTCTGCTCGCCCACGCCCTTTATCCGTGTCAATGCCGATTCTATCTGGCTCTTGCTGCGCAAACTGCGATGGAAGGTTATACCGAACCTGTGCGCTTCGTCACGAATCTGCTGCAGGACCTTCAATGCCGATGAATTCCGGTCAATGAAAAGAGGATATGGATCCCCCACACGGATGACCTCTTCCAGCCTCTTGGCAAGTCCCACCACCGTAAGTTTGTCAGTAAGACCGAGTTCCGCCAATGCCTGATAGGCAAAATCGAGCTGTCCCTTGCCTCCGTCAATGACTATCAATTGCGGCAGGTCGTCCGGGTCTTCACGCAACATGCGGGAATATCTGCGGTTCACCACCTCTTTCATTGACGCATAATCATTGGCCCCGATTACGGTCTTGATCTTGAACTTGCGGTAGTCCTTCTTGGACGGTACGCCGTTGCGGAATACGACACATGAGGCGACCGGATTCGTGCCCTGAATATTGGAGTTGTCGAAGCACTCGATATGCATCGGCAATTCTTTCATTCCCAATGCCTTGCGCAGCTCTTCAACCACCATCTTACGGTATTGGTCCGGGTCGGTATGCTCTTTCTGGCGTATGGAATTGAACTGGAATTCCTTGGCGTTTTTGGTGGAGAGCTCCAGAATAGCCAGTTTGTCGCCCTTCGCCGGTATGCGGAAAGTAACGCCGTCCATTTCAACGTCCGGCATGAACAGGACAATGACTTCTCCGCTGATTTTACCGAATTTGCTTTCAATCTCGGCAATGAATTCACTCAGCACAGATGCAGGTTCTTCTTCGATATTCATTCTGAATCCCAGGTTAAGTGACTGGATGACAGCCCCTCCACGTACACGCATGAAGTTGCCGAAAGATTCGTTGGCATCGGTGACTAGGGAGAACACATCCACATTGGTATCAGATGCAGACGTGATTACTGATTTGGCATAATGTTTCTGAAGCGAGTCGACTTTCTGCTTGTATGCCTGGGCCTGCTCGAAGTCCAGGTGGTCGGCAGCGTCCAGCATGAGGTGCTTATAGTGCTGGATAATTTCATTGGCCCCGCCTTTCAGCAGATTCACAATCTCATCTATATCAGCATTGTACTCCTTTACGGATATTTTTCCCACGCAGCAGCCGGCGCATCGTCCGATGTGAAAATCGAGGCACGGGCGGAACTTGCCGCGGAGAATCGCATCAGATGTGATCTTGTGGTTGCATGAGCGGATTTTGTAGTTCTCCGAGAAGAATTCCAGCAGATTGCGGGCGTGCATCACCGAGCTGTAGGGCCCGAAATAGCGGTTCCCCTTGACCACACGGCGGGTAAGGTAGACTTTCGGAAATTCATCTCCTGTCACGCATATCCACGGATAGGTCTTGGAGTCCTTCAGCAGGATGTTGTACTTGGGTTTGTATTGCTTGATGAGATTGTTCTCCAGGAGCAATGCATCCGCTTCGGAATCCACGACAGAGTACTGGGCATCGGCGATTTTGGAGACAAGGATGCGTGTCTTGACATTGAGCCGTTCAGGCGGCACGAAATATTGCGCGACCCTTTTGTGAAGGTCTTTCGCCTTGCCCACATATATGACAATCCCCTCGGAGTCATAATATCTGTAAACTCCGGGGGAATGTGGAAATAATGCTATTTTTTCTCTGACCGTCAATTACTTCACGTATCTTGCGACTTCTTCCTCGATAGCTTCGCCATGGAGACCTCTCTTGATGATGGTTCCGTCAGGGCCGAAGAGGATGATATGAGGAATTCCGAGAATGCCATAGATGTCTGTAGGAACATTCTTGGCATCTACAATCTGGTTCCAGTTCACGCCGTAAGCCTTGGCCGTGTCGAGACTCTCCTTAGGAGAATTTTCCCACACTGCAACGCTGAGCACGTCAAAGTCTTTTCCATGATGCTTGTCATAAACGGCTTTCACGTTAGGAATTTCGTGTTTGCACGGTCTGCACCATGATGCCCAGAAGTCTACGAGGACATATTTGCCTTTTCCTACATAGTCAGAAAGTTTCGCGGTCTTGCCATCAGGCTGCATAACAGAGAAATCGATGAAATGCATACCTTCTGCGGTAGCTTTCCTTGCCTTGATGCTGCCGTAGACTGCTGAAATGAAGCGGCTGTTGGCAACTACTGTAGAATCCATCCCGCCGATTGTCGACTCAAGTTCGTCGTCAGACATGTCCGAATAAACATTCTGGAGGGCAACGGTAGAAATGACATTGTCCAAATTGCTCTTTACAGCATCCATATTGAAGCTGCTGTATTTCTCGCTGAACTCATTATAGAACTCCTCCTTGAGGCTGTCTTTCTGCTGTTCAGAAAGACCTGTGCTGTCTGAAATTGCAGCCATCTGAGTCCTGTAAGAAGCTACCAGAGCCTGATGGTCCTCTACGAAAGCATTGAACTTTTCGGTAAGGGAAACGGACGGCTTTTCGGAGTTGACCGACAGCAATCCGTCATTGAGATTGGCCGTGAGGGTGGTTCCGTCAGCAATGAATCTTCCTGCCGCATTGCCTGCTGTAACCTGACCGAAGGCTGCCTTGTAAACAGGGAGCACGATCTTGAAGGCTGCGTTCTGAAGGCGTACAGTGGTGTCAATGACTCCAGGAATGGTGACGGTCACTTCTTCCGGCACATCTGCTCCGGAGAATTTTCCTTTCAATGTGGTGGTCGTGGAGACCGATGTACAGGCTACTGCTGCAATGGCAGTCAATGCGCCAATGATTACTTTTTTCATATCTTATAAAATTTTTATGCTTCAGCGCCGCGTCAGGCTATGTGCCAGCCGGCGAATCAACTCGTAAAAGTAATGAATAATTCCGTGATTAGCAAAGCCCTGCCTCCACATCGAAACAAGCCTCCAATCCGGGAAGAGCCTCCCGCAGCGGGCATCGCGTCTGCGACCCCGTCCTGACAGCATTGCAAAAATCTTCGACAATGTCAATGTCGGCACCGGCGTGAAGCGGCAGGGCGCAGGTTCTACGGAAATCTTCCTCGCACAGTACAGTTCCGTCGGTGCTTTTCAATGTAATCACATTGTCTTTCGCCACCAGCGTGCCATTTTCGAACCGGATTTCAGTTTCGCGGCCGTCCTTGTCAATGATTCCGTCCATGGTGATCTCGATTTCGAGTCCGCCGGATGTCCGTATGGATGCCGTCTGCCAGTCGAAAACGTCATTGTCACAATGATATACGCATCTGCCGTAGCGTCCGCTGCGCAGCTCTTCCCCTATGGCATCTTCGATGGTCCGTCCCTTGGTGACTTCGAAGTTTTCTATCCAGTCTTTCCGTCTGAGATAGAGGTCCACGGCTGAATATCGGCACTCCGATTCTATCGGACATTTGACGCAACGTTCGGCAGAGTGTTCAGGAGCCGCTTCTTGACAATATTTCGTCAGACTTCCTTTAGAGCTGATTTTCAAGTCATCGGACAGATGTTCCGGGCCGGCAAGCCAGAAGATGAAGTCCACGTCATGGCAGCATTTGGATATGAATATCGGGGATGATTCCTCTTTTCTGGACCAGAGTCCGCGCACAAAGGTATGTGTCATCCTGTCGATGCCGACATTGACACGATGGTTGATCTTGGTAATCTTCCCTAATTCGCCGCTCCTGGCGATTTCTCTTATTCTGGAGAAGTATGGATGATAGCGCATCACGTAGCACATGGCCGTGACGGCATTCTTCCGCTCTGCAAGTGCCACCAGTTCCCTGCATTGGCGGATATTTTCGGCCATCGGCTTTTCCAGCAGCAGGTTGAACCCGGATTCAAGTATTTTTCGTGATATGGAGTAATGAGTGTCGTCTCCCGTGGCGACAATGACCCCGTCCGCCCCGATTCCGGACCGGATAAAGTCATCCACGTCTGCAAAGCATTGATTTTCAGCGAGTGAATATCGGCACCGGGCCTCTGCAAGCCTATACGGATCAGTGTCCACGACGGCACATACCCGAGCCTTGTCCGGATGCGACTCCGCATATTCAAGGTATTTCCGCGCCCTGTTCCCTATCCCTATCGCGCAAAGATTGACAATTCGTTCCATACGGTGCAAAGATAATATAAAAAATCCCGGCAAGAATCAAACTTGTCGGGATTAATATAGCTTAGGACAAAAACTTAGTTCTTGTTCTCTTTTCTGTCTCCACGGCCTCTTCCGCCACGGCGTGAGCCACGGTCACCACGTGGTGAACGGCCCTGACCCTGTGACTGTGCAGAAGCTGCTGCGATACCTGCGTTAGGTGAAAGATCTTTCTTTCCGTAAACCTCACCGTTGCAAATCCATACTTTGATACCGAGTGCACCTACCTTGGTGTGAGCCACTGCGAGAGCGTAGTCGATATCTGCACGGAATGTGTGGAGAGGAGTACGTCCTTCCTTGAACATTTCGCTTCTTGCCATCTCGGCGCCGCCTACACGGCCGCTGATCTGAACTTTGATACCTTCAGCGCCTACACGCATTGCGGTAGAAACTGCCATCTTGATAGCCCTTCTGTAGGAAACACGGCCCTCGATCTGACGAGCGATGCTGTCTGCTACGATGTTGGCATCAACCTCTGGTCTTCTTACCTCGAAGATATTGATCTGGACTTCCTTGCTGGTAACTTTCTTAAGCTCTTCCTTAAGTTTGTCGACAGCGCTTCCGCCCTTTCCGATAATAACGCCCGGTCTAGCAGCCTGGATGGTCACTGTGATGAGCTTGAGAGTTCTCTCAATGACGATCTTGGAGATGCTTGCATTGGCAAGACGGTTTACGAGGTACTTGCGGATCTTGTAGTCTTCCGCGATTTTCTCAGCGTAATTACCACCACACCAGTTAGAGACCCAACCACGGGTGATACCGATTCTGTTGCTGATAGGATTAGTTTTCTGTCCCATATTATTTATTGTCCTCCACTGTTGATGGTTTCTTTACATCGAGGATGATAGTAACGTGGTTGGAACGCTTGCGGATTCTGCCGGCTCTACCCTGTGGGCAAGGACGGATTCTCTTGAGTGTACGACCCTCGTCGACCATGATGGTCTTTACGATTACATTACCGTTATCCAATTCTTTTGTTTTGTCCTGATTTTTGGCCTCCCAGTTAGCGATAGCGCTACGGAGAAGAGTCTCAAGCACCTTTGAAGGAGCCTTCTTGGAGAACTTGAGAAGATCAAGCGCATGGTTCACCTCCACACCTCTGACTGTGTCTGCAACGAGACGCATCTTACGAGGAGAGGACGGAACATCCTTTACCTTTGCAATGGCGGTCTGTCGCTTAATCTCTTTCAGTCTTTCGGCCATTTCTCTTTTACGTTTTCCCATAATTTCTGATCAATTAAGCGTTTTTACTTCTTGTTGTTGCCTGAATGGCCTCTGAAAGTCCTAGTAGGTGCGAACTCTCCGAGCTTGTGGCCAACCATGTTCTCAGTAACATAAACAGGAATGAACTTGTTCCCGTTATGAACCGCGATAGTGTGACCTACGAAGTCAGGAGAAATCATGCTTGCGCGTGACCAGGTCTTCACCACTTCTTTCTTCTTGCCACCTTCATTCATAGCAAGAATTCTTTTTTCCAGAGCTTCCTGGATATATGGACCTTTTCTTAATGAACGACTCATAATCTCTTAAGTTTAATTCCTGTTATTTCTTTCTTCTTTCAATGATGAACTTGTTTGAAGTAGCCTTAGGATTACGTGTCTTGTAGCCCTTTGCAGGAAGTCCCTTACGAGACCTTGGATGACCTCCGGAAGCACGACCTTCACCACCACCCATCGGGTGATCTACCGGGTTCATTACGACACCACGGTTGCGAGGGCGTCTGCCGAGCCATCTGCTACGACCGGCTTTACCATAAGACTCCAGATTGTGTTCTGGGTTCGATACGACACCTACTGTTGCACGGCAGGTTGTAAGCACCATTCTGGTCTCGCCTGAAGGCAGACGGAGAACGACGTGATTTCCTTCGCGGGCAGCAATCTGAGCATAAGTACCTGCAGAGCGTGCCATTGCACCACCCTGACCAGGACGGAGCTCGATGTTGTGTACGAGTGTACCGACTGGAATTTCCCCAAGAGGAAGAGTGTTTCCAAGCTCAGGAGCAACGCCTGAACCTGATTCGATGATCTGACCTACCTTCAGTCCGTTAGGAGCGATGATATATCTCTTCTCATTGTCCTCGTACTGAACGAGCGCGATACGTGCGCTACGGTTCGGATCGTATTCTATAGTAAGAACAGTTGCCTTGCAAGCATCTTTAGCACGATGGAAGTCGATGATACGGTACATTCTCTTGTGACCGCCACCGAGGTAACGCATGGTCATCTGACCAGTGTTGTTACGTCCGCCAGTGCTCTTAAGAGGTTCAAGCAATGATTTCTGTGGCTTCTTGGCGGTGATATCGTCAAAAGCGCTGATTACCTTGTTCCTTTGACCAGGAGTAACCGGTTTAAATTTTTTTGTTGCCATTGCCTTATCCCTTAAATATTACTGTAGAAATCAATCTTATCTTCGCCGGCAAGAGTAACGTATGCTTTCTTGAAGTGATTCATACGGCCTCTAAGCATGCCGGATTTTGTATAACGGGATTTTCTTTTCCCGTGGTAGTTCAATGTATTGACTGAAGCGACAGAGACGTTGTACATCTGCTCCACAGCAGTCCTGATCTCGAGCTTGTTAGCCTTGCGATCTACAATGAATCCATAACGGTTCAACTTTTCGCCCTGAGCCGTCAATTTTTCTGTTACAATTGGCTTAATGATAATTCCCATCTCTCAATCTTTTTAGCGTCTTACTCTAGAGGCGAGGATATCCTGAACACCGTCAACGAGAACCATTGAGTGTGCGTTCATGATAGTGTAGGTATTGATCTCATCAACTGAGATGACCTTCACCTGCTCGAGGTTACGTGATGAAAGGTAAATATTGGCAGAATTTTCAGGAAGCACGAAGAGTACTTTCCTGTCGCCTGCCTTGATGGCTGAAAGAATGTTCAAGAACTCTTTTGTCTTAGGAGCCTCCATTGCGAATGGCTCTACCATGACAATCTTGTTCTCCTTAGCCTTATAAGAAAGAGCTGAGAATCTAGCGAGCTGCTTGAGCTTCTTGTTGAGCTTCATATCATAGCAACGTGGCTTAGGACCGTGTGCACGACCACCACCTACATAGATATTAGCTTTCAATGAACCGTGACGGGCTCCACCACCACCTTTCTGGCGACCCTGCTTTTTGGTACTGTATGAGACTTCGCTTCTGTCCTTGGTCCTTGCAGTTCCCTGACGCTGATGTGCGAGGTACTGGATGACATCGAGGTAGATAGCGTGATCGTTCGGCTCCAAACCGAAGATTTTCTCATCAAGGACGACCTTCTTTCCGGACTCTGATCCGTCAATCTTCAAAACTGACAATTCCATAATTAAGCCTCCAACATTAGATAAGAACCTTTGGCTCCAGGTACAGAGCCTTTCAATACGAGAAGGTTGTTCTCAGGAATTACTTTGACAACCTGAAGGTTGAACACCTTTACCCTTTCATTGCCCATGTGGCCTGCCATTCTCATTCCCGGGAATACGCGTGAAGGCCAAGATGATGCGCCCATAGAACCAGGGTGACGAAGTCTGTTGTGCTGACCGTGGGTAGCACCACCGACACCGGCGAAGCCGTGACGTTTAACGACTCCCTGGAATCCTTTACCTTTAGAAGTACCGACAACGTCAACGTACTCAACACCTTCGAAGATGTCAGCAACTGTCAGAACGTCGCCTAATTTAAGCTCTCCTGCGAAGTCAGCCTCGAATTCAACGAGCTTACGATGAGGAGTGGTTCCTGCCTTTGCAAAATGCCCTTTGAGAGGGGCGCTGGCGTGTTTTTCTGTGGTTTCGTCATAGGCAAGCTGCACGGCGGCATAACCATCTTTTTCTACCGTACGGACCTGCGTAACAACACACGGACCAGCCTCAATAACGGTGCATGGAATATTTTTTCCATCAGCACCGAAAACGGAAGTCATTCCGATTTTCTTTCCAATTAATCCAGGCATTGGTTTGATAATTAATTGTTTATTAATACTTTATCGTATTTCCGCATACTTTGCGGAGCGCAAAGGTACGAATAAATTTTTAATTTTCAACTACTTCCGTGTAAAATTTCGTAGTTTTGGCAAGAATTCCTAAATTGCAGTCAAATTGAAAAATGATGAAAAGAATAGCCTTGCTTATACTATATTTGTCCATAGGCCTCGCCGCCACGTCTTATGCCGAAAAATTACCCCATGTCTCCTACTACAGAGCGGCCGACGGACTCTCTTCGCGATCTGTCAACTGCATTTCCCAAGATGAGGCCGGATTCATCTGCATCGGCTCTGAAAACGGGCTCGACAGATTCGACGGACACCACTTCAAGCACTACGACATCGCCGACGGCAGAACCATATACACCATTTATCCGGACAACCAAGGCAAGCTCTGGCTGGGCACCGGGAAGGGCGTATTCATATTCAACACGGAAAACGGCCTGTCCGAAAAATTCAACGTCGAAACAAAATGGGCAGTCTCAGTCTGCTCGAAAGCGACCATCATTTCCAAAGTATGCAACAAGATTTTCATCGGGACAGCAGGACAGGGATTCTTCTTATACAATCCTGAAAATGAAGAACTTGAACAATTCTGCCAATATGCATCAATGATAAGCGCAATGTCCGTGTACAAGGATTCCTTGATGTATGTCGGCTCTGAAGAAAGCACGATTTCCGAATTCAAGACAGACGGGCAATACGTGCGCAACATAGCCTTCACACCACAAGACTATGATGTCAGGATGTCCAGCATCCAGTTCCTCTATGCCGACAATGAAAAGATATGGGTGATTCTGCAGAACAAAGGCTTGTGCAGCATTCCGCGGGACAATGTTTCGGTGTCCGGGAATGTCAGCATGGACAAATCCAGACAGTTCCACGAAGCCAGGTTAAGCATACCTGACACAACAGGCCGCTTCCTTGTCGGGTGCCAAAGCGAGATAAAAAGATATGACCTGAAGAACAGAAAGGCCGAAACAGTCATATCCGGCATGGCTTCCAGCCCCAGATGCATGTTCAAAGACAAGAACGGAGGCCTGTGGATAGGCGTAGAAGACGACGGCATCGCCTACTGCCCCCTGAAAGCAAGCAGTTTCGAGCACCGTTTTGCAGGAAAGAACATTACGGCATTGGCAAAAGACAAAGGCGGAAACATCTGGGCGGGCACGGTTTCGGGCGAACTTTTCCGCATTGACAGTCATGGAGAAACGACAAGTCTTGCCATTCCGGAGATTTCGAGCATCCAATGTCTGATGGCAGATTCCCGTGAATTGTGGATCGGAACCCGCCACGACGGATTGTTCATCCACAATCTAGACAACGGGAAGACCACCAACCACAGGTACGACAGATATAAAGACTCCAGCATCAGCGACAATTGCGTGACCGCATTGTTCAAGGACTCGGCAGGAAAGATATATGTCGGCACGGAATGGGGATTGAGCTATTATTCCAGGGATACCGGAGGTTTCATTTCCGAACCGCGCGCTTCCAACCATTCAAGCGTGACCGGTTTCTTCGAAGACTCCAAGAAAAACATCTGGATCCTGTCCAGCAACGACGGTCTGTACCGGACGACTCTGGACGGGAAAATCTGGAAAGATTTCAACATATCCAAGACAAATAACTTGACCAGCAACACGACTTACGACATGGTCGAAGACAACAAGGGGCTTATCTGGGTTGCCACGGCCAGCGGTCTGGTCACATATTCCTATGAAAGGAACACGTTTTCCCCTGTAAACCAAGAATTGGCCTCAGGCTCAATCTCGTCCTTGGAAAAAGACTCATATGGAAGAATCTGGTACGGAGAAGGCTCTGTCCTGGTTTGCATCGACAAATCCGGACGCACGGTGTTCGGAAAAGAATCCGGCATGAACACGGGATCTTTTCTCAACGGATGTGCCCTTTCCTCGGACAACGGCAAGCTGCTTTTCGGAGGAGTCAACGGAATCGATTCATTTTCACCTGACAACGTACTGAAAAACGCATCCGACAACCATGACCGGATCATTATAACCGACGTACTGATCGACGGTGTATCCGTGGGCGTTTCCGATGAAGTAAAAGTAAACAGCGGCGCCAAACGCGTCGTAATATTATTCTCCAATCTGTCATTCAAGTCATCCGACATCATCGACTACTCTTTTTACATGAAGGGAGAAGATTCCGGCTGGCGACATGACAGTTCCGTGGCCACCTACGAACATCTCTCTCCGGGAAGTCATACTTTCACCGTAAAATACGACGGTGAGGACGAGCCGATGGAGACATCCATAGAAATAAAGGTGAGGTATCCGGTGTATGCCAGATGGTGGGCCATACTTGTCTATTTGTCAATACTCGGCCTGTCAAGTCTCGCCGTAATCAATTTTTACAGAAGAAAAAGGGAAGAAGCCACTTTCCGAGAGAAATACAACTTCTTCACGAACATCATTCATGAAATCAGGACGCCTCTCACCCTCATCAAGACACCGCTGGAAAGGTTGATGGGAACATCCGGGCTCAATGAACAGGCTAAGGCAAGTCTGGGCATAATCAACAAAGGGACCGACACGCTCATCAATCTTGTGAACCAGCTTCTTGACTATAGAAAAAGCGAGGGCGGTTATTACGTATTGAATCTTCGCCCGTGCCTTATAGGAGCCCTGACAGAAGAAATATGCAGCAGGTTCAGACCGATAGTCGAGTCCGAAGGGAAAACACTAGACGTCACGATACCATCTGAGGCATATTCGTACAATGTCGACCATGAAGCATTGGAAAAAATCCTCAACAACATCCTTTCCAATGCCGTAAAATACGCTGTCTCGACAATAAATCTGAAATTGGAGGAGTTCCCCGATCATTTCAGCATTGTCATAAGCAATGACGGCGAAAAAATCGCGACTGCGGAGCGCGAGAACGTGTTCAAGATGTTCTATCAAGTCAAAGGCAGCAAGAACGGGACCGGTATCGGACTGCCTCTGGCAAGAATGCTCGCCGAACGTCACGAAGGATCTCTTGCCATAGACCCGAACAGCGAGATGACCACTTTCGTCGTCCAGATTCCGGGAGAAAGGTCTCTGGCACAAGATTTCGAGCAGGCAGAGAACATGGAAAAGCCTGACGAGATCGGAATGGTGGAAAGTTCCATCCTCATTATTGATGACAATGAAGACCTCCGAAGAATGATTGCGGAAATCCTGAAAGACGACTATAAGGTATTGCAGGCAGGAAACGGCAAGGAAGGCATTGACATACTTGGAAAGGAAGCGGTAGATCTGGTGTTGAGCGACATCATGATGCCGGAAATGGACGGCTACGAGCTATGCGAGTTCATGAAATCAGATCCGAGATACTCCAGCATCCCTGTAATCCTGCTTACCGCCAAAGCTTCCGTCGAAGACAAGATAAAAGGACTGAAATATGGCGCGGACGATTACATAGAAAAGCCTTTCTCGCCGGATCTCCTGGTGACAAAAGTCCATTCGGTAATCGACAACAGGGAGAAAATCAAAGAGTTCTATCGCGGACTCCCGATTGTTCATCCGTCTCAGATTTCCAAGATCACCAAGAGCGATTCGGATTTCATCAACAAGATGAAAGCAGAGCTGGAGAAGCATCTTTCAGATCTGGACTACAGCCTGGTGGACTTGACCAAAGACATGTTCATGAGCCAGAGTTCCTTCTACAGGAAGGTAAAAGTCCTGACAGGAGTCTCACCAAACGATTTCGTCAAGGAATTCAAGCTCCAACGCGCCGCAGAAATGCTGAGCGACGGCAAATACTTGGCCAACGAAGTCTATAAAGAGGTGGGATTCAGCTCATTCTCCTACTTCTCCCAATGTTTCAAGAAAAAGTACGGCGTATCCCCTACTAAATACGTGGATTCCCTGAAGAAACACGAGGAAGCCTGACATTCCGGGGAACAGGTTTCCCGAATTCGGGATTGCCTTCAGCCGAGAATGATATAGGCTGCATGTATATGGACCTGCTATGCGGAGACTTTTCCGTGACAGCGGCAGAATACATCAGATATGTACACTCCCCATCCGGAGATTTGACTAGAACCGGTGCGGAAGGTCCATAAATTCCAGCTTCACGATTCTCGGAAAAGACAGGATGAGGAATCTTGAACCATGAGCCGCCGTCCAGCAGATCCGCATCTTTGTCGGCATAAAGCTCACCTATACAGCAATACGCCGTCCAATGCGCGCTGGCCGAGTAGAACACATATATCCTGTCAGTTTTATCATCAGCGAAAAAGGACGGACGCTCATTGACAAATACTGGATAGCGCACGGTGCTGCCGCCGTCACGCTGGATCCATTGCTGCTCCCACTCATATTCAGGAGTGGAAATCATCACTCTCTTCCCGGAAAGTGCAGTCGGGCTTGCCATCTCGGAAATATAAATGTTCTGCCGCTCGGCATAGACACGCTTCGACTGCCAGCCGGACCAGATCATATACAGTCTGCCACGGTACTGGAACACATGGCCGTGTATGGCCCAATTGTCATTTTCATCGGTTTTCAAGCGTCCCGCCATCTGAAACGTCCCCTCCATAGGGTCTTCATTTTCATTGACCAGGACATACATCTTGTGGTTGTCGGTATTGCCGTCATCAGCGGTAACGTATATGTACCATTTGCCGTCAATCCGCGTAATCTGAGGGTACCACATATGGGTAAGTCCATAATCTTTCCGCATTTCCACCGCCAGTTTCATCTGGTCGAAACTCGCATCTGCCGGGTCGTCAAAGGCCTGTACATAAATATTTCCTCCCCTGTCCTGCGCGACATAATACTTGCCTTCATATAGATAGAAAATATCATTATCCATCCCGTCACAAATGGGATTCGTATACCAATTTTCCTGCTGCCCGCGCTGACGCGTACCACAAGACCACACGCCGGCCACCAGACATGCCAATGCAATTATCCAGTTCAATGACTTCCTCATAATTCCAAGATTTTCACAAATGTAATCAATAATCGGCATTTTTACTTCCGCGCGAGAAGTTAGAGGAATGAATAAAAATTTACTATTTTTGCAGTTTGAATACATATAATATATGGTCATGCCTCTGGAAATATTCGGGTTCCTTAAATTTTCGGTCACCGATATGCTGGACGTCCTGCTGGTCGCCCTGCTTATATATTTCATTTTCAGATGGATACGCGACTCTGCGGCGATGAACATCTTCACGGCAATCATTTCAATCTACGTATTGAGAGTAATTGCGGACGCATTGAAGATGAAACTCGTGAGCGCATTGCTTGGGACATTCATTGACGTGGGCGTGCTCGCGGTGATCATCATATTCCAGCCGGAAATACGACACTTCCTGATGAAATTCGGAAGCAGTTCCAGATTCGGCGCCGGGGCCAGGAACTTCCTGAACAAATTCCTGGGGAACGAAGCCAAACCGCTGGACAGCGGCGCGGTAAAAGAAATCACCGAAGCATGCAGGACAATGTCGGAGCAGAAGACCGGTGCGCTCATCGTGATACCCCACCAGATAAGCCTGGACTTCGTAATCGAGACCGGAGACAGAATCGACGCCAGCATAAACCGCAGGCTCATAATGAATCTGTTCTTCAAGAACTCACCGCTGCATGACGGCGCGGTAATCATTGACAATCACCACATTGTAGCCGCGAGGTGCACGCTGCCGATTACCGAGAGGACCGACATTCCGGCGAAATACGGCATGAGGCACAAGGCAGCCATCGGCATCACGGAAGAGACTGACGCCGACGTCATCGTCGTATCGGAGGAAACTGGCGGAATCGCGTTCGGACACGGAGGGACATTGACCGAAATAAACAATATCAATGAGCTCAAACTGAAACTCGGGGCATCATTGTCTTCAGGGCAGGAGGAAAAGCAATAAAAGGTTATGACAGAGGAGAGAATTGAAGCAATACTTGGATTCGACAGGATAAGGAAAATCATCTCGGACAGATGCAGCACTGACTATGCGACAATCAGGACTGCAGAGGAGAAATTTTCCACAAACCCGAAAGAAATCCGCAAAAGACTGCTGCTGACCGACGAAATGAGGCTGATCGTGATGTTCGAGGAATCATTCCCAGCGAACGGCTACATCGACTGCGTCGGCTTCCTCGAAGTCCTCTCCAAAGAAGGCGCGAACATCGACCTCGTCTCTCTCGGAAAGTTGAGGACAATGCTGGACACTCTCAGGAAAGTGTCAATGTTTTTCGGCAACATCAAGGACGGTGTCTACCCATATCTGAAGAAAATGGTAAGCAGCATCGTACTGTTCCCTGAAGTCCATCAGCGCATAGATTCCATTCTGGACAAATTCGGCAATGTAAAGGACACAGCATCGGACGAGCTGTACGACATCCGCCGGAAGCTCAAGGACAAGGAAGGCGCCATTTCCAAAAGAATCGGCATCATATTGAAAAAAGCGCAGAGCGAAGGCATCGTGGACAGCGACGCGTCTGTCGTCATGCGCGACGGAAAAATGCTCATTCCTGTCAATTCCGCCAACAAGAGAAAGCTTCAGGGTTTCGTATATGACGAGTCCTCATCAGGCAAGACCACGTTCATCGAGCCGGCTGAAATCGTGGAAATCACCAATGAAATCAGCGAGTTGCATTTCGCGGAGTCACGCGAGATAGCACGCATATTATATGACTTCAGCGACTGGGTGCGTCCATTCGTGCCGGAACTTCTGGAAGGAGCCAAATGCATCGGCGAGCTGGATTTCCTCATCGCCAAGGCACAGACATCACTTGATTTCGTGGCCGGAATGCCGATAATATCCGAAGAAAACGAGATGGACCTGCGCAAGGCAAGACATCCGCTTCTGGAAAGGTCCCTGAAAAAAGACGGCAAGGAAATCGTTCCGCTGACAGTGAAACTTACCCCGCAGAAGCATATTCTGCTCATCTCCGGACCTAACGCAGGAGGTAAGTCCGTGTGTCTGAAAACCGTAGGCCTGCTCCAGTACATGTTCCAGTGGGGCATGCTCATCCCTACCTCCGAGACATCCGAAATGATGGTCTTCGACAGGATAATGGCAGACATCGGCGACGGCCAATCCATTGACAATGACCTGAGTACATACAGCTCTTTCCTGGCTTCGATGAACGACATGCTGGCACATGCCGACTCGAAGACATTGATCCTGATAGACGAATTCGGGTCGGGCACGGAACCTGCCGCCGGAGGCGCGATTGCGGAAGCGATACTCAGCGAGTTCGACAAACGCGGAGTCTACGGCGTCATCACTACGCATTACACGAACCTGAAACTGTATGCGTCAGGGGCGGACACGGGCGTCGTGAACGGGGCGATGCAGTTCGATGCCAAGAACATTGCACCGCTGTTCAAGCTGGAAATGGGTCTGCCGGGAAACTCCTTCGCATTCGAGCTGGCACGTAAGATGGGGCTGCCGGAGACGATTGTCAAAGACGCGGAAAACCGTGCTGGTGAAGAGTTTGTGGGCATTGAAAGGAATCTGCGGAAGATTGCGAGAAACAGAAAGGTACTGGACGAGAAAATCCAGAAAATAAGAAATACAGACAAGACGCTGGAGAGCATCACCGGAAAATACCAGAAAGAACTGGAGGATATCCGGAAGATGCGGCAGGAGATTCTGGACGAGGCGAAACGTGAGGCGGAGGATATCGTGAAAGGGGCCAACAAGCAGGTAGAGAACACCATACGAACCATCCGCGAGAAGCAGGCCGAAAAGGCGGAAACGCGCAAGGCCAGGGAAAATCTCCAAGGTTTCGTCAATGCTCTTGCACAGAAGAAGGAGCAGGACAAAAAGGACCGGGACAGCTATCTGGAGGAGAAAATCCGCAAAGTCAGCGAAAGGCAGCAGAGACAGCAGCAGCGCAAAGCCGGACGTGCCGGCGGGAATTCGCAGCAGGAGGACAATGCCGGGATGGAGCAGAAAATCTCCGCTTTCCGCAGCGGGCCTCTGCAGGTCGGCGAAAAAGTGCGCGTAAAGGCCAACGGCATGGTCGGCGAGGTCGCCATCGTGTCAGACAAGGCGGTCACGGTCATCGTAGGCAACATAAAGAGCAAAATGCCGCTGGACAAGGTGGAGCGCATCTCTTCCAATGAATATAAAAGTGCAATAAAGGCGGCTCCGAAGCCGGTACAGACCAGTTCTTCGATGGACAGTTCAATATCTGAAAGAAAATTGAATTTCAAGATGGAACTGGATGTCAGAGGTCAGCGAGTAAACGAGGCGCTGGAGAATGTGATGCACTATGTCGACGATGCCATCATGCTCAATGTTTCTTCTGTCAGAATCATCCACGGAAAAGGGACAGGAGCATTGAGAGAAGAGATTCAGAAGTTCCTGAAAACGACGCCGGGCGTGGTCTCGGCCAAAGATGAAAGCATACAGCTGGGAGGATCGGGTGTCACAGTCGTCACCTTCGACAAATGACAGACCGGCTCCCGACCAAACGGAAAAACTATTTGACATGAAAGGAAAAAACGCATTGGGGCGACATGGCGAGGATGAAACCTGCCAATACCTTATCGACCACGGGCATACGATACTGGAGAGGAACTGGCGGTACGGGCATTTGGAGATTGACATCATTTCGCTGGCCGGCGATGGAATACATTTTGTAGAGGTAAAGAGTCGGACCGCGCCTGTGCAGGGAGAACCGCAGGAAGCCGTCACCGCATCGAAACAGCGGCATATCGCATCCGCAGCCGGAAAGTATATGTCTATGAAACAGAAGTATTTAGGAAGAGATTTGGAGGTCTGGTTCGATGTCGCGGCGATAACATATGACGGGGCCCAGGTGGAGTTCAGATACTTCCCTGCCGCTTATGTGCCGATATATTTGTAGAAATAACACGAGACTATATATACATGAAGAATAATCAATACTGCGTCATAATGGCGGGCGGACACCTGAACCGCTTCNNNNGGGCGGACACCTGAACCGCTTCTGGCCTATAAGCAGAGAAGGAATGCCGGGACATTTCCTGGATATTTCCGGAACAGGCAAATCATTGGTAAGAATGGCTTACGAAAGATGCCTCGGAGTAGTACCTGAAGAGAACATTCTGATAATCACACTGGGCAAATTCAAGGGTATCATCAATGAGCAGATTCCTGAACTCCCGAAAGAGAATCTCCTTCTGGAGCCTTATGCGAGACGTACCGCACCATGTATCGCCTACGCCACCTACACATTGCTGAAAAGAAATCCCGATGCCGTAATGGCGGCTACGCCGGCGGATATCATTGTCAATGACGAACAACTTTTCAAGGAGACAATGACCCACGCGCTGGATTATGCAGAGAAGAATCCTGTTTTGGTGACCCTGGGAGTCAAGCCGGACAGACCGGACACGGAATATGGTTATATTCAGGCAGTTGGGGGCAAGGGGGCGTGCAGCAGCGGTGACCCTGTAAAGGTCAAGACCTTCACGGAAAAGCCGGATGCTGAAATCGCCGACGTGTTCTTCAGGAGCGGCGAGTTTTTCTGGAACTCCGGTATCTTCGTATGGCAGGCTTCCGTAATCAAGGAAGAAATGGAGAGATACATCCCGGAAATCACCAGACTATTCGACGGCTGGGAAGGTGCTCTGGGAAGTCCGGCGGAAGAAGTTTTCATCGAAAGGGCATATACCGACTGCATCAAGCTGTCCATCGACTATGGTGTAATGGAGAAAACCGACAGGGCCTGGGTATATCCTATCCAGTTCGGCTGGTCCGACATCGACAGCTGGGAGAACTACTATTCCAGCATCCAGCGTAAAGACCAGGACGGCAACATCTCCAACACGCAGATGAAGATTCTCCAGAACGACAAACGGAATATCATCCTCACCAAGAACAAGAACAAACTCCTGATGATAAGAGGTTTGGAGGACTGCCTGGTGGTAGATACCGATGATGTCCTTCTGATCTGTCCGCGTGACGACAAGCAATACAAGGAGCTTGTGAACAGCACCCGAATGCCGGGATACGACAAATACAGATAAACAATAACGGAGGATTTTCAATGTCCTCCGTTATTGTTTTTATTCGCTCTTTCTTACATCGAGATGAAGTTCATCCAGCTGCGACTGGTCGATGGTCGACGGTGAATCTATCATCACATCGCGGCCCTGATTGTTCTTAGGGAACGCGATATAGTCGCGGATGGAATCACTGCCGCCGAACAGTGCACACACACGGTCGAAACCAAATGCCAGACCTCCGTGAGGCGGAGCACCGAACTTGAAGGCATTGATAATGAATCCGAACTTGTATGCGGCTTCTTCCTTGCTGATGCCGAGAACCTCGAACATACGCTCCTGGAGAGCGGCCTCATGGATACGGATAGAACCGCCACCGAGCTCGGTACCATTCAGGACGAAATCATAAGCATTGGCACAAACCTTCTCGAGATCCTCTTTCTTGTCGCTGTAGAACAGGTCGAGGTGCTCCGGCTTAGGCGCTGTGAACGGATGGTGCATCGCATAGAAACGCTGTGTCTCGTCATCCCATTCAAGCAGAGGGAAATCCACGATCCAGAGCGGTGCGAACACCTTCGGATCCCTGAGTCCCAGACGGTTGGCCATCTCCATACGGAGAACGCCGAGCATGGTCTGAGCCTTTCTCTTAGGACCGCAAAGAATCAGGACGAGGTCGCCGGCCTTGGCACCTGCAGCCTCCGCCATTTCCTTCACCTGTTCAGGAGTATAGAATTTGTCAATTGACGATTTGACTGTGCCGTCAGCATTGAACTTGATGTAAACCAAGCCTTTGGCGCCTACCTGCGGTCTCTTCACCCACTCCGTGAGCTCGTCGAGCTGCTTGCGGGTATAATCTGCCGCGCCCTCGACTGCGATACCGCCGACATACTCCACTGAATCGAATACGGAGAAGCCGTGGCCCTGGGCCAATGATGTGAGCTCATGGATGGTCATGCCGAAGCGTACATCCGGCTTGTCGGAACCATATTTGTCCATGGCATCATACCAGCTCATGCGAGGAAGCGGATTAGGAATATCCACATCAAGGACATTCTTGAAGAGCGTCCTCATCATCTCCTCGAATGTATTCAGCACATCCTCCTGCTCCACGAAAGACATTTCGCAGTCAATCTGCGTAAACTCAGGCTGACGGTCGGCGCGAAGGTCCTCATCACGGAAGCAACGTACTATCTGGAAGTAACGGTCATATCCGGCAACCATGAGCAGCTGCTTGAATGTCTGAGGAGACTGAGGCAATGCGTAGAACTCGCCGGCATTCATTCTGGAAGGAACGACGAAGTCACGCGCGCCCTCTGGTGTAGACTTGATGAGATATGGGGTTTCAATCTCCATGAATCCCTTGGAATCCAAGAAGTTACGAACCTCATGAGCAATCTTGTGACGAAGCACGAGGGCATTCTTCAACGGATTTCTCCTGAGATCAAGATATCTGTATTTCGCACGAATATCATCGCCGCCGTCACTTTCATCTTCGATTGTGAACGGAGGTGTGACAGACTTGTTCAGGATATGTATGGCGCTGAGCTTGATCTCGATTTCGCCGGTATCCATCTTGGTATTCTTGCTCTGGCGCTCGATAACCTCGCCCTCCACCTGAATCACGAACTCACGACCGAGAGAATTGGCCACATCGACCAACTCTGCCGGAGCATCAGCACTTACAACCAGCTGGGTGATTCCGTAACGGTCACGGAGGTCAATGAATGTCATACCACCAAGTTTCCTGGTTTTCTGCACCCAGCCTGAAAGAACCACCTTCTTGCCGGCGTCTCCGAGACGGAGTTCACCGCAAGTGTTTGTTCTGTAGAAAGTATTGAACATAATATGCTTTAGTTTTAATCACGCAAATTTAACAAATTATCGGCAATTCCGAGCCTCCTTTATCGGCATAAAATATGTAAATTTGCATTTCCCGTCCATATCGGCCGGGAAAGACTGAATCACAAACATTGAATTATGAAAAAATTTCTGATTGTTTTGGCAAGCATGCTCGGCGCGGTCACTATGATGGCGCAGAACAAGAGCACCATCAAGATTACTCACGGACCATGGCTCTGTGACATGACAGAGGATGCCGTCACTGTCGTATGGAAAACTGACGTGCCGTCTACCGCATGGGTAGAATGCGCCGAGGACAACGGACAGCATTTCTACAGCGAAGAGCATGAGCGCATCTATGAAGCGCGTTTCGGACGCCGCCTCACACATGAGACCATACATTCTGTCCGCCTTACTGGTCTGAAACCTGGGACCAAATACATGTATAGGATTTTCTCTCAAGCAGTTACAGGATGGAACCATTCCGATGATGCCAAGTTTGGCGAAATCGCGTCGTCTGTCGTTTATAAGAAAGAGCCTTACCGCTTCAAGACCTTCAGCAGCGAGACAGACGAGCTCAAATTCTTCATCCTCAATGACGTACACGGACGTGCCGATGATATCAAAAGGCTTTGTGCCAATGTTGATTTCTCACAGTATGACTTCGTCCTGCTGAACGGCGACATGCTTACGACCACCGAAAACGAAGAAGGAATCTTCAACGGATGGCTGGACGCATGCGTGGACATGTTCGCGAAGAACACCCCTATCATCTTCGTAAGAGGAAACCACGAGAACAGAGGACAGTATGCTGACAACATCTACAAATACTTCCCTACTCATACTGGAGAGTTCTACTACACATTCGATGCTGCCGGTATCAGCTTCCTGGCGTTGGACTGCGGTGAAGACAAACCGGACACCGACATCGAATATCACGGAATCATCGAGAGTGACAAGTACAGGGAGCAGGAAGCAGCTTGGCTGAAGAATGAAATCGGTAATCTGCGTTACGGTAAGCGTATTGCATTCCTTCACATTCCTGCCGGCCACAGCACTTGGCACGGCGACATACATCTCCACGAAATCATTACTCCCCTGCTGAATGAAGCAGGCGTGTCACTTATGTTCTCCGGCCATACACATCAGTATGGGCTGCACAATGCCGGCGAACTGGCTGATTTTCCGATACTTATCAACGGCAACAAGACATACGCCAGCGTAACCATAAAGGGTTCGAAAATCCGCGTGGAAGTAGTCGGTGAGACAAAAGAGGAAAATCACACCGCAGAATTCAAGTTCAGACAATAACGTTGAAAAGATTTCTTTCGGGATAAAACTCCGTTAGCGGACAGTCAGCTGCTTGGCCGCAATCAATTCCTGATAATCCTGCATTGACCTGAGAATCACATCCTTAGCGACTTCCGCTCCGTAGATGCTGATGAATTTCATGCGCTGGCTGTTCTCTCCCGGGATATCCTTGTACGTAGTGAAATAATGGATAAGCCTGCGGATAATGTCCTTCGGAAGCTCATCAATATCAGTAAGATGACCGTAGACGGCATCATTTTTCAGGACCGCGATAATCTTGTCGTCCGCCTGGTCATGGTCAAGCAGACGGAGGCCTCCGATAGGTCTGGCGCGAACGATTATATCGCCGTGGGTGACGTCCTTTTCAGTAAGGACGCAAATATCAAGCGGGTCGCCGTCGCCCTCCACGTCATAGCGCGCAAGTGCCTGATTGGTAAGCTCTGCCATGTGTGAAGCACAATATGTCCGAGGCAGAAAACCATACAATGACGGAACAATGTTGGAGAATTTCTGCGGCCTGTCCAGCGAAAGGTAGCCGGAGGCCTTGTCCACCTCATATTTGACGGTGTCCGTCGGTACTATTTCAATGAATGCGCGCACTTCCTCGGGAACATTTTCTCCCAAGTCAATCCCGTGCCACGGATGCGCTTTATGTGAATTTGCAATATCCATATCTGCGTTATGCCCTACCGGGCTCAAATTTCAATCAAACAAATATACTAATTATTGTCGATAAAAGTCGCTCATCCGGTTCCAAAAGCAATGTTCCGCACCCGGCGAAGCTTACCACGGCTAGCGCGCCAGGAGATTCGTGAGAGCGATGAAATCCTCGACACTCAGGCGCTCGGGACGAAGCTCGAACACCGGCTGCGCCGTAAATGAGGACAATGCTTCCGCATCCCAGCCTTCACGGGAGGCTTTCGCCGCAATGAGCGGTTTCAATGAATTCCTCAACGTCTTTCTCCGCTGCCCGAAAGAGGTCTTGACAATGTTCTTGAATGCATCTTCATCACATCCGAGCGACGTTCTGGAATTACGGGTAAGCCTGATGACTGCGGACTGGACCTTAGGAGGCGGGGCGAAAGCTCCGGAACCTACCGTGAAAAGATATTCGATATCATACCACGCCTGAAGCAGCACGGACAATATTCCGTATGTCTTGGAACCCGGCTTCTCCGCAATACGTTCCGCCACCTCTTTCTGTATCATGCAGACTGTCTGCGGAATACGGTTGCGGTAATCCAGGATGCGGAAGAAAATCTGCGAGGAAATGTTATACGGAAAATTGCCTATCACATTGAACTCTCCTGCGAAAAGATGGTCAATGTCCAACTTCAGGAAATCCCCATAGATCACCCTGCCGCGAGCCTTGTCGAAATGCTTTTCCAGATACTCCACGGACTCGGTATCGATTTCTATCATCTTGAGATTTACATCCTGACGTTCAAGGAGATACTGCGACAGCACCCCCATACCGGGACCTATCTCCAATACATCCATGCATCCTCCGGCATCCTCCGTGCGCAGCTGCAACGCCGCCACGATGGCTTTCGCAATGCTCTGGTCCGTCAGAAAATGCTGTCCCAAAGCCTTTTTAGCACGTACTTCCATATAAAACGCTTACTTAACCTTGCAAAGTTACGCCTTGTTCCCTAAATTCGCCAACATAAAACCAAAAACATTATTATGAGACACTTTAAATTAACGGGCTTGACAGTGATGGCGGCACTTTTATGCGGAAGTTGCTGCCAGGAAGCCTTGGAAGGAGGCTGGGTCAGCACTGACCGTCATTTTACATTAAAAGCAGACGGAACTTCCTGTAAGACAGGACTTGACAAAGCTATGTTGCAGGATTCCGCATTCACATATTCTGCATGGAGAGGCGAAAAGACATCTGCACAAGCATTGGTATGGGCAGGCAAAGAACTCAAAGACCTGCATGTGACAGCCTCTTCTCTAAAATCCGACACGAAAGAAATACCGGCGGACCGTATCAGCGCATCATTTATAAAATATGTCATGGCGGACGTCCTGAAAGAAGGTTGCGGCCAATGCGGGAACCGCAACAAGGGGCAATACGATTCCTTGTTCGTGGCGGACAGAATCAGCAAAGATACCCTCAATACATTACCTGACAGCACATTGCAGCCAATTTGGATAAGCATTGCCGTTCCTTCTGATGCCGTTCCGGGCACATACACCGGCGCATTGGACATAAAAGCCAAAGACACGAAAACATTGACATTGCCTATCAGCCTGGAAGTCATTGACAGAACCCTTCCGGAGCCGTCCGCATGGTCTTTTCACCTGGATTTGTGGCAGAATCCTTATTCCGTGGCGAGGTATCATGGCGTGGAGCCTTGGAGCGACGACCATTTCCGCCACCTGGAGCCGGTGATGAAGATGCTTGCGGCTGCCGGCCAGAAAGTTGCGACGGCGACCATCATGGACAAGCCCTGGAACGGGCAGACCGAGGACGCATTCGGTTCAATGGTCAAGAAGACAAAGCTCGAAGACGGCAGCTGGAGTTATGATTTCAGCATTTTCGACAAGTGGGCTGATTTCATGGAGCGCATGGGAGTCTGCAGCCAGATAAACTGCTACACGATGATTCCATGGAAAATGACTTTCGATTATATAGACGGAAAAAGCGGCAAGACGGAGTATTTCCAGTGCACCACGGGGTCGCAGGAGTATCGTGATTACTGGGGTTCTTTCATAAAGGCTTTCGCTATCCATCTGAAGGAGAAGGGATTGTTCGACAAGACTGCCATCGCCATGGATGAGCGTCCGGAAGAGGATATGAAAAATGCATTGGCCGTCATCCATGACGCTGCGCCGGACATGAAGGTTTCGTTAGCCGGTTCATATCACGAATCGCTTGTAGATGAGCTGTTTGACTATTGCGTGGCGCTGCGTGACAATTTCCCTGCAGAAGATATCGCACGTCGCAGGGCTGCCGGAAGGATTACTACATACTACACCTGCTGCGCCGAGCGTGTCCCTAATACTTTCCTGGTTTCGGAGCCTGCCGAAGCAGAGTGGATCGGGTGGTTCGCGCTTGCCAATGATTATGACGGTTATCTCCGTTGGGCGTTCAACAGCTGGACCGTAGACCCGACAAAGGACGGACGGTTCAGGACATGGCCTGCCGGGGATTGCTTCATGGTTTACCCCGACGGCGAGTCCAGTCCTCATTTCGAGAGATTGGTCGAGGGCATCCAGGATTTCGAGAAAGCGCGCATCATGATGAAGGAGTGGAGCGACACCGGCAATACCGCAACTCTGGACAAATTCAAGGAGGCGCTCAAGTCATTCAATCTGGACACCTTGCTGGAAGAGGGCGCCGCACCTGCGCTACAGACAGTGAAAGAAATGATTTAAGAAAATCCCCGCTTGGAACTTCCAAACGGGGATTATTTCATGAGTAAATTATCAAACGACTATTCGTCAGAGTCTTGTGCTGCGTAATCTGCGAGAAGCTTGGTCTGGACATCACCCGGTACAGGCTGGTAATCAGCGAACTGCATGGTAAATGTAGCACTTCCGGATGTCAGCGAACTGAGAGCGGTAGAATATCTGTAGAGCTCTGCCAGCGGAACTCTGGCCTTGATGACCTCGAATCCCTTGTCGCTGCCCATACCCTCGATAATCGCGCGTCTGTTCTGAAGGTCTGACATACAAGCTCCCATGTACTCGCTAGGTGTGAGGACTTCCAGATTGTAGATAGGTTCCATAATCTTCGGACCTGCATTGCGGAACGCCTCCTTGAAGGCATTGCGGGCTGCGAGAACGAATGAAATTTCATTGGAATCCACCGGATGCATCTTTCCGTCATATACAAATACCCTGATGTCGCGGGCGTATGAACCGGTAAGAGGGCCTTCCGTCATCTTTTCCATGATACCTTTCAGGATGGCCGGCATGAAGCGGGCGTCGATAGCACCACCGACAACGCAGTTGTAGAACTCCAGTTTTCCGCCCCAGTCAAGGTTGTATGACTCCTGGCTCTTCACGTTCAGGGTAACATCCTTGCCGTCAATCTTGAACTTGTTGGTGAAAGGAACGTCGTCAACGATAGGGCAGATAAGCAGGTGAACCTCACCGAACTGGCCTGCGCCACCGGACTGTTTCTTGTGACGGTACTCGGCGGTAGCGATCTTGGTAATGGTCTCCCGGTAAGGAATCTTAGGAGGGAAGAGTTCGATTTCCACCTTGAACTCATTCTGGAGACGCCACTTCACGACATTGATATGCTGCTCTCCCTGTCCGCTTAAAATAGTCTGTTTCAACTCCTTGGAGTACTCTACAATCACGGTAGGATCCTGTGCGGAAATCTTGTTCAATGCATCACCGAGCTTGGTCTCGTCTGCCTGAACCTTGGCCTTGATGGCTGTACGGTACTTAGGGGCAGGGAACTTGATAGCCTCGTATGAGATGTTCGTACCAGGCTGCGCCAATGTGACATTGGTCTTGCCGGCGCGAAGCTTCACGGTACATCCGATATCTCCGGCCATCATGTCCTGAACCTTCTCTTTCTTGGCTCCCGCCACGGCGTAGATCGTAGAAATGCGCTCACGGTTTCCGGTAGCTACGTCTTCGAGATCCATACCTTCGTCGAGTTCTCCGCTCATCACCTTGAAGTAAGAAACCTCTCCGAGATGCGGTTCCACGTCGGTCTTATATATGAACAATGAAGTAGGGGCATCCTGCTTGCACTGGATTTCCTCGCCTTCCTTGGTCAATGTCTTGGTAATTTCAGGTGAAGCAGATGCCCTGATGGTGAATTCCATAAGTCTCTTCACGCCGATGTCCTTCTTCGCTGAAAGACAGAATACAGGAAGCACCTTGCCGGCACGGATTCCTATACCGAGACCCTTTCTGATTTCATCTTCGGTAAGCGCTCCCGCCTCGAAGAATTTCTCCATCAATGTATCATCGTATTCTGCCGCCGTCTCGATAAGGGCCTGACGCAGAAGTTCAGCTTCATCTTTAAGATTTTCAGGGATTTCCCTATCCTCTCTGGTTCCATTATCATCAGTAAAATGATAATATTTCATCTTGAGGACATCCACGAAACCGTCAAATGACGGACCTGGATTCACCGGGAACTGAATGATTACAGGCTTGTTCCCGAAAGCCTCTTTCATGCTTGCCTGAACAGCATCCCAGTCTGCCTTTTCGCTGTCAAGCTGGTTTACTGCCACGATAATAGGAACATTGTACTGTTCTGCATAACGGGCGAATATTTCTGTCCCCACTTCCACTCCCTGCTGGGCATTGATGACGAGAATACCGTTTTCGCAAACCTTGAATGCCGAAACGGCACCTCCTACGAAATCATCAGAACCCGGGGTATCAATGATATTGAACTTGGTATCCATAAACTCCGCATATAAAGGTGTAGAGAAAATGGATCTCTGGTTCATCTGCTCGATTTCAGTATTGTCTGATACAGTGTTCTTGTTCTCGACCGAGCCGCGTCTGTCAATGACTTTACCCTCGTAAAGCATCGCCTCCGCTAATGTGGTCTTGCCTGACTTGGTACTGCCAAGCAAGACCACGTTCCGGATGTCTTTAGTAGAATAGGATTTCATGACCTTGATATGTTATTAGTTTATAATATGTCACTAGACGATTCCGTAGAATACGCCAGAAGCAGCTTGTGCCGCTTCTATTGCAAATCTAATAAAACAGATATGCAATAACAATAGATTCGGCACTTATTTTTAAAACATTTTATAAAAAATCATTGATACGGCCGGGGACAAACCCCTCCCTGTACGCTTCCATCAGCTGCCGGCCGGTCATCCCCATCTCGGAAAATATCAGCCTTTCCAGCACCCCCGTTTCAATCCCGATCCGGCGGCAGACATCGTCGAATGTCAATGTCTCCTCCCTGTAGACTTCTTCCTCTACCATCATCCGCCCGAAAGCCTCGTAAGCTTTCCGCAATTCCTTGTCTGCAATTCTTTTCTTCATATTGTTTCAGTTTTTATAAGAGTCCGGCCGTATTCAGCCATCGTTCATCCGCAAATCTCGTTTACCTTTTACGGAATATCAAGGGAGGGTGACTGTATTAGGTCATTAATTTATGTTTTTTATGTCAATTTGATAAGATTTTCGAATTGTTGACATATTTTTATTGTCAACGTGTCCGATTTTCATTTCACAAAAGACAAGTTTACATGACAGAAGACACTCGTAATTACAGGTTCCACAAGCCATCAAATGCGGAAAAAAATCATTAATTTCGCATATCCATACAAAATGAAGATGAAGTTGCCGAATCTAAAGAATTTTCTCCACGAAGAACTCATTGAGGCAGGATGCGACGAAGCCGGACGCGGACCGTTGGCCGGCCCCGTATTTGCCGCGGCCGTCATATTGCCGAAAGATTTTTACCACCCGCTGCTGGACGACTCCAAGAAAATGACCGCCTCGCATAGGGATGAAGTAAGGAAAGTCATTGAAAAAGAAGCTATTGCGTGGGCCGTAGAGGAAGTCTCTCCTGAGGAGATTGACGAGTTGAACATCTTGTGGGCGTCCGTGACGGGGATGCAGCGTGCCGTGTCCAGACTTGAGCCGGCACCTGATTTCCTGCTCATCGACGGCAATAAATTCAGGCCCTTCGGAAAGTACAAATCGACTGATTACCAAACGGTTGTAAAAGGAGATGCCACATACGCGCCCATTGCCGCCGCATCAGTCCTAGCCAAGACTTACCGGGACGAGTTCATGCAAAAAATCGCGAAGGAGTATCCCCAATACGGCTGGGAACGCAATATGGGCTACCCCACTCCCGAGCACATCGCCGCCATCAAGAAGTTCGGCTACACCCCCTACCACCGCATGAGTTTCCATCCGAAACAACTGGAGCCCTAGTTATTCGGAAATTGATTATCTTTGTATGATGCGGCTGGCAGGAGGCGTGCCGGCGGCTTGAAAAAGAATATGCAAACAAACATTGATGTAATATGAAAAAAACACTTTTTGCGATTTCGGCGTTTTTGATGCTCACTTTTGGGGCGAGCGCTGACGAAGGAATGTGGTTGCTGCCGCTTCTTCAGAAAATGAACGGCAAGGCGATGGCGAACATTGGCTGTCGCCTGACTCCGGAGCAGATTTATGACATAAACCACAGCTCATTGAAAGATGCTATCGTACAGTTCGGCGGAGGCTGCACGGGCGAGATGATTTCTGACAAGGGACTTCTCGTGACGAACCACCACTGCGGCTACGGCAGCATCCAGAAACTCAGTACTCCGGAGCACAACTATCTGGAAGACGGCTTCTGGGCAATGAAGAATACCGAGGAACTGCCGGTGCCGGGACTTACGGTGAGATTCCTGCAGAGCATGACCGACGTGACCGCCATTCTGGAAAAATCCAGGACAGCGGCATTGAAGGAATACAAGGACAGCGCCAATGCCGAGGAACTTGCGATGAAGGCTTACATGGCCGCACGCGAGCAGCTCATCAGCACGACCGAGACCGCCAACCCGAACTGCCAGGTCCGCATCATCAATTATTACAATGACAATGTAAGCTACCTCATCATCGACAAGGTTTACCGCGACGTGCGTTTCGTAGGTGCCCCGCCGGCTTCAATGGGCAAATTCGGCGGCGAGACCGACAACTGGATGTGGCCGCGCCATACCTGCGACTTCTCAATGTTCCGCGTTTACGCGAATAAGGACAATGAGCCTGCTGATTATTCCGAGGACAATGTTCCTATGACACCGAAACAGTCATTGAAAATATCATTGAAAGGAGTGAACGAGGGCGATTACGCGATGGTTATGGGCTATCCTGGACGCACGCAGAGGTTCCAGACTGCGTCAATGCTGGAGCAGATGATCCGCAAACAGGATGTCAGCATCGCAGCCAGGACATTGAGACAGAGCATAATGAAGGAGGGCATGGAGGCTGATCCTGCCGTACGTCTTCAGTATGCGAACAAGTATGCAGGTTCTTCCAACGGATGGAAAAAATGGATCGGTGAGAAGAAGGCATTTGAAAAGCTGAACATCATCGGCCGCGAGGAGCAGAAAGAGGCTGATTTCATGAAATGGGTGAATGCCAACAAGAAACGTAAAGCAGCTTATGGCTCGGCATTGACCGATATCAAGTCCGTCATTGACGAAACTTCCGCTGACGAGCTCGCATTCAGGCTGATTCTGGAGGCGCCGCTCAATATCGGAATGTGCAATCTGATAGGTGATTACGCACAGACACTCATGCTGACATTCAGGGCTCATCCAGAAGATACCGCTGCCGCTTTCGTCGCTGCAAAGGAGGCGATGAAGGGCGCTTTCAAGGATTATTACGAGCCGCTTGAGAGAAAGCTTACGGCCGGACTCCTGAAGTTCTATCGAGACAACGCCAGACCTTCAGACTTTCTGGAAATCGATGGTCATGACTTCGCGACAATGGACATTGACGCTTATGTATCAGACCTTTACGACCACAGCATTTTCGCTTCGGACGAGAAGATGCAGAACTCTGACATCAAGTCTTTCCAGGAATTCAGGAACGAACCGGCATTGGTCCTCTACAATGCGATCATTGAGAAGTACAGTCCTCTCTACAAGTCGATGAAAGCTGCCAATGTGAAACTCGCTGCCGGCAGCAAGGCATTTGCGGCAGGTCTCCTCGAATGGGAGAAAGGCAAGCCTTCTTATCCGGATGCAAACTCCACTATGCGACTGACTTACGGTACCGTGAAGGGGTATTCTCCTGCTGACGGCGTCGTATATAAATACTACACCACTCTCGCCGGCGTGATGGAAAAAGAGGATCCGGACAATTATGAGTTCCGTGTTCCTGCCAAGGTCAAGGCTCTCTACGAAGCTCATGATTTCGGTCAGTATGCCAATGCCGAGGGCAAGGTTCCGACCTGTTTCCTGACGAACTGCGACATTACCGGCGGTAATTCAGGAAGCCCTGTGCTCGATGCGGAAGGCCGCCTTATCGGTCTCGCTTTCGACGGCAACTGGGAGTCAATGTCGAGTGACGTGATGTTCGAGCCTGATTTACAGAGATGTATCTGCGTGGACATACATTATGTGTTGTTCATGGTCGACAAGTTCGGCGGCGCAGGATATCTGCTGAATGAAATGAATATTGAAAAATAACAATAAGTGATGAAGGAAAATGAGGTAATGAAGATGCTCTTCGATGTTACGCATCCCGGAAAGGGAGACCGCAACATCGTGGAGCTGGGTTTGGTAGACAAGGTGGAAATCTCAGGGGACAAGGTGACAGTAACCCTTGCGTTCACAAAGCATCGTGACCCGCTTGCGGAGTATATCATGAGCAGTGCGAGGGCGGCCATCTATCGTCATGCCCCTGAAGTCAAAGACGTGGAAATCAAGACTATAGTGAAAGAGGAAAGCGCTCCGAAAAAGCAGACCGGACTCAATCTCACTCTGGATGAGGTGAACAATGTCCGCCACATCATCGGTGTCGCATCAGGAAAAGGCGGCGTGGGCAAATCCACCGTAGCGGTCAATCTTGCAGTAGCATTGGCACGTCTCGGATATAAGGTGGGATTGGCGGATGCCGATGTCTACGGGCCTTCTGTTCCGAAAATGACGGCTACGGAGGGCGCGCTTCCCGAGGCTGTCAACGAGGGCGACCATGAGGGCATCATGCCGATTGAAAAGTATGGCGTGAAATGGATGTCCATCGGCTATTTCGCCGAGCCTGGACAGGCACTTATCTGGAGAGGCCCAATGGCTTGCAATGCATTGAAACAGATGATTCTGCAGGTGCGCTGGGGCGATCTTGACTATCTGCTCATAGACATGCCTCCTGGAACGGGCGACATTCATATTTCCCTGGTCCAGGACATTCCGATGGAGGGTGCCGTTATCGTGACCACACCTCAGGATGTGGCTCTCGCCGACGTGGAGAAGGGAGTAGACATGTTCCGCAACAAGAACATCAACCGCCGGATCTTCGGTATCGTGGAAAACATGTCATGGTTCACACCCGCAGAACTGCCTGAAAACAAATATTTTATCTTCGGTAAAGACGGCGGTCTGAAGATGGCTGAGAAGTACGGCGTGCCACTGCTCGGACAGATTCCGATAGTTCAGAGCATCCGCGAAAACGGTGATGCAGGTGAACCTGCAGCCCTGTCATCGCGACCTGACGGCCTGGCATTTATAGATTTGGCAGAAAAACTTGTTAAATCCGTGGACTTGCCGTAAATTTGACCCTCGGAAGCGTGTCCGAGTGGCTGAAGGAGGCTGCCTCGAAAACAGTTGACCGTGTCAAAGCGGTTCGCAGGTTCGAATCCTGCCGCTTCCGCTTTCAGCAATTACATGTAAAGGGTTGGTTTTATAGCCGACCCTTTATTTTTTGGCAGATTCCGAAAATAGACCTACTTTTGCACCCGGAAAAATTTGAGGCAACCCCTGAATCACCAATTTTATAGTATATAAATGAATTATTCAATCTGGAAAAAGACACTCAAGGCAATAGGTATCATGGCATTGAGCGTGTCAGCTATCGCCTGCACCAGCGACGATGACAAACCCGTAAAAACTAACGAACTCACGATTGCAGATGTCCTGAAAGCAGAAGACGGCGTCACATTCACCAATCTCGAATGCGTTACCGTCGTGGCAGCCAACACACAAGGCGTTCTCCTTCAGGAAAACGGCAGCAGCATCTACGCATTTATCGGCGAGAAGCACAATTTCACCATCGGCGACATGGTTACTGTAGAATCCGGTACCACGGCCACGTACAACAAATGCCGCCAGTTCACCAAAGGAGTGAAGCTCGTGAAGACCTGGCACGGCAAATTCAAACAGCCGAAACCGGCACAGTTCACGGCAAAGGACATTGACGCATATATGAAGGAGACCACTCCTGAAATAAAATATGTCAGCTTCTCAGGAGTCCTCTCTGTTTCAGGCAATTATGTCAATGTGGAAATCGACGGAACTGACAACATCGCCAGCATCGACTACATGTCCGACGAATTCAAGGAGAAATACAACAACCACAATGTCACCATTTCCGGCTGGCTGACCGGTTCCTATAACACATACATGTATATCATTCCGGTAGATGTAAAGGACAATGGCGAGTATCAGGAATACGTTCCGGAAGGCGCTATCTTCTACAGCAGTTTCGACAAGGAAAAGGTTGTCCAGAATAAAGACAAATACCAGACGGCGAAAGGCTGGCCTGCACTTGAGCAATTCGACGGATGGATGAACGGAAAGGGTTCCGGAGCCGCAAACGTGGAATACGACTATCAGGAAATGTCCGTACGTTCAAATCAGGAATCCAAGGGCTCGCTTTCATGCTACGAAGGAACCGGTAAGAACAATCTTCTTTTCTGCGGTTCAGAAGCCAAACCTAACCATTTCACAATCTGCAAGATAGCAGTTCCTTCCGAGAAATTGAGACTCACTTTCGGCGCGCAATATTACTCCCAGGGAAGCACCAATACCTTCCTCAGATGCGCGTTCCTGGTACAGCTGTCCGAGGACGGCAAGACCTGGTCACCGGCATTGGACTACGATTTCGGCGGAGTAGAGAACACCCCTGACGGAAAATGGCGCCGTGCGACAGCAGACTTTACGCTTCCTGCCGGCACCAAGACATTGTACATCAGATTTTCTTCCAAGAATTTCAGCATAAACAGACTTGACGACGTGCTACTCACAGAAGGCAACGGCGGTCAGGCAGTGGAATTCGGCAAAGTTGTCGTGGTTCCTGTATCCAAGATTTCCGATGTCATCGCCAAGCCGGTGGACAACATGTACAAAATCGCAGGCACAGTAACCGCCACCCACACCAAAGGATTCCTTGTCCAGGACAATACCGGAACAATTCTGGTGTTCAAGAAAGGCCACACCATGGAGGCCGGCAAGACCGTGACCATTGAAGGCCCTACCACCGAATACGGCGGAATGAAGCAGTTCGACGGAATCTCCGAGGTCAATGTGACCGGAAGCACGACCATCAAGGAGCCTGCAGCAGAGGAGTTCAAGGCGGCTCAGGCCAATGCTTATGTGAACAATGCTCCTGCTATCAAATATATCACCTTCACAGGCACACTGAAGTCATATCGGGACAATATTTTCCAATGGCACAACAATGTGGAAATCGAGGGCACTGATGTTAAGTTTACATTGTCCTACGTCGACGAAAGCTTCAAAATCACCAAATACGAGGGCGAAAAAATCATTGTGAAAGGATATACTCTCGGCAAGACCGAAAGCGACAACGTGAAATATATTTCCACGATGGTGACAAGCCTCGAACCACTGGAAAAAGAGGAGAAACCTGAGGAGAAAGATGCCATTACCGTCACTGAATTGAACAAGAAACTAAAAGGTCTCGCTTCCGGTTCAGAAATAACGTCAGATATCGCTATCGCCGTCAAGGGTTATGTGGCTGCAAACAATGAAGGTGGCAACCTGAAGGGCGTCATTGCTCTTGTGGACAACACAGGTGCGGCACATTCCGGCATTATCCTGAAGGGAGAGACTCACACTGAAACAACTCTTCCAGTAGGAACGAAGGTCATTGTCAGCCTGAAATCTGCCAAATATACAGTTTCAAAGAACCTTCCTGCCATAACAAATTTCACCATTTATCCGACTGAAGAGAAGGTAAGCATCAAGGTCCCTGAAATTACTGACAATCAGATATCTGACTATGTAGGTCAATATGTGTGCGTAAAAGACGTGACTTCTCCGGACTACAGCAGCACATGGTACAACAGCAATTATAAGGGAGGACACAGTTTCGTAGGCAAGAACGGCACGACCGTCACCGTGTACGCCGTTTCCGCAGCCAAATTCGGAAAGGAAACCTTCTCTGCCAACAAGACCGGCAACGTGAAAGGTGTAGCGGAACTCTACGACAGCAAGCTCGAAATCATTCCTACATGTTCAGCAGACGTAGCCGCATTCAAATAGGCCACCTACTTGGTTTCCACTGGTTTTTCTTCGATGACATCGCCGTGGAAGTGGACTACGGCCTCTTTCCAGGTGTCGGTGTAACCAGGCTGGGTCAGGCCGTCAGGACAGCCGGCTGAAAATTCCGTATGCTTGAACGAGCCGTCAGGATTCTGCGCCTTAACATTGCCGTCGATAAATTTCACGGTCATGGTGATTTCCAGAGCCTGCCATGATTTGAACATCTTCTGGGCTGTGTCTACGGAGTACTTCGTGAGAAGAGACTTGACCGCTGAGAAAGAAGAACCGGTATCGGACATGACGTCGTATGCAACCGATGCCTTCTTGCCTTTCTTCTCTGCACCGTCCATCGCCTGCTTGAACAAGTCAAGCGCCTTGTTGTCATTCTCACGGACCTTCACCATTTGCTCGTTTTCGAATGCGTCAATGCGTTCACGCACGTATGGAGCCATGATGTTATACATTCTGTAGCAAGCATTTGTAATCCTGTTGTTAATCCAGAAAGAAGACGTGTTCGAATAAGTCAGCAAATCGCCGTTGCCCTCACGGAAGCATTCAGGAACCCTATTGGTATTGGTATAAATCGGGGTGAGATACGAAGTCGCCGCATCATCGGTGCCGAACCAGATGAGTCCGCCGATGACATCAGGAAAATCGCCTCTGGACTGTCCCACGAACCAGAAACCAGTCTGCTGGGTAGCGATAGCACGCTCATTGGTATATGTCTTGCCATTGTACTCGAAATCCATTGGCCTCCAACGATATGGAATGGCATTGCCACCGGCTCCGATATCGGTGGTCATATCCATTGGCGTACCTTCGTAATGGTCGCGCATGACATCGGCTACATTCTTGACAGTCACCTTCTTGGCAGGCTTGATCCACAGCGGCATACGGTTCTCGGGGTTATGTCCCATGGCGTAATCCACGTATGCGTAGGCATCCTTTGTGATCATATTGCCGTTGCCGTCGTCGAATGTGAACCATCCGTTGCTGAGAATGTTGAATGCGCTCCAGACTCTGGCCTCGCATCCTCTCAACGCGCCGAAATCGGCAGGGCAATACGCGTCACGGAAGCTGAACTCGCTGTCCGGACCGCTATACCAGCCTTGCTTTCTGGCAAAGTCGATGACATCCGGAGCATAGATGCAATTTTCAGGGTCATTGAGAGGGAAAGTCGTGATGCGGGACTGGTTCGCGTGGCAGCTGATATAGCCGTCAGGGATGCGCACAGCCACCCACACAGCGCCTTTCTCGGATGTTCCCTTGCCTACCATCTCCATTATCCACGCCTCGTTCTTGTCCGCGATGGAGAATGATTCACCTTCGGAGAAATAGCCGTATTTGTCTGTCAATCCGGTCATCACCTTAATGGCTTCCCTAGCGGTCCTTGCTCTCTGAAGGGCAATGTAAATGAGTGAGCCATAGTCCATTATACCATTCGGATCATTCAATCCATGCCTGCCGCCAAAAGTCGTTTCCGCAATGATGAGCTGATGCTCATTCATGTTTCCGACAGTCTTATAAGTATGCTCGACCTGGTCAATAAGCCCGAGGTATTGTCCTGTATCCCAATCAGATACGCGAAGTTTATCTCCTCTTTTCCAATCAGCCTGCGGCTTGAAATACAATTCTCCGTAAAGCCAATGCGAGTCGGCGGCGTAGGAAATCATACATGAGCCATCCGCGCTGGCTCCTTTGGTTACAATGACATTGGTACATGCCTTGGCGCTGTCGGCAGCGAATGAGCCGAAGACGGCTGTTGCCGCCAGCGTTCCCAGGATTGCTTTTATCTTCATATTTTGTTCTATTATATTAATTACGTAATTTTGTCCGGATACTCCCTGGACAAATACAAATATAGGGAAATAAATATTATATAGCTATGAAGAAAGTTTTGTTTGCAGTTCTTTCCGTTTTTCTTTGTGTCAATGCTTTCGCGCAGGAGCAGGATCAGAAAACGCCTACCCCGGAGGAGATGGCAGCCAAGGAAGCGGATCGCCTCGGAGATCTTCTGAAACTGGAGGACTGGCAGATATTCCGCGTGGATTCCACTCTCCAGAACGATTTCGCCGCGCTTCAGGCGGAGATGGAGAAGATGCAGAAGTCCCGTGTGGACAACTATGATTTATACATGTTTATCCGTGACAAATGGATGGACCAGATAGACAATACCTACAGGAAGATATTCACTGACAGTCAATGGGCTGCATATCTGAAGTCGGGTGCTGGCAAGCAGCAGAAAGCCAGAGAAAAGCGCAGGGCGAAAATCGAGCAGGCGACAGCGGCACAGCAGAAGAAAAAGTGATACTTTTCCATGGAATTTATTTAACTTTGCATATTGTCCTGTCCCGCGAAGTCCGGAATTGTCATCCGGAAATCGGGCAGGTGTATTTACAGAGCATTAGATTATGAAAGAGGAAATAGAGCAGATTCTTGCCGAGATCAAGGAACTCAAGTGCAAGACAGAGAAAGATATAGAGGATGCGAGAGTGCGTCTTCTCGGAAAGAAAGGTGAGATAACCAAGCTTTTCGAGGAATTCAGGACAGTGGCTCCTGAACTGAAGAAGGAATTCGGTCAGAAACTTAATGTCCTCAAGAAAGAGGCTACGGCGAAGATTGAAGAATTGAAGGCGCAGGCTGCCGCTTCCGGTGCCGCTTCTTCCGATTCTTTCGACGCGACAATGCCAGGCGACCCGATTCCTCTGGGTTCCAGACATCCGGTATCCATCGCCCGCCAGCAGATTGTCAATATTTTCCGCAAATTCGGCTATGATGTAGCGGAAGGTCCTGAAATCGAGGATGATTACCACGTTTTCGAGGCATTGAACTTCCCTCCGAACCACCCTGCGAGAGACATGCAGGACACTTTCTTCGTGTCGACAGGTCATCCGAATCCGCTTCTTCTGCGTACCCACACTTCCAGCGTGCAGGTAAGGACAATGGAGAGGAGCAAACTTCCTATCCGCGTGATCTGCCCTGGCCGTGTGTTCAGAAATGAGGCCATCTCGGCACGTGCGCATTGCATTTTCCATCAGGTCGAGGGTCTCTACATCGACGAGAACGTGACATTTGCCGACCTCAAGCAGGCAATCCTCCTGTTTGCACGTGAGATGTTCGGTCCTGATACACAGATCCGTATGCGTCCTTCTTACTTCCCGTTCACGGAGCCTTCCGCCGAGGTGGACGTAAGCTGCAACATCTGTCACGGAAAAGGCTGCAACATTTGCAAGGGTACAGGCTGGCTGGAAATTCTCGGCTGCGGCATGGTGGACCCTAACGTCCTCGAAGCTTCCGGAATCGACAGCAAGAAATATTCAGGTTTCGCGTTCGGTATGGGTATCGAGCGTATCGCAATGCTCAAGTGGCAGGTGAACGATCTCCGTCATTATTTCGAGAATGACATGCGTTTCCTCCGCGAGTTCAGCTCCTGCGTAGAGGTCTAGACATGCCTTTGACAATGTTTTTTCGAAAATAATCGCAAAAAGGTTCGAAAAAATTTGCAGAGTCAGAAATTATACCTATCTTTGCAATCCCGAAACACCAATAGGGATTACAAAATGCGGAAATAGCTCAGTTGGTAGAGCACAACCTTGCCAAGGTTGGGGTCGCGAGTTCAAGTCTCGTTTTCCGCTCTCAGAACAAAAGCCGCTCGAATTTCGAACGGCTTTTTTGTTTATGTCGACATCATTGGCACACCCCGTGCGCACTAAAACGTTTTCCACGCACGTCGCGTCATAATTGATCTATGTCGTGCGTAAGACAGGCCTTTTCACTCACGCCAGCAACGAATCACTGTCCCCAGCAACGCTGCAAGCGTCTCCAGGCCCCCTTCCCAAGACCGTTAGCGGGACGCGGCCACGCCATGGCCTAAAACAGTGTTGATTCACAATGGGTTACAAAAAAGGGCGTGGAAACGTAGCCTTTTTTCGGCTGCGTTTCCACGCCCTCTCTAAAATGATATCTGTTTATCAACGAGTTACAAAATCACCCGTGGCCGCGTCCCGCTATTTGTTCCTCAGAACTATCTCACCGCCGGCAACATCGGCCTCGATTACAGAATCCCTGTGCACGGTACCGTCAAGAATTGCCTTGGCAAGCTGGTTTACAAGCTCACGCTGCATGACCCTCTTGATAGGACGCGCACCGAATGCCGGATCGTAACCCATATCGGTCATGTAATCCTCGAATGCCGGAGTGAAACTGATTTCCACACCATCCTCGGACAGCTTGCTCTGAAGCTGTTTCATCTGGATATGAAGGATATCACGTATATCATTCTTGGTCAGAGGCTCGAACATTATTATCTCATCGATACGGTTCAGGAATTCAGGCCTGATCGTCTGCCTGAGAAGTTCAAGTATCTTGCCCTTGCATTCGCCCAGCATCTGATTCCTCTTGGCGATGGCTGCGGCAGCCTCGGCAGGAGCCTCCCCTTTCTTCCCGACCTCAGGAAGCTTCTCCATGTAGCTCTGGATAATATCCGAACCGACATTGGAAGTCATGATGATGATGGTATTCTTGAAGTCCACGGTACGACCCTTATTGTCTGTCAGACGACCGTCATCAAGCACCTGAAGCAAAATGTTGAACACATCAGGATGGGCCTTCTCGATTTCATCAAGCAGCACTACGGAATAAGGTTTACGCCTTACAGCTTCGGTGAGCTGGCCACCTTCATCATATCCTACATATCCCGGAGGAGCACCGATAAGACGGCTCACAGTGTGACGCTCCTGATACTCACTCATATCAATACGGGTAATCATGTTCTCATCATTGAACAGAAACTCCGCGAGCGCCTTGGCAAGCTCGGTCTTGCCGACACCGGTCGTACCCATGAACAGGAACGAACCGATAGGTCTCTTTTCATTGGAAAGGCCAGCACGGCTTCTGCGGACGGCATCAGCTACGGCATGTATGGCCTGCTCCTGACCGACGACTCTCTTATGAAGTTCGTCCTCCATACGGAGCAATTTCTCCTTCTCGCTTTCCAGCATCCTGTTCACCGGTATTCCGGTCCATCTGGACACCACATCAGCGATATCTTCCGGCGTAACGGACTCTGTGATGATAGGATCCTTCACAGCAGCCTGTCTGGCGGTATGTTCATCTATCTTCTTCTGGGCTTCAGCCATCTTGCCGTAACGGAGTTCCGCTACCTTTCCATAATCACCGGCCCTCTCTGCGGACTGCGCCTGAATCTTGTAGTCCTCCATCTGCTGGCGGGCTGTCTGGATGCCGGAAAGAATACCTTTCTCCTCATCCCACTTCTTCATCAGAACGTCACGTTTCGCGTTAAGTTCCTTCAACTGGTCATTGATCTTGTCAAGTTTCAATGAAACGCCTTCCCTCTTGATGGCTTCCTTCTCGATTTCCAGCTGACGGATCTGGCTATTGAGCTCATCTATCGGCTCCGGAACGGAATTCATCTCCAGACGAAGCTTGGAAGCGGCCTCATCCACAAGGTCGATAGCCTTGTCCGGAAGGAAACGGCTCGTGATATACCTGTGAGACAGGTTCACCGCAGCGATCAACGCATCATCCTCGATACGTACCCTGTGATGGTTCTCATATCTCTCCTTCAGGCCCCTCAAGATGGCGATGGACTCCGCCGGCGTAGGCTCGTCCACCATGACCATCTGGAAACGTCTTTCCAATGCCTTGTCGGCCTCGAAATATTTCTGATATTCGTCCAATGTTGTGGAACCGATCGTCCTCAGCTCGCCCCTGGCCAATGCCGGTTTAAGAATATTGGACGCATCCATTGCACCGGAAGCCCTTCCGGCACCGACCAACGTATGAATCTCATCTATGAACAGGATAATCTGTCCCTGGCTGTCCACAACGTCCTTTACGACGCCTTTCAGCCTCTCCTCGAACTCGCCCTGATACTTGGCACCTGCTATAAGTGCACCCATATCAAGCGAATAGACGATTTTATCTTTCAGGTTTTCAGGGACAGCCCCATCAACGATTTTCTGCGCAAGACCTTCGGCGATAGCGGTTTTACCCACACCCGGTTCACCTACGAGAATAGGGTTGTTCTTGGTCCTACGGCTCAATATCTGCAACACTCGACGGATCTCCTCATCCCTGCCGATGACAGGGTCAAGTTTCCCCGCTGCAGCTCTTTCGTTCAAGTTCACCGCGAACTTGTTCAATGTCTCAAGCTTTCCGCCGCCGGCATTGTTCTGCATGTTGTAATTTTCCATAATAATAAACTCCTTTTTGTCCCCTGGAGCTTATCATTCAGGTCTTCCTGCTGATACTGAGACTTATCCTAACGGGATATAGCCGTCTGCTCCGAAGAACAAACGGCTATAGTCCAAAATATATTCCTTCCCGGAAATTACTGACAATTTGTCAGTTCCGGTGTTTGTCGCAAACTACTCTGCTGGAGCTGCTGGAGCTTCAGTTGCAGGTGCGCTCTGCTGTGCAGGTGCAGGTGTAGGGAATGCAGGCTGCTCTGTAGTCTCGTTTCCGAGCTTATTGGTAATATCCACCTGTGTGCCCTGTGAGCCCATAGTAAATGAGGAAATCACAGAAACGATTACGATGAATGCAACAAGACCCCAAGTAACTTTCTCAAGCATATTGGCTGTCTGCCTTACACCGAAAGTCTGGTTTCCTGCAACGAAGTTGCTGGCCATGCTGTCACCTTTGCCATTCTGAAGCAATACTACGATTGTAAGCAGTATGCTGGCAATAACAACGAGAACTACAAGAATAGTAAATATTACGTTCATAACGTCTGATTATTTATCAAATTATCCAATTTTCCAATAAGGGATGCAAAGTAAGCACTTTTTTCCGGGAATGCCAAAATTAGTTTGCCGTAAATGCGCTTTGCCTGTTCAAAATACCCTTGTTCAGCGTAAATTTGCGCCAATGTTTCCGTGCAGAAATCCAGTCCTGACACATCTCCATGCTCTTCCGGACGCGGACGCGTCTTCGGCTGGAAACGGGCAAAAACATTGTCCTCGACTTTCTTGACCTTCTCGTACTCCGACTGGGAAAAGAAATCTCCGCCGACAACGTGGACTTTACGCTCATAGACCGGAGCATCCTCCTTTTTCTTTTCCTCTATATATGAACTCAGCAGCGCCTCCAGCCCTTTGTCGGAATAATCCGCCCCATCGCCTTTGTGCATAATCTCGGCTATTGACCCGCGGTCCCCCACATACATTGCCTGGTCGGAGAACTGGGACACGCCCCACGACTCGCCGCCTACACCGGCCATCCTGCGGCAGAGCTCCTTCCTCGCCGCGCCATACCATGGATAAAGGTTCACCACACCGGCCAACTCATCCATTGTCAATGTTTTAAGATTTATCGCTTTCTGCTCCATATTCTACCAGTTCGCCACAGTCGCATTGAACACATCCTCACAAATCTTCTCAATGATCTCGTCGCACAATGTGCCTTCCACAGCATCAAGGGACTGGGTCGAGTCATAATCCGCATACGCAGAAAAAGACTTGCCCTGAAAATCATCCTCAGGATATTTCCTGTTGGTAAAGTCAATCTTGACCGTGACCGTGAGCCTGTTCTGCGCCGCCACCTCGTTCGCCGTCACCGCCATTGCGCGCACGTCATAGCCGGTAATCGAGCCGGTAATCTCCAAATCGCCGTCCATGTCCACCTGCTCCAGCCTCGTCATCTTCCGGAATTTATCTTTCAATGACTCCGTCATGCTGTTGCTCAATGTCGGGTTCACTTTCAATGCCTTATACTCGAAGTAATTGATAGTGACGGTCTTGATATCGGGCTGAATGGAAGTTCCGGAGAACGAATATATCCCGCAGGAACGCACGATCAGCGCCGCCGTCATGATAGCCAATGCGACACCTGCCGCCGAAAATATTTTTCCAAATGATTTCATATCAATACTATTCGTCCGCCTTCTTCAAATTGCGGAATTCCGGAGGAAGTTTCCTGTACAATGTCCTTTCGGAAATCCCCAGCTCCTCCGCTGCTTTCTTTCGGTTTCCGTTATGTTTCTCCAATGCTTTCCTTATCAGGTCCTGATTCGACTGCGATATGGAGAAATTCTCATCTCCGTGTCCGGGCTCCACAGCATGGATTTCATCATGCCTCGGCAATGCCGACTGCTCATCGATATCACGCTCATTGTCAGTCCAATCCGATTCCGGTCTGGAAATATAGCCGTCACGGGAACCAGTGTCCGCCGGCATTGCCAGAGGCTTGGGCTGCGTCACCTCCGCCGCAGACGGCCTGATACCGCCGGAGGCAATGATCTGCTTCAGCTTGGTCACCTCGGCATTGAGACTGTAAAGGGCCTTGTAAATATCCTGCTTTTCTTCCTGCGAGATATCTGACGAACTGTCATGATACTTGACAGGCAAGGCATTGACATCATCCTTCGGAAGATAGGTCGACAGCGTCGCGGCATCGACCTCGCAGCGTCCGGACACCGGCGTAAGGCGCTGCCCTTCCAATGCGGACACCGTCTCGGCAATGTTCTTCAGCTGGCGGATGTTGCCAGGCCAGCGGTAGCGCGTAAGCAGTTCTATCGCGTCTCTGGTCAATGACACCTTGCTCATGCCGTATTTCTCGGAGAAATCCGAGGTAAACTTCCTGAACAACAGATAGATATCCTCTTTCCGTTCACGAAGCGACGGCATCTTGATCTGGATGGCGTTCAACCTATAATATAAGTCTTCACGGAATTTGCCTTTGGAAACGGCGTAGAGAAGGTCGACATTGGTCGCCGCAATGACCCTCACATCGGTCTTGCTCACCTTGGATGAGCCGACGCGTATGTATTCGCCGGACTGGAGCACGCGTAGAAGTTTCGCCTGCGACGGAAGCGGCAATTCGCCGACCTCGTCCAGGAACAATGTTCCCCCGTCAGCTTCCTCGAAATATCCTTTCCGGGCCTCAATCGCTCCGGTAAACGAGCCCTTCTCGTGTCCGAACAATTCAGAATCAATGGTTCCCTCAGGGATAGCACCACAGTTCACCGCAAAGTATTTGGCATTCTTACGGCGACTGAACTGATGAATGATCTTAGGAATATTGTCCTTGCCGACACCGCTTTCGCCCGTTACAAGCACGGTAAGGTCGGTCGGCGCCACTGCCACGGCCATTTCCAATGCGCGGTTGAGCGAAGGATCATTGCCGACAATGTCGTATTTATTCTTAAGTTTCTGTAAATCCTGTGTGTCCATAGTCAGACAAAGTTACAAAATACACTGAAAATATGAAGCCACATTGCCTAAAATTGCAAAATTATTAGTAACTTGGTGCGGAATTTGGTAAAAGTACAATTCAGTTATTATAAATTTATTTTTATTTCAGTCATGAGAAAGGAAATCAAATCATTGGCAGTAGCAGTCCTCGGACTTGCAGCTGTCGCTTGTGCTTCTCCTGAGAAGATGGCAGAGATGGCAGAGAGCGTTACCGTTACCTGCGATCCGTCACCGCTTGAAGTTGTAGCCGGTAAAATCGATGCTACAGTATCTGTAACTTATCCTGCTGATTACTTCCACCCGAAGGCAATCCTCGAAGTTACTCCAGTGCTCGTTTATGAGGGTGGTGAAGCTACAATGGCTCCATTCATGTATCAGGGCGAGAAAGTTAAGGATAACTACACCGTAGTATCTTCTGACGGCCAGACCGTAACAGAGAAGGTTCACTTCGAATATGTTAAGGGTATGGAGCAGTCTCACCTCGAACTTCGCGGTGTCGTAAAATACAAGAAGAAGTCTATCGACCTCCCTATCAAGAAGGTTGCTGACGGCGCAAACACCACTTACATGCTCGTAGGTTACGGTGAGGGTCTCGGCAAGGTAGCTTACAAGGCTGACAACTATCAGGAGGTTATCCCTCAGTCAGCTGAAGGCCAGATTCTTTACACCATCAACTCTGCAGACGTTCGCAGCAAGGAGCTCAAATCAGCTTCTATCAAGGACTTCCAGGCTGCTCTCGATGAGATCAAGAACAACGAAAGAAAGACCCTCAAGGGTACTGAAGTCGTAGCTTATGCATCTCCGGACGGCGGACAGGAGCTTAACGCCAAACTCTCTGACAAGCGTTCAAAGAGCGCTGACAAGGCTTGGAGCAAGGTCGTTAAGGGTAAAGAAGTTACCGACCCTGAGGTTAAGAGCGTAGGTCAGGACTGGGAAGGCTTCCAGGAGCTCGTTTCCGAGTCAAACATCGAGGATAAGGATCTTATCATCCGCGTTCTTTCCATGTACAGCGATCCTGCTGTTCGTGAGAGCGAGATCAAGAACATGTCTGAGGTTTACACAACCCTCAAGAAAGAGGTTCTTCCAGAGCTCCGTCGTGCAAGATTCATCGCTAACGTAGAGTATCAGAACTACACCAAGGAAGAGCTCCTCAAATTCGTTGACGAGAACATGGACGTTCTTGACGAAGAGGCTCTCCTCCGTTCAGCTACACTTGTTAAAGAGGCTAAGACAAAAGAGGCTCTCTACAAGAAGGCTGTCGAGAAGTTCAACAGCGACCGTGCACAGTTCAACCTTGGCGTTCTTTACTTGAACGAGAACGACCTCAAGGCTGCTGAGAACGCATTCGGCAAGGTTCAGACCAAGGATGCTGACCTCGAGAACGCTAAGGGCGTTATCGCTCTCCGCAAGGGTGACATCGCAGCTGCTCAGAAGTCATTCGCTGCTGCAGGTGCAAAAGAGAACCAGGCTGTCATCGACATCCTGAACGGCAACTACGAGAAGGCTGCTGCCGCTCTCAAGGGTACCAACTCTTTCAACGAGGCTCTCGCATACGTTCTTATCGACAAGCCGGCTGAGGCTGCTGCCGCTCTCAAGTGCCAGTGCCCTAAGGCTAACTACCTCCGCGCCATCATCGCTGCTCGCCAGGGCAAAGCTGCTGACGTGAAGACATATATCGAGAAGGCTAGCAAGGATTCAGCTCTCAAGGCTCGCGCCGAGAAAGACATCGAGTTCGCTCAGTACAGATAATAATGTCAATGCCGGTTAACCCCGGCTAGTCATAAAATATCACTCCCCGAAATCCGCCATGGATTCCGGGGAGTTTCTTTATGTCCGCGGTGTTCCGCACCGACCTCTGCAGCATAACCAATGCTCACGCCATATCTGATGGCTCGGATGATCGGCCCTGGTGTTGAAATTACCCACCAGAAACGAAGGATAACCAGCATGGTGGGACTATGCTCCATATCCACCAGAACATGGGCTTATTTGAGGTTTTATCCTGTTCTGTAGCCGTGATGATTTATGAAGCAGAACTTTCCTGGAAAGATATAATATTCGAGAAACAATGCCATATATGCAAAATGCCCCGGCGGATGTTCTCCGTCGGGGCACGACATATTCTAAGGCGTCAGAGCGCCAGGTTTATTTCTTTGTTGCGGCTTTTTTGGCTTCTTTTCTCTTCTCGTTCCACATGTAAGCATCGAACATTACAGGAGTACCGATGAAGATTGAAGCGTAAGTACCGAAGCAGATACCGAGAATCAAGGCAACTGACAGACCGCGGATAGACTCGCCACCGAAGATTGCGATTGCAAGCATTGTCACGAGAGTAGACACGGATGTGTTGATGGTTCTGGTGAGGGTGCTGTTGAGCGCAAGGTTTGCATTGGACTTGAAGTCGGCCTTAGGATGCATTGTCTTGTACTCACGGATTCGGTCGAAGATAACCACATTATCGTTGATGGCGTATCCGATGATGGTCAGAATAGCGGCGATAAACGTCTGGTCAACGTCCAGGTTGAACGGAAGGATTCCGGAGAACAGGGAGAAGAAACCGATGACGATGATAGCCGTGTGTGCGAGTGAAACCACACCGCCGAGACCCCATGTCCAGCCATTGAATCTTACTGCGATATAAGCGAAGATTACGAACAGCGCGATGAGGACTGCGAATACAGCTGATCTCTTGATATCGTTTGCGATGGTAGGACCTACCTTGTCGGAAGAAATGATACCGTTAGGGTTGTCAAGAGTAGACGTAAACTCGTCGAGGGTAAGGTCTTTCTCTGCGAAGAAGCCCTTCATGGCCTCGTAGAGTTTAGCCTCTACCTCTGAATCCACCTCGCTTGACTCATTCTCAACCTTGTACTTGGTAGTAATCTTCATCTGGCTCTCACCACCGAACTGCTTAACCTCCACAGACTCACCGAATTCTTTCTCGGCAGCCTCACGGACTGACTCGGCAGTAACCGGCTTGTCGAATCTTACGACGTATGTACGACCACCTGTGAAGTCAACACCATAGGTAAAGCCCTTGATGCAGATGGATGCAATCGCGATTACGATGAGCGCTCCGGAGAACATATAAGAATATTTCTTCTTGTCAAGGAAGTTGAACTTGGTATGCTTGAGGAAGTCTTTTGTAAGATTGTTCTCGAATGATACGCTCTTGCCCTTGGAAACTCTGTCATCGAAGATGATTCTGGTGATGAAGATGGAGGTAAGAACGGATGTGATGATACCGATGATGAGGGTGGTGGCGAAGCCCTGTACAGGACCTGAACCGAAGATGAACAGCACGATACCGGTAAGGAGCGTGGTAACCTGACCGTCGATAATTGCAGAGTAAGCATTGGAATAACCGTCAGCGATAGCCTTTGACAGACCCTTGCCGGCAGCAAGTTCCTCTTTCACACGCTCATAGATAATCACATTGGCATCGACCGCCATACCCATTGTGAGGACGAGACCGGCAATACCTGGCAATGTCAGCACAGCTCCGAATGATACGAGAGTACCGAAGAGGAGAAGGACGTTGCACAGAAGTGCGATATCAGCCACGAATCCGGCGCCGCTGTAGAAGAATATCATGTATGCGAGCACCAGGAGGAAGGCGATGACGAATGAGATGAGACCGGCATTGATGGACTCTGAACCGAGTGTAGGACCTACGACCTGCTCCTGGATGATCTTGGCAGGTGCAGGAAGCTTACCTGAATTCAGGACGTTGGCAAGGTCAGTAGCCTCTTCCACGTCGAAACCGCCGGTAATCTCTGAATTTCCGCCTGTAATCTCCGCATTGACGTTAGGATATGAATATACACGGTCATCGAGTACGATTGCAATCTGCTTGCCGATATTGTCCTTGGTAAGACGGGCCCAGATGGAAGCACCCTCGGCGTTCATTGTCATGGAAACTGAAGGGTTACCCTTGTTCATGCCCTGTCCGCTGTAAGATACGCGGGCATCGGTAACTGCTGAACCGTCGAGAGGAGCCTTTCCGTCTCTGGTAGCAGCCTTGATGGCAACCAACTCGAAGTAATTGCCGCCCTGGATGTAGCTTGAAGGCTTGACGGTCCAGATAGGTTTGAGTTCTGCAGGGAGAACACCGCTCAACTCCGGAGCTTTAAGGAGTTTGGATACAGTCGCTGTATCGCTGCCAAGTGCATAACCCATGCAAGCACCTCTACCATAGTTCGTAGGGTGGAGCACTGCGAAGAGAGGATGAGCTTTCTTGAACGCAGCCTGAGCCTTGGCATCAGCAGCAGCTGACTTGCCGATTTCGCTGTTAAGCAATGAATCAGAAGCGGATTCCACTGTCTCTGCCACTGCTGTAGAGTCTTCTCCAGATGTTTCAAGAGTCTGGGCTAGAATAGCATCAGCATTCTGGAGGTCCTGTGCGATTTCTGAATAATCATAAGTGGTCCAGAACTCAAGGGAAGCAGTTCCCTGCAGGAGATTTCTGACACGCTCAGGTTCCTTTACGCCAGGAAGCTCGACGAGAATACGTCCGCTGTTACCAAGTCTCTGGATAGAAGGCTGTGTAACACCGAAACGGTCGATACGGTTACGGAGGACATTGAATGAGTTGGCGACAGCGCTCTCAGCATTCTCTCTGATGACAGAAAGAACCTCCTCGTCGGTAGACTGCGGGTTGATGAGTTTGGCGAGGTCGTATGTACCGAACACCTGTGCAAGTCTCTGACCGTTGGAAACCTCTTTCCACGCCTGGGCGAACAATGTGATGAAATCATCCGGTGATTTCACGCTGCGCTCTTTGGCGAGGCTGATTGCCTTCTCGAACTCAGGAGTCCTGTTCTCTCCTGCGAGAGCCTTTACGAGGTCTTCGAGCTGGACCTGAAGCATGACGTTCATACCGCCCTTCAAGTCGAGACCGAGGTTGATCTCCTTAGACTTTACATCTTTGTAAGTATATCTGAAGTAGACTTTCTCGCTTGAAATCGAGTCAATGTACCAACGATTCTCTTTTTTGGCGATAGAATCGAGCACATAGGCCTTATCCACCTCAGGGATTTCAGCAAATTCTGCTGACTGCTTGTACACTTCGACAGCATTCTGGGCGTATTTCGCTGCCTTGTTCTCCTGAATACTTGTTACAAGAGTGAAAGACAACTGCCAGACGCAGGCGAGAGCGAGCAGAACCGCTACTAGTTTGATTGCACCTTTGCTTTGCATTTGTTTGAATATTTTAAATTTATATTAATTTCCAATAGTGGCAATAGAGTGCAAATTTATCTAATTTTTTCGTACTAAGAAACTTTCTGCAAGTAATTTCTTATTTTTGCAGTCCATGTTATGAAAAGAGTGAAGATTATATTTTCAATATTTGCCGTCGTTTCCGCTGCATTCACCATGCAGGGGCAGGAAGTGACGGACACATTGCATGTGAACCGCAGAAGCGTGGACATGCGACGCCTGAAGGTCGTTACTGATTCATTGATACGTAGTTACAAGTTCGCGGAGGCCACCGTAGCCTTCGAGAGCGCGAAGGCTGATGCCGATTCTCTCACGTCAATCCTCATCGACGAGGCGATGGTACAGGCGCAGAACGGGAACAGCATGAAGGGCTTTTGCAGCAACCCTGTCGCCGTAGCGAGGAAACGTTTCTCGCTGAAAGATTTTTTCCTGTACTTCCCTCTCCCGGACAAGAGCTGGCGGGCGATCCCGAACCAGCTGGATTCTTCGGCGCATGACCGTTTCGTGAGGGCGACATATGTCCCGGAAGGATCTGGACAAATATATTGGTCGGCGAAGGACCAGGAGGGCATCCGCAACATCTATCGCACTGAGCATCAAGACTCTCTGTGGTCCGTTCCGGAGCTTATCAATGAGCAGGTAACCTCTTCTTCAGACGAAATTTACCCTATGCTCTCGCCGGATGGAAAACAATTGTTCTTCGCATCCAGAGGTCTCTATGGCATGGGCGGATACGACCTTTATGTCTCGGATTGGGATGAAAACCTGAAAGATTGGGGCATGCCTGTCAACATGGGCTTCCCTTATTCTTCTCCATACGATGATTTTCTGTTCATCAATACCGCTGACGGGAAATATTCAATGTTCGCGTCCAATCGCGCCTGCCAGGCGGACAGTGTGGATATCTATGTGCTGGAATTCGACAGCATGCCGGTGAGGAAGGCCATTGACAGTCCGGAGGAATTGGAAAAATTATGTCGTTTGGAACCGGCAGACGACCCTGAAAGGGTTGGAAGCAGCCCTGCGGCGGCTGATGATATGCAGGACAATGCCGACATGCGGAGATATTCCGACAAGTTGTTACAGGTAAGGTCTTTACGTGATTCCATATATAAGCACAGCACGGATCTGGACAAGGACCGCAGCTGGCTTACAGAGGTTTCCGGACAGGAAAGGAGCAAACTCGCCGCCTCTATTCTGAGTAAAGAGGCATTGATCCCTAAACTGAAGGATTCATTGGCGGTAGCCAGCAGGGAATTGCAGAAAATCGAATTGGAATTCCTCCAGAGCGGCGTCGTCATTGACCCTGAAAAGCTTCAGCATGAAGCTGACAGGGAGATTGTCGGAGGGTCGGCGGGCTACACTTTCGCGAAGATGAACATGGGTGCGCCGCTTCATCTGGAGATGCAGAAGCCGAAGCCGTCGTTCGACTACACGTTCCAGGTACTTGAAGAGGGGCGTTTCGCAGAGGACAACACATTGCCGGGCGGACTGGTTTACCAGATACAGATATTCCTGATGTCCAACAAGGCTACTGTAAAGCAAATCAAGGGATTGAGCCCTGTATTTGAACGTATCGGCAGCACCGGGAAACGCATTTATTCCGTCGGATTGTTCCATAGCTACAAGGATGTCCTGGCTAATCTGAACAAGGTCAAGAGAGTCGGTTTCAGAAGCGCGATAATCGTCGCATTCCTGGACGGCAAACCGATTACAGTACAGAAGGCAAGAGCATTGGAAAAGACGATACACGAGCTGTTCCAGGTGAGGATTTTCCCGGCGGACGGTGCGGCGTTGAATGATACGGAAATGGCTACTGTCAAGGTGGTTACCGAGGCCGACATGGCGCGTACTACGGAAGGCGGCGTCATATCCTTCATCTTGGGCCCTTATGACAGCCGTGCAGAGGCGGATGCCGTCATCTCGGCATTGAAAATATCAGGAATCACGAACGTCCGTATCGAATCTGCAGGCATGTCGGAAATAAAATAGCTCTTCATTGACCGGGTTCTTCAGGAAAATGCTTATCTTGTGGGATGGATATTAATTGAAGATAATATGGGACTGGTCATAACACTCGTAATCGCAGGCATAATTCTTATCCTGGCTGAGATATTCCTTATCCCGGGCATTGGCGCCGCAGGAATCTTGGGGCTTCTGGCCCTCTGCGGGTCGTCTTATTACGCATTTGCCTGTCTGGGTACAGCCGCCGGAGTCATCACGACATTGGTCAATATCGTATTGATTTCCGTGCTGCTTTTCTACGCATTGAGAGCGAAGACGTGGAAGCGCCTGCAACTTGATACGGTAATCGACAACAAACCCGAGGAGGAGTCTGTCGGCGTGGGAGACCGCGGAAAAGCCGTCACGAGGCTAGGTCCTGTCGGCACGGCAAGAATCAACGACAAAAGCTTCGAAGTCACGGCATTGGAGGGAATGATCGATGCCGGAACGGAAATCGAAGTCGTGCACATGGAGAACAAAAAGATCTATGTAAAGCCGGTAATGCCGGATGAAGCATTCTAAAAATCATTAAAACACAACAACATTATGGGAATTCCAATGATTCTGTGGGCAGCTATCGCTTTAGTAGCTCTCATCGTCCTGTTATGGTTCTTCCCGGTAACCTTATGGTTCCAGGCGGTGCTTTCAGGAGTACATATTCCGCTCGTCCAGCTTGTGCTAATGCGCTGGAGAGGCGTAAATCCGAACACCATCGTAATCGCAATGATTACCGGCACCAAGGCAGGCTTAACGCTGAAGGCCAATGAGTTGGAGGCGCACTATCTTGCCAAGGGCAATGTCGTAAAGGTGGTCAATGCCCTTATTTCCGCCGACAAGGCGAACATTCCTCTGGATTTCAAGACGGCTGCAGGAATCGACTTGGCCGGACGTGATGTTTTCGAAGCTGTCCAGATGTCGGTGAATCCCAAGGTCATCAACACTCCGCCTGTAACGGCCG
>FR882164.1:0-11240 GCA_000434935.1 Bacteroides sp. CAG:709 | reverse complement strand
ACGGCCGTGGCCAAGAACGGTATCCAGCTTATATGCAAGGCACGCGTGACGGTTCGTGCCAATATCAACCAGCTTGTCGGCGGTGCCGGTGAGGAGACGGTTCTGGCGCGCGTCGGTGAAGGTATCGTATCATCAATCGGTTCAGCAGAGAGCCATGCAGAGGTTCTGGAGAAGCCTGAGTCAATTTCCAAAGTGGTTCTGGCCAAGGGTCTGGATGCAGGTACTGCCTTCGAGATTCTGTCCATCGACATAGCGGATATTGATATAGGAAAGAATATCGGTGCAGTTCTCCAGATGGACCAGGCTGATGCCGACAAGAACATCGCACAGGCCCGTGCAGAGGAGCGCAGGGCAATGGCCGTGGCTCTGGAGCAGGAGATGAAGGCAAAGGCCCAGGAGGCCCGCGCAAAGGTCATAGAGGCCGAAGCACAGGTGCCTCTGGCAATGGCCGAGGCGTTCCGCAATGGCAATCTCGGTGTCATGGATTACTACAAAATGAAGAACATCCAAGCCGACACCGACATGCGCGAAAACATCTCCAAGCAGTAAAAGATGTCCCATCAGGGACCACAAAAAAAGCCCACACGAGAGTGTGAGCACAATCAAGCCCGGAGGGCAAACCTCCCCCGTAATGGGGGACCGAGGGGGAAATACGAAGTCCCCCAAGGGACCACAAAAGAAAAAGCCCACACTTTCGTGTGGGCTTTTTCTTTTGTGGTCCCAACAGGGCTTGAACCTGTGACCCTCTGATTATGAGTCAGATGCTACTAACCAACTGAGCTATGGGACCAATATTGCAGGACCGGCCGCAAGAACCGGTCTTGCAAATATAATTATTTTTCCTGAGTTCCGAAACAATTCAGCACTACAGGATGCTGATTTCTATCAGACTTTGATTTCAACCTCAACTCCTGAAGGCAGTTCAAGCTTCATGAGAGAATCAACTGTCTTAGCATTAGACTCGTCGATATCCAGAAGTCTGCAATAAGAATTGAGTTCGAACTGCTCACGTGACTTCTTGTTAACGAAGGTAGAGCGGTTCACAGTGAAAATCTTGGTACTGGTAGGAAGTGGAATAGGACCACAAACCTTAGCACCGGTAGAAGACACTGTTTCAGCGATCTTTTTAGCTGACTTGTCAAGCAGCATATGATCGAATGATTTGAGCTTTATTCTGATTTTCTGACCCATGTCAAAATACTCCTTTTTACCGTTAATAATTATTCGTCGTCATCGGATGCCTTGTAACCGCTCTTCTCGATAACCTCCTTAGCCAAGTTAGCCGGAACCTCTGAATAGTGGTCGAAGGTCATTGTGCTGGTAGCACGGCCGGAAGAAAGGGTTCTGAGGACAGTCACATAACCGAACTGCTCTGAAAGAGGAACGTATGCCTTGATGATTCTTGCGCCGTTGGCGGTGGAATCCATAGCATTGATCTGTCCTCTACGACGGTTAAGGTCGCCGACGATATCACCCATGTATTCTTCTGGGGTCACAACCTCAAGGCTCATGATAGGCTCAAGGAGAACCGGATGTGCCTTAGGGCAAGCGTGACGGAATGCATTGCGGGCGCAGATCTCGAATGAGAGCTGGTCTGAATCGACCGGATGGTAAGAACCGTCGAGGAGAGTAACCTTGAGAGAAGGAACCTCGTAGCCTGCAAGAACACCATTTGCCATTGCTGACTCGAAACCTTTCTGTACGCAAGGAACGTACTCCTTAGGAACGTTACCGCCCTTAACCTGGTTATCGAACTGAAGTCCGGTAACTCCCTCGTCTGCAGGGCCGATTTCAACGATGATATCTGCGAACTTACCACGACCACCGGTCTGCTTCTTGAAGAGCTCACGATGCTGAACTGTAGTTGTGATAGCCTCTTTGTAGTTAACCTGAGGTGCACCCTGGTTAATCTCCACACCGAACTCACGACGGAGACGGTCAACGATGATATCAAGGTGAAGCTCACCCATACCGCTGATGACGGTCTGGCCTGTCTCGTGGTCTGACTTGACTGTGAAGGTAGGGTCCTCTTCAGCAAGCTTGCCGAGAGCAACACCGAGTTTCTCAAGGTCAGACTGAGTCTTAGGCTCTACTGCGATACCGATAACCGGATCCGGGAACTCCATTGCCTCAAGGACAACTGGATGATCCTCAGCACAGATTGTATCACCGGTACGAAGGTCTTTGAAACCTACTGCTGCACAGATGTCACCTGCCTCTACGAATTCGATAGGGTTCTGGTGATTTGAGTGCATCTGGTAGAGACGGGCAACTCTCTCTTTCTTGCCTGTACGTGTGTTGAGCACGTATGAACCGGCATCGAGATGTCCCTGATAAGCTCTGATATATGCAAGACGACCTACAAACGGGTCTGTTGCAATCTTGAACACAAGGCCTGCAAACGGCTTGGCTGCGGTAGGCTCTACCTTAACCTCTTCTCCGGTCTTAGGGTCTGTACCCTTGACGGCACCTACGTCGATAGGTGAAGGCAGGTAGCGGATAACAGCGTCAAGAAGGAACTGCACGCCCTTGTCCTTGTATGAAGAACCGCAAGTAGCAGGAACAATCTTCATCGCGATAGTACCCTTACGGATAGCTGCAATGACTTCGTCCTTGGTAACTGACTCCGGATCCTCGAAGTATTTCTCCATAAGAGCATCGTCGCACTCGGCAGCAGCCTCGATAAGTCTGTCTCTCCAGAGCTCAACCTCACCCTTCATATCTTCAGGGATAGGAATCTCGTGATAGTTTACAAGCTTGGTGTTGTCTGCCTCGTACTCGATAGCTTTTCTGTCGATAAGGTCAATGATACCGACGAACTTGTCCTCAGCGCCGATAGGAAGTGCAATAGGAACTGCGGTAGCTCCGAGTTTGTCCTTGATATCCTTGACGCAACCGAGGAAGTCGGCACCTACACGGTCCATCTTGTTGACATAGGCAATCTTCGGAACACCGAATTTGTCTGCCTGACGCCATACGGTCTCGGACTGTGGCTGAACTTTACCTACAGCATCGAATGTAGCGATAGTTCCGTCAAGCACACGGAGTGAACGCTCTACCTCAACGGTGAAGTCCACGTGGCCCGGGGTATCGATAAGGTTCAGCTGATAAACATTCCCGTCATAATGCCAGAAGGCTGTGGTCGCAGCAGAGGTAATGGTAATACCACGCTCCTGCTCCTGAACCATCCAGTCCATTGTAGCACCACCATCGTGTACCTCACCGATCTTGTGTGTCTTACCGGTGTAGAAAAGGATACGCTCTGAAGTGGTCGTCTTACCGGCATCAATGTGAGCCATGATACCGATGTTTCTGGTAAATCTAAGATCTCTTTTTGCCATCGTCTGCGGGAATTAGAAACGGAAGTGAGCAAACGCCTTGTTGGCCTCTGCCATTTTGTGCATATCTTCTTTTCTCTTGTATGCGCCACCCTCATTGTTGTAAGCGGCTACAATCTCTGCACAAAGTTTTTCTGCCATAGAGTGGCCGGAACGTTTACGTGCAAAAAGAATCAGGTTCTTCATCGAAAGTGAAATCTTTCTCTCCGGTCTCAACTCTGTTGGCACCTGGAAGTTAGCTCCACCGACCCTGCGGCTCTTGACCTCAATCTGCGGGGTCACATTTTCGAGAGCTTTCCTCCAGATATCTAGAGGAGCCTTGTCAGAATCTTTCATCTTCTCGCCTACCATGTCAATGGCATCGTAAAAAATAGAATACGCGATACTCTTCTTCCCCTGCAACATAAGATTATTCACGAAACGTGTTACGTTTGCATCGTGAAACTTAGGATCAGGAAGTAGAATCCTCTTTCTAGGCTTCGATTTTCTCATTTTTGTGAAAAATTAAAGTGAAAATTGGTAAAAAAATTACTTCTTAGATTTCTTTGGTCTCTTGGCTCCGTAGAGAGAACGGGACTGTGTCCTGCCTTCTACGCCAGCGGTATCCAAAGCTCCTCTAAGGATGTGGTAACGTACACCAGGGAGGTCCTTTACACGACCACCTCTAACGAGCACGATTGAGTGCTCCTGAAGGTTGTGGCCCTCGCCCGGGATGTATGCGTTGACCTCTTTAGTGTTGGTGAGACGTACACGGGCAACCTTACGCATTGCTGAGTTAGGTTTCTTAGGTGTAGTAGTATACACACGTACGCAAACACCTCTCTTCTGAGGGCAAGCATCCAGCGCACGAGACTTGCTCTTCACAGCGATTGTCTCGCGTCCTTTGCGAACTAATTGTTGAATTGTTGGCATAAATGATTGTAAATCTTTAATTTATGTTACTTTCCCCAAATTTTGGGGCTACAAATTTACACATAATTTTTTAATTGACAATAAAATACTTGAATTTTACTTATTGTCAACATATTCTGGCAGAAAGGATTGCGCGGACTACAGTCTCACGTCAATGATATTCGGATAGTGGTCGGTAAGCTTTACGGTGTACTCTTCCATGACGCAGTCGAACACCTTCACCTCGACAGACTTGGACGGGTCATATATGAGACAGTGGTCTATCGCTCCGGTCTCACGGTCGGCGCCACGCCTGCCTCATTGAACCATCTGGAGAGACTCCTGCCATTGTTGACGGCAGAGATGAAATCCTTGAACTCGTCCATATCCGTGATACCGCCGATGCTGGCGTCTGGATTCACCGGAGCCTTGTAGCCCAGCTGGTTCACCGGAATAGTGAGGGATGTCATTCAGCCGGAGAACTTGATTTCGCCGCTTCTGGCAGCTACGTCGGTGTTCTCGTCCTTGAAATTGGACGCAATGGTAATGTCACGATGGACTGCTCTCAGTAGCCTATTGTGGCGTCAGGAGTGATCCAGTCAGGAGTCTGGAGTATCCAGTATGGCGCTCCGTTGTCAGCACCACGACCTCCTGCCCAGGGTTCTGCGCCGCGACATCCACGATGGCTTCCCTGTCCACAGCCATGCTGCAGACGCTGAAATCATATTCATTGTCCTTGCAGGCTCCCACAACGGCACCCCCAAGCAGCAATGCTGTAATCAGTCTATAATATCTTTTCATGATTCTTATTGTTTCTTTAATTTACCAAACATATCTATCGTCAAATGGTTTTCTTTCTGTTTTCTAGCACTATTTGAGACCAGCTCATTTTCAAAGACACCTATAAGAGCCCCTTCTTTAAATATAAAGTGATATTCAATTGTCATCGGAATTGATATCCCACCAGAGCAATCACGTGCTCTCACATTGATGAGATAAGACATCTGTTCATATAAACAACTATCTGCAATCTGAACAAATGCAACTTTATACGGTTCTCCTAAACGTTTTTTCACGAAATCTCTGCTTGCTCCCGGTTTTATACTTTCTACAATCCGCAAAAACTCAGTATCGCATCTACTATTCTTTATAGGGTTGCGTCCAAACAATGCGGAACAAGATACAAGCATAACAAATAGGCATACAAGCAATCTCTTTAGATTCTTATTATAAGACAACTGCTTCATGTGGCACTCCGTTAAATGTCTTTATTTTAGTGATATTATTTGAATCCAGTTCATATTCTGTACATTTTGCTTTAATTTCCGCACAGTCAATCCCTCTCCAACGTCCCTCCAAACGTATTTCTGTGGCAATCTTTCACTGCCTTTCACCATAAGAACGTACGACTCGGAAAATTTACGTAACGGCTTAGGAAAAATTTTTGATTTTTTATGTCAATGCCATAAAATGTCAATTCAACTTTCCACGAAGATCTTTCAGGGCGAGTTCCAGATGCTTCTCCACTGTGCGTACGGAGAGCCCCAGCCTCTCGGCTATCTCTCTATTTGAAAGCTCATCCAGATTACTCATCTTCAATATCTTGGCGCGCTGGTCCGGAAGGTCGTCCACCATAGTACGCAGTTGCGCGGCGGATTCTCTCCGTATCATCTCGTCTTCCGGAACAGAAACCTGGGCATCTTCCATTATCTCCTGAACCTTCGCCACATCCTTCGCCCATTTGGACCTGAGAACATCCAACGCCTCGTTCCTGGCGCACACGAACAGCCAGTTCTTTAGCGAGAGCCCCGGCTCCAGGTTGTTCCGTGAGACATAAAGCCGCATGAATATGTTCTGGGTAATATCTTCCGCACGCATCTGATCCTTGATCATCTTGCGGACAAAATTCAATACCATCGGAGCGTAGAGGTCATATATCGCCTCGAAACTGCGGATATTGCCACGCTTCAATTTCACGAGAAGGACTTCGTCCGTCTGGTCTTTGATGGATTTGAACATTTGCATAAGTAATTATTCAATAAGAGGATGCTCGCGGACTACAGTCTCACGTCAATGATATTCGGATAGTGGTCGGTAAGCTTTACGGTGTACTCTTCCATGATGCAGTCGAACACCTTCACCTCGGCAGTTCCGGCAGGATCATAAATGAACAGATGGTCGATGGCGCCACCTTCCCTGGTATCCGCCTTCCTTCTGCTCGCCGTAGAATATCCGTCGGCCGGACTGCATATATGATGACCGTTATGGTTATCCCCGTAAACAGTAGCAGCTTTATAGCAAGGAACATAACCCGCCTGGATAAACTGCTGCATCGGAACAGTATTCTCCTCGCAATTCATATCCCCCACGACAAACACCGGAATATCCTTGTACTTGGCAAGAATACCCTCCACCTCAGCCATGATCAGCCTTACCTGCGAAGCCCTCGCCTGCGTGCTTCCAGCCTTTGCCTTGTCGCTCTTCCACCACAGATGCGTTCCGACCAATGCGAAAATCTTTCCGTCCTTCTTGCGCTTGAACACAGCTGACGTATAAGACTTGGAGCCATGGTTGCACCACTCCGACGGCGTATAAAGATTGAACTTCACATAAAGGAGCTCCAATTCATCCGGCTTATAGAATATAGGTGTATTGTTCCAGTTCTTCCCGGACTCATAAGCGATCTGATATCCCTTTTTCTGCACCAACGGATAGAACACGTCGTGCATGTGTTTCGAATATTCCTGCAATGCGAACACGTCCGGTGCGTAATCCGATATCAACCGCGCGAACTGCGGCCCCCTGACACTGTCGCGAGGGTCCTCCCCAAGTTTCCGCCAAGCCGGCGGAATCGTGTCCTTGCTGTAATCCCAGATATTGTCGTCCAAGATGCGCAGGTCCGCACCCTTCGCCACCTTATACTTCCCCCGAGGGCCCTCCGCCCTCAATCCAGGCTCCGCATTCGCTACCGCAATGCATCCAAGTGACAATGCCATCGTCACCAGTGTTTTCAAGAAATTTCTCATAATTCAGGTCAATGTTTTATTATCAATGATTCCGAAAATTACTATTTTTAAAGAATTCATGCAACAAAATCTATCATTGCCCGTCTAGGGTATAGAACATCGGACGAAGAAATGGACATTGATGACAAAAAAGCGGCGGAACTTTTCCGGCAATACGGCAAGAGACTGTACAACACGGCCTTGCGCATCACTTTGTCATCAGTCGAAGCGGAAGAAATTATGCAGGAGACATTGATCCGGTTCATTACGGGCAGCAGGAGGCCTGACGACGAATGGGCGTGGCTGAAGCGGATCTGCATAAACAAGTCGATTGACTTTCTGCGCCGCGAAAAGCGGTTCGTGAACATTGACGATGCCTTCACTTCTGCGGACCCCGTTCTTGCCGACGGCAACGAAGATGTTTGGTCCGGATTGGACGGAAAAGTGTTCCCCATGGTGATGGAAGCGCTGAAGGCAATGCCCGACGGCTACCGGACGATATTGACATTGAAACTTATAGAAGACATTGATTATAAAGAGATTGCATCAATGTTGGGAATCAGCGAATCCAGCGTCCGCAGCCAATACATGAGAGGACGCAAAAAACTTGCGGAAAAATTGAAAGAAAAGCTGAAATTCAATGATTATGAATGATATGGAGAAATATTTCGAGAAGTATAGGGGTCTGGCCGAAGGGCTGGAAAGCTGTCCGTCGGTGACGGAGCAGGCGTTTCTCGGGAGGCTTCATGAGGAGCGTGCAAGAAAGCGCTTCCGCAGACGTACACTCGCATTGACCTTAATAGGGATGGCGGCAGCATTGATGGTCTTCATCATTTTGCCGGGGCGCGAAGCACGGATTGATCCGGCGGATGTGTATGTGGCGAATTATCGGGAGGGCGTGGCTCCGCTGCTTTCGGAGGTGCGGGAGATGGAAACGGCGTCGGAGCTGTGCCGCGAGATGGGCCTGTCGTCAGTCATCGAGAGCCTGCTGTATTGCCCGGAGGATCTTGCCGAAGGGCTGGAAGATACTGAAAAACTGGAAGTTACGAAAAAATATTGCAGCCGCAGCCTTGACGAAATCAGAATATTATACGGCGAATGTTGCCGGGCTTATTTCATCGGGACGGCGGCCGTGCATGATAATTAAATTTTCAATGTTATGAAAAAGAATCTTTTTTTGTTGATCTTGCTTTGCGCGATGTCCGTGATTCAGGTCAATGCAGGTGTGAATCCTGCCATGAGACGGGAATATGATTTCAAGTCTTTCAACGCGATACGCACCGTGTCCAGAACCCAGTCAGTTTCCGGACGTGGCAAATTCGTTTTCACTTCCTATAAGATTTCATTGGTCAAGTCGGATCATTATAAAGTCGTCATGGAGGTGTGGGACAAGGAAGATATCGACTTGTTCGAAATCAGAAAGTCGGGTGGCGTCCTGGAGCTGGTGACGGATGTGAAAAAATATCCGTACCGCAGTTCGAATATCAGCACCCCATGTGCGACCGTGACAATTTATACGCCTGATTTTCCGAGCGTTACATTAAACGGAGCCAGCCGCATGAGCGTGTCAGGCGGAACTTTCTCGGGGGATAATCTGGCGGTAACATTGTCCGGAACGGCGAAACTCGACGGGCTTTCCGGGACGTGGAACAAGACCAATATCACACTGAGCGGCTCCTCACGCATTGACAACCTGACGCTGAAGTCCGGGTCATGTTTCATCACATGCAGCGGTGCTTCCGAGATAGCCGGCATTTCTTCCATAAATTCCGACAAGGTCCAGCTGTCAATGTCAGGCGCGACCGCGATCAAGTTCGAGAATATCCGTTCCGGAATCATCAATGCCACCGCAAGCGGCGTCGGCAAGATCAAGACTCTGGAGGTCAATGCCAATGAATTGCTGGCAAATCTTTCCGGTGCTTCATCTGTGAATTTTTCCGGAAAAATCGGAATTGTTTCTGTGGAATTGGACGGAGCGTCGTCGCTGTCTCTCCAGGGAGACGGAGATAAAATGAGTGTCACCGCCTCCGGAACTGCGACTTTCAACGGCAAGAGTTTTACCGTGAAGGATGCTTCCGTCAATCTGTCCGGCGTGTCCGGTGCCACAGTCACAGTCACCCAAAAGCTCGAGACCGAGACGTCCGGGAATTCCCACATAGATTACTACGGCAATCCCAAATCAGTAAACAGCAAGTCTAAAAATGTGGTAAAGCATTAGGTTTACATATTGATTCCCACAGGTGGGAAAATCATGGCCGCCGGATCAGGAGCGATTCCCCATCCGGCGGTCAGTTTTTACACCTGTCCCACAAGTATTCTTACCATTTGGTTCCAAATAAACGTTTTAAGTTGCACCAAATGGGTTTTTAGAGGCGTTTTGTTCCGCGAAAACGTTTTAGGTGGTACAAAGTGTGCACTGTGTGAGAAAATAGGCGGGTGTATAATAGAAACCAACCACATGGCGGGTGAGAATGATCTGCCTCCAATTAAGGAAACAGTAAATAGGATAATAGTCTGTCTAGCTTTCTAATTACTCCTCCTCTATCGGTCCGGGAATCAAAGTTTTCTTGTCGGAAATCTTTATTCCGTAAGCAATATTGCGAACTTTACCCTCCTCAGGAATCAGGATGCCTATCTCTGCTAGGTGCTGTATATCACGAACTGCGGTATCTGGAGAAACCTTGGCGAGTTTTGCCCAGCGCTTGGCAGTAAGTTTACCCTTGTTACCGTCCAGGAAGATGTTGAGAACAGTGCGTTGACGCTCGTTGATATCAGCTTGGGAGTGGTTCTGCCAAAAGACGGCCTTGTCCAGAATGGAAGACAGCATCTCTTCCGCCCCCTTGATTGCCCGCAGCATACAATCCAGGTACCACTCAATCCAGGCACTGATGTCAGTTGTGCCTTTCTGGCAACGCTCTAGCATGTCGTAATACTTGTTCTTCTCCTGTCCTATCTGGCGGGACATACTGAAGTATCGCAGCGTCGAGTTGTCAGCCTGGCTCAGCGCCATGTCTGCAATGGCCCTGCCGATACGACCGTTGCCATCGTCAAAGGGGTGGATACAGACGAACCAGAAGTGAGCAATGGCTGATTTGACGTAATCTCTGGGGGTAGAAGGGTCATTGAACCATTTTAGAAATATGTTCATTTCTTCCGGAACTCTCTCCGGTGCGGGAGCGTGGTAATGGACCTTTTCCCTTCCCAGAGCACCAGAAATGACGTTCATTTCATCTCCGCGGTATTTCCCCACGTTGATTTCCTCGTAACCGTTCCTGCCATTCGGGAAAAGAGCGCAATGCCATCCGAATAGCCGGTCATCGGTGAGAGGCTTGTCGTAACCTTGGACAGCATCCATCATCATTTGCACGATTCCCTCTACGTAATGGCCGTAAGGGACCTCACCTGTAATTTGGACACCCATCCTCCTGGCTATGGAAGAACGTACCTGGTCTGGATTCAGCAACAGGCCTTCAATCTCTGAGGACGCGACGATATCATGCGTGTAAGCTTCCACTGCTGCACGCTCCTTTACGTAGAAACCAATGGAGGACAGTATCCCCTCCAGATAACCGGTGGCTTTATTTACGGCAGCAAGTTTGGGATCTATACGGCTCCGGTCCCAATTGAAATGCGGCCAAGTGTCTGTCTGATGAATATACATCGTGCTTAATTTTTCTGCGAATATAACACTTTGCGGCAAATAACCCGCAGATTTTGCGGATTATTTGCCGCAAATGTGATCGAAACCGTTCACAAGGACGTGTCTTTTCATTATGCCTTTTCTACAGGCGCCTGGATGATGGTGAGCCACTTGTCGGCATCCTCTTGATTCCAGATACCGTCGATGTAAACGGCGCGGGGAGCAGCAACAATCTTGTATCCGCCGTGTTCGATGGTGTAGCATCAGCCAGGTTCCGGGCCGAAAGGCTGATAGTCGTAACCTCGCCCTCCGGCCTGACACGATTTTGTTCCGAATAAACGTTTTAAGTTACACCAAATGGGTTTT
>FR882163.1:36635-55454 GCA_000434935.1 Bacteroides sp. CAG:709 | reverse complement strand
CCCTCCCGCCGCAGGGCGGGAAGCATTCGGTGAACCACGTATAGTTATTTCGGAAACTTTGAAGTCTCTTCAAGGGTTTTCGAAGATTCTCCGAAAGATGTTGGAGACTCTCTGAAGATTATCGGAGGTTCTCCGATGTCTTTAAAAGACCTTTGGAGACCAGGCTGGACGGCAGGAAGTCGGCAATGTCAAGGCTGTAGTCGTTGTCGCACTCGTGGACGTGGTCAAGGAAGTACGTCAGCCATGCCTCGACATTGACTCCGGCAAGTTTGCAGCAGCCCATCATCGTGTACATCACGGCCGCATCCTCTGTCGCATCGTGGTTCTTGCGCGTTTATGTTGGCAACACCATTATGTTGGCATTGAAGGATATGTTATTGTATCTCAGCGTGTTGACCTTCTTGTACACAACATAATGTTTGGTATATTGCGAAAGGCCCTCAAATGGGCCGGAACAATATATGATAGATACACTATTCCAAATCAAGAGAAATGTACAGGGGGACCTCATGGCAGATTCAGTTATTTCCAAAATGGAAACAACTGCCACTGACGCAAAAACATACGAGACATCGTACTATTCTCTGGATGCCATCATTGCCGTTGGTTACCGTGTTTCTTCTCTCAAGGCCATTCGTTTCCGTCAATAGGCGACAAAGATTCTCAATGAATATATCCGCAAAGGCTTCGCAATGGAAGACGAGTGTCTGAAGCAAGGTACAGCCCTATTCGGGAAAGACTATTTCCTGAATTGCTCGAAAGAGTTCGCACTATCAGAGCTAGCGAACGCCGCATCTGGCAGCAGATTACGGACATCTATGCTGAATGCAGCATTGACTATGACTGCAACGCAAAGACAACACGAGATTCCGGCGACCATTCTGCAATAGTGGAAATCGCTTGATATTGCTTAGAGCCTGAAGCGAGCATTACCCACCGCGCATTCGTATTCCCACGACAGTTCGTATATAGAACCTTCTTCCTGACAACCCATTAAATTTCAATAAACTTGGCCGGATCAAATCCGTTCATCAGGTGTTCATCTTCAAACACATATCCCATTTGATTGCTGATTATACGGGTACCGCCAATCACAGTGTCAATGTTGGTGTGCGAATGCCCGTAAATCCAGGCATCGATCCGGCTGTCGGCAATCAGATCTCCGTATTCACTGGCAAAGGCGCTGTTCAGCACGGAACCTCTATGGTATCTTCATCTTATTGTTCTCCTTTCTTTGATTGTTCAATTTGTTTCTCGATGATTGTCTTCACCTGCGCAAAAGAGACCGGTGTGAAATCATTGTTGTCCACTCCGACATCATATTGTGTCGGGAGAAGCATACTCAGCCTGGGCGCATCCTTTCCGGTATTGTTTCTGCTTGTATGCACGTGTCCGAAAAGCTGCCATGTACCATTGTATGAGCCGCCATAACAAAGAAACGGACAATGATTCAGATATATCTTCTGTTTATCTACTTCGATATACATCTGCATTGATATATGCTCGAAGTATTCAGTATAATTCTGCCTCAGGTTCTTGATGTCGTGGTTGCCGGAAATAAGGTATATTTTCCCGTTCAGCCTGTTCAGTACATTTATCCATTCGGCAGAACCTCCCAGACAGAAATCCCCCAGGTGGAATACGATATCCTCCGGACCTACCACACGGTTCCAGTTGGAAATAATTGCTTCATTCATGTGTGACACATCCTTGAAAGGTCTGTTGCAGAACCTGATGATATTGGCGTGGTTGAAGTGAGTGTCGGATGTAAAGAACACCCTGCTTCCATCAAATTTAAAATTCATAATTATTTCATTCATGCGCATCACTGCGCGGTTAATAATATATTACAATTCTACCTGTGGACGGAATTGACGGAGAAGAGCGCATCGGGCTAACGTCACCAACAGGCACAAAAATAAAACCGTCGAAAAGTTTGGTAATGACTCTCCGACGGTTTTCGTATATCGCATCAACGGGATACCTGCATCATTGTATCATCGATGTCCTGTCAAACGTTAGTCGGAAAATTTCGCAATAAGTATAGAATGTTTCAATGCACGAAGTATGGTAAACTTTATGTCTTTTGATTCAATCAACTCCACAAAATTATGGTTTTTCTTGAGAACCCGCAAATTTCTTTATAAAATACCCGTTCCGGACAATACGAATCTGCTATTTATATTTTTAGCAATAAAATCAATACATGTCAGTTGCACATTTCAATCATTTTGCTATCTTTGTGGAATACATTAAGAATTATGGCACAATCTGCTCTTACAATTAGATTGGACTCCGATTTGAAAATGCAATTCAACAGTCTTTGCGAAGAATTCGGTATGAGCATCAACACGGCGTTCAACATTTATGTGCGCCAGTGGTCAGATTTATGATAACAGAGTAAAAAATATAGATAAGCATCAATACATGAACATGAAAAAGACATTGATAACCTTTTTATTGCTGATAGCAGCGATTACTGCATCTGCGCAGAATTTTTCCGTTTTTCAGGGTGGAGCAGGTTCTGATATACGACCGGAGGGATGGCTCAAAGAGTTTCTGTTGAGACAGAAATCCGGTATGACAGGGCATCCGGAAGCTTTATCATATCCTTATAATTCCTGTTTATGGAACGGAGAAATAGGACGTAATACCGGAACTTACGGTAGGGATTGGTGGCGTTATGAGCAAACGGCATATTATACTGACGGGCTCATAAGACTTGGTTACCTGATCGATGATCAAGATATGGTTGACACAGCAGTAGATGGGATAAACTACACATTGGCGCATGCCTCAGACAAAGGCGTACTTGGTAATCCTAAAATTAAATCGATGTGGCCTATGTGCGTGTATTTTCGTGTCCTTGAGGCATATTACGAAAGAACTGGTGACCAGAGAGTCATTGATGCACTCCACAAACATTATCTGAATTTCACGATTGAGGAAATTGGTAACTGGCGAAATATTGTCAGCTTGGAGGGAATGCTCTGGGTTTATGGGAAGACTGGTGACCGGAAACTTCTTGAAAGGTGTGAGAAAGCATGGAATGCCGGGACTTTTATTGATCTTGTTCCAGAAACATGTAGGAATGATGAAAGATTGGTGATGCATGGTGTAACTTGTGCCGAAGAATTGAAATTGCCGATGTTGTTATATGCATACACAGGAAATGAGATGTACCGTGATCTGGCGTTGAATGCAGAATACAAACTGACCCGCGACCATATGCTTCCTGATGGTGTTCCGGCCGGTGCTGAGGCCCTCGTCGGGAATGAGAACATTATTAACAGTCATGAAACGTGTGATATAACAGACTACACATGGAGCCTGATCAAATTTTTGACGGTAACCGGAGATGCGAAGTGGGCTGATAAGATAGAACGTGCTGTCTTCAATGCTGGACCTGGAGCTGTCACAAAAGACTTCAAGTCTCTCCAGTACTTTTCATCTGTCAATCAAGTAATCGCCACTGGAAATAGCAACCACAATGAATTCTTCCACGGTTCTACATGGATGGCTTTCAGACCGACACATGAAACAGAATGCTGTTCAGGAAATGTTCATCGTTTTATGCCGGATTATACAGCATATACTTGGCTGCGTGGCAATCATGATGAGATTACAGCAGCATTATACGCGCCTACAACGTATCGGTTCAAGACAAAAGATGCAGTTGATTGTACGATTGAGGAAAAGACTCTTTATCCATTTGACGGATTGATAGATTTCAAATTCTCTCTATCTGCGGCGACGACTTTATCTTTTTGTCTGAGGATTCCCGAATGGTCAGCAGATTCTCAAATCCGGGTGAATGGAAAGTTGATGGATATGGAAATGGTTCCGGGAACTTTTGTCAAGATAGAGAGGGCGTTCTCTGATGGTGATCACATCACACTGTCTTTGGATATGAGTCCTCGAATTACTGATGTTCGTAATCAAGGCCTGTTCATCACAAGAGGCCCCCTGCTTTATTCCTTCAGTGTCCCACACTCAAAAGAGGAGGATACTAACGTATATGCGAACATGAATGGCAAAGTCCCAGGAAATCCTGATTTCAAGTGTTGGTCTATGATTCCTACAGGGAAATGGAACTATGCTCTTGATCTAAGTCATGCCTCAGAGATTGTAACAGAGAAGAATGATAGTTACTCTGTTGGTGATTATCCATATGATGAAGGCAATTCGCCATACATTCTGAAGGTTCCAGCAAAAGAAATAGCGTGGCAATTGGATTCCAGCCGATATACCCCTGTTATGCCCAAAGGAGGCTTTGCAGAACCCATAAAGGATAATATTGTATGGCTGGACCTTGTACCATATGGTTCTACCGAGCTCAGACTTACGGTCTTCCCAAGAACCGTTAACCATATTGAAGAATAATCATCCGAACGCATAAAGACTCTTGACCCGATGGAAGAGGCCTTCTGACAGATTGACATAAATAAATTCACGCAAAGGCCACAAAAAATTCTTGTAGAACGATGCGGGTATCAGGTTTGCCTGGCGGTCGGCCCACAAGCTGATCCGCCGGGTTTTCATTTGCGGATTCCATCCAGAAAATGTAATGGGCCAGGTCAATGTAAAAATGTCCCATCTGAAGCACATCGGATAACTGTCAAGTCCATAAAAATCACTAACTTTGTATTGAGGCCATACGTGTGGTTTCAAGCAGAAATAGTTGATATGGAAACCCAAAGCAGCCTTTTACAGAGCATAGCAGTTATTCAGCAAGATAAATAATCGACAGACATTAAATTATGCCGGACCGCATGACACCAGAACAACGCCACGATTGCATGGCCAGCATACACTCGGAGGACACACGCCCCGAACAGGCAGTCAGGCGTGAATTGTGGCAACAGGGATACAGGTTCCGCAAATGTGTCCGCACATTGCCCGGGACACCGGACATCGTCCTGCCCAAATACCGCACATGCATCTTCGTGAACGGCTGCTTCTGGCATGGACACAAGGGCTGCAGCAAATTCGTCATGCCGAAAACGCGGACTGAATTCTGGGCGAATAAGATCGCACGGAATCAAGAACGGGACCTCGTCAATATCCAGCGCCTCGAATCCATCGGCTGGAGCGCAATCACAGTCTGGGAATGCGAACTCAGCAAATCCGGCATTGAAAATACAATGGAAAAGATCGAGTCAATGCTGGCTGAAAACAGGACAAAATGGAAAGAATATCAGGCACATCGCCGAGAAAGCCGCAAATTCGCCATTGAGCAGGCCCGCAGGCGTCGCGAGATCAATGCCATCATTGAAGCGGAACTCAACGAACGGTTCGGCATTCCCGAAAGGATAAGACGCCTCTCCCGCATTGACGAATAGCAATTTCGCGCCATTCTTTCACGGCTTCAACCACCTCTGAGACAATCTTCTCTGCTGTCTTCATATTGATAAATTCACCATCGAGGTCTTCCTTAAAATGGAATCCGCCCATTCGAGAGAAATCATCAATACCAGTCAAGAAATCGAAAGAAGCCAATCTCCTTACAGGTCGCTGTGCAGCCTTAACCATTCATTATCGAACGTAAAACTATAGCTGTCCGCACAACGAATAGACTCATAGCCCAATTCGCCTATGAGTTCCACTTCTTTGAGCCAATTGAAATCGGCATATACATACAACTTTTTCATAGATTATTCTTTCTTGGATGCACGTTCTCTTGTTTTCAAACTTAAATCTTGCAAAGCTTTTCCCATTTTATCTTCTTTGGCAAGCAATAAAATATCATCATCAAGTTGCAATGCATACAAAACACGTAGATAAATCCCTATTGCAACAGTAGGCATCCCTTTTTCTATTCGGGACACAGTAAGCGGTGAACAGGTGGCACGTTCAGCAACCTGAGCCACACTCAGATTCCGACGCAAGCGAGCTAACTTAATCTGTTCACCTACAATCTGCATCTTTTGCTCCAGTTTTCGGGGAAGCTTGGTTCCCATTGTATTCTTTGACATATCTTGTTTTCTATTTTAAGGTGCAAAACGACCATGGCGATGACTTTGCCACAATCAACCTATCATATAATATACAAAAGTAATACTTTTTATTTATTTAATGATGTGTTACACATAGTAAACTGCACATTTTGGCATAATTGGCCATATACAAAATCCATTTTAAGCGACAACTTCCAAAAACAAAGTAATCCTTAAAAAAGAAGTTCGACAGTCTTTGCGAAGAATTCGGCATGAGCACCAATACGGCGTTCAACATTTATGTGCGCCAGGTGGTCAGAAGCCGTCGTATTCCATTCGCCATTGAAGCTCCTGCAAAGGATGACATAATGAAGTTTCGTCTTGATTTCTTCGGAAAAAAGTCCTACCTTGTCGAATCAGCATGCAAAATGCGAACAAACTAAAACTATTTAACATCTAAAAAAAATGAAAAAGAGTTTATTTATACTTTTGGCGATTTTCGTAGCGTTACTTGCCACACCTTCGTGCAAAAAGGAAAAAGGCACAGAAGGGCCTCCAGCTATTGAAGTGAGCGGTGTTTCAGTGGACAAAACAACTGTGGGACTGAAAGTTGGAGACAAAGTAAAACTAGTCGCGACGGTCATTCCGGATGATGCGACAAATAAAAATGTGTCGTACGAGAGCGATGACAATAACATTGCGACTGTGACACAAGACGGCGAAATCAGTGCCGTAGGCGAAGGATCTGCTATAGTCCGGGTAACCACCGAAGACGGTCAATTCAAAGCCGGTTGTAAGGTCTACGTAAGCAACACCGCCCATCTCGTGAAAGAAATCGAACTTAACGAGACTGAATTGACACTTGCAGTCGGAGAGACTTTCCAGCTGACAGCCGCTATAAAACCAAGTTATGCCTACAACCGGAATATCGTCTGGAGCAGCAAGAATGCGCAAATCGCCACAGTAGATGAAACAGGGCTAGTGACAGCAATCGCAGTGGGGGGGGCACCCGAATCTTTGCCAGTTCAGAGGATGGAGGAGCAGTCTCTGTCTGCAACTTGATGGTATCAAATCCTGGTGAAAATGAAATTAGAAAATTCGAATTTTCGCCGAATTATGGCATAATAGGAGTCGGCGAGAAATTGAATCTCAAACCTTATTTATGGAAGGTATATAGATCGTTTTTTAACGTACGCCCCGAATTCCCAAGCCAATTCACATTCAACAGCGACGACCCTGAAGTCGCCACAGTTGACAATGATTTCAACATCATCGGCAATAAAGCCGGCACAGCCTTAATCACCGTGACAATGAACAGGTTCAAAAACCCGGAAATCGGTTCATTCACCATCGAAGTCGAAGACACATTCCTCGGCAACGTAAAAGATGTCTATAAGGTTAAAGATAAGGGATTGGTGCTCACGAGTAAGATTTTATCGGGAAAACTTTATCCCAACGACAAAATCAAAGTCCTCCAGAGGTCGGATAATAAGAATAACTATAATATGACCGTCGGTCAACTCTCACTCTTTGGCAAAGTATTGGAATATGCCGAAAAGGGTAACGAGCCTGGGGTTTTATTAGCCGGAACTGAGCAAATGTCAGCTTCCGACATAGAAAGAGGAGCTGTCATTACATCACCTGAGACTAAAAGAGTCATCGTGACACGGAAAGTCGTCGGAACACTCCACATTACAGGAAAGACAGCCCCTGTCACTCCGGGCCACAAGCTACAGTTTTTCGACGGGGCAATAGACGTCAGTGCAGAACTCAGCGAAATTTTCAAAGAGGAAGAAATCAACCCGGACAAAACATACCATCTCGTCACGTTCACAATTGCCGCACCTGACAAACTAGTCTGCTGGTATGGCCAAGTTTTCAAACTCCGTGAAGGCGGCCGCGAAGTCGGAACATTCACAGTATCCGACGCCGACCCGATGGAAGTGGCATTCTGACAGATTGATATAAATATATTCCCGCAAAGGCCACAAAAATTCTTGTAGAACGATACGGGTATCAGGTTTGCCTGGCGGTCGGCCCACAAGCTGATCCGCCGGGTTTTCATTTGCGGATTCCATCCAGAAAACGTAGTGGGTCAGGCCAATATAAAAATATCCAATCGGTAGCACATCGGACAACTGTCGAGTCCATATAATTCACTACCTTTGTATTGAGGCCATACGTGTGGTTTCAGGCAGAAATCTGCACCGAAGCATTGAAACTGATGATCGACTGCTGAACCGATGCCCACGGTTTGCCATACAATATGGGAAACGAGCCTCAAAAACCATTTTAACTAATATTTCAATTTTGAACTTTTATTATTATATTTGCCGCATAAAGTATCAGATTTAATATGTTAGACAATATCTACATGCTTACAGACATCGAGATTTGCGACAGGATCGGCGTCAAAATAAAAACGGTACGCCTGAAGCAGAACATGTCACAGGAGGAACTGGCAGACAAGAGCGGTGTTTCCATCTCCACCATAAAGCGTATGGAAGAAGGAGAGGTGAAAACATTAGAGTCATTGATTCGCATCCTGCGCACATTGGGCAAGCTCGACATCTTCATTCCCCTCGTTAATGAAGAGCAGTTGAGTCCGAATGAATACTACGAGTTGGCCAGCAAAGCAAACAAGCATGTGCGTAAACGGGCATCCAAAGGATACAAAATAGAGAACAAGGAGGAAACAGAATGGTAGACGTAGCTCGTGTCAATTTATATGGCCATCCCATTGGCTCCGTACGTTGGGATCCGAGATATGAAATCGCACAGTTCGAGTATGATCCGGGCTTTGTGCAACTGGGCATTGAGCCTTCACCGCTGATGATGCCCGTAAGGGAAGGACGTGTATATAGTTTTGGAGAGCTCAACAAAACCACCTTCAAAGGCCTGCCTGGGATGTTGGCGGACTCCCTACCGGACACATACGGCCGCGCCCTTTTCGAGAAATGGCTGACCCTGACAGGCCGGACCAGCGGCAATGCGATTGAGGCGCTTTGCTTTCTTGGCAAGCGCTGTATGGGAGCCCTTGAGTTCGAACCGGCCATCGAAGCCATTGATACGGATATCAGGATAGAGGTTGATTCTTTGGTGGATGTAGCCAGAGAAGCCCTTGCCGACAAATCAAGCTTTAACGTAAACATCAGCTCCGACAAAAAGGCCGCCATCGCAGAGATTCTGCGCCTCGGCACCTCAGCCGGAGGGCAACGGGCCAAGGCAATCATTGCTTTCAACAAAGAGACTGGGGAAATCCGTTCTGGACAGGCCGAGGCACCAGACGGGTTCGACTACTATATCATCAAACTGGACGGCGTATCAGCCACTGCCGGGTTCAAGGAGACTGAAAACTTCGGTCGACTGGAGTACTCTTTCTCACGACTTGTGAAGAAATGCGGCATTGAAATGGCAGAATGCTCGTTGATTGAAGAGAATGGTAGAGCGCATTTCCTGACAAAGAGGTTCGACCGGATTAATGGACAAAAAGTGCACATGCAAACGCTCTGCGCAATTGCACACTTCGACTATAGGCTGCTCAGGGCATATTCTTATGAACAGGCGTTCACTGTGATGCGCGGACTGCGGCTTTCCTACAAGGAAGCGCAGGAGATGTTCCGCAGAATGGTGTTCAATGTTGTGGTGCGGAACCAGGACGACCACACGAAGAACATTTCTTTTCTGATGGACAGAGACGGAAAATGGCGGCTTTCTCCTGCCTACGATATGGGATATGCCTACAATCCAGACGGACAGTGGACCTCAGCTCACCAGATGTCGATAAACGGCAAATTCAGCAGCATCACTAAAGAAGACCTACTCGAATGCGGTGTCAAGAATAACATCAAAAATGCAGCACGAATTATCGCCGAAGTCTGCCAGGCGGCATCAATGTGGCCAGAAATTGCGCGTGAGAATGAAGTACCACAAAAGATGATTGAAGAAATTAAGTCAAATATGGTTTTCTTCTAATCGGCACAAGAAAAACAACAATACACCACACAGAATATAAAACAATAATCTTATGCGAATTATAGGAAACTTACTTTGGTGGCTTTTCGGAGGTCTCGAAGCAGCCATCGGTTATTTCACTGGCAGTCTGGCCCTGGCATGTACCATCATCGGCATTCCCTTTGCGTTACAGACTTTCAAGATCGGTCTGCTCTGCCTATGGCCTTTTGGTTCCAAATTGAGAGACACGGATTGCCCGACAGGTTGCATTCGCATCCCGTTGAATTTACTCTGGCTGATTTTCGGCGGATTGTGGGCCTGTCTCATGCATTTGTTCTTCGGTTTGCTCCTATGCATCACGCTCATCGGCATTCCTTGGGGAAAACAGCATTTCAAGATGGCCGGGCTTTCTCTCGCACCGTTCGGCAAGGATGTGAAGTTAGGATTTTAGTGGAAAAAGATTAAAATCTGATGGAGACTACCCCACTACAAAAAAGGCTGTTCGCCATGCGGGACATGCAGTATGCCGAATTCCAGTCGAAACTGACGCCTGGCGTACCGCCGGAAAGCGTCATTGGAGTCCGCGTACCTGTGCTGCGCAAGTTCGCAAAGGAGTTCGCGAAAGAGGTTGAGGTCAATGATTTTGTGCATCAGTTGCCTCACAGGTACTATGACGAGAACATGCTGCAAAGCTTGCTTATCTCACAGGTCAAGGACTATGAAGAATGCATCAGTTTGACAGATGCGTTTCTTCCTTATGTGGACAACTGGGCGGTCTGCGACATCATGTCTCCGAAAGTCTTCGCAAAACATAAGGCAGCATTGACAGAAAAGATAAACACTTGGTGCAGCTCGCGACATGCTTTCACTTGCAGGTTTGGTATAGAGACACTTATGTCGCATTACCTGGATAAAGACTTCAAGGCTGATTACCTTGAAATTCCTGCATCAGTGAGGAGCGAAGAATATTACGTGAAGATGATGGTAGCTTGGTTCTTCGCCACCGCCCTTGCCAAGCAATGGGACGCAACGATTCCCTACATCGAGCAGAAGCGGCTTGCCCCATGGACTCACAACAAGACCATCCAGAAGGCCATCGAGAGTTACAGGATTACACCCGGGCAGAAGGATTATCTGCGGACATTGAAGAAATAATTTCGCATTTCCGGACTATAGGTAATACATTCCTGATTTAAGGTACAATTGAATTTAAAAAATCTGCGCATATTTGCTTTGTCAACATATATGAAGGATTTGGAAATTGTAAAGCATAGGACCATGAAGGACTTTTTCTTTAATACCATACAGGAGTTCAACGACTACATAGGGGTAAAAACGCTTCATCCCTTAGTAAGTGTTGTGCGTGTAGAGAACACCTCTCCTATACAGGAGGCTGTGCATCACTACGGACTTTATGCGCTCTTTCTGAAGGAGAACAAGGGCTGCAAATTGTCATACGGCAGAACAGAATATGATTTTGACGAGATGACCGTAACCTCGTTTGCTCCAGGACAGTCGATTAAAGTGGAACCTAATCCAGGAGTACCGCTTGCCAAATATACGGTATTGGCTTTCCATCCCGAGTTGCTCAACCGCACCCAGCTTGGCAAGAACATCTCCCGCTATGAGTTCTTCGACTATACAAGCAACGAAGCTCTACACCTATCCGCTGCCGAGGTAAACATCTTCCGTGACGTGCTCTCTATGATTAGTCAGGAACTCGAGCATCCTATAGATAAGCATTCGCGTGAACTCATCGTTTCTAACATCGAGTTGCTGCTGAACTACTGCCTGCGCTTCTACGACCGACAGTTTATCACACGCGAGGAGATAAATCATTCGATGGTCAAGAAATTTATCTCTCTGCTCGATGAATACATTGCCCGTGAAACGATGCGTGAAGGGCTGCCTACCGTAGCCTACTTTGCCGACAAATGCTGCTATTCAACTAAATATTTCGGCGAATTAGTCAAGACCGAGACAGGCAGAACCGCTAAGAGTCTGATCAACGACCGTCTGCTTTCTGCAGCCCGCCAACTACTTGTTGATGAAACCCTCAGCATTACGCAAATCAGCCAGCATCTCGGTTTTGAGTATCCTCAGCACTTCGTCCGCTTTTTCAAGGCACAGACGGGAAAGACTCCAAGCGAGTATCGCAAAACGACATAGATAGTAAAGAAATGGAATCATGAACAAATTATTCACATTTATAGCAACAGCCCTCATTTTTTGTGCAGGAAATCAGACAAAAGTAAAAGCAGAAACTATGGAGAATGAGATACAATTAGTACAGGATTGGGACAAGACTTTTCCTAAAAGCGAGAAGGTAAATCATGAGAAAGTGACATTCAAGACCCAATATGGTCTTACTCTTGCAGCCGACCTCTATATTCCGAAAAACACTGAAGGAAAGTTGCCTGCCATTGCCGTGAGCGGTCCTTTCGGAGCCGTCAAGGAGCAATGTTCAGGTCTCTATGCACAGACCATGGCAGAGCGTGGATTCATCACCATCGCTTTCGACCCTTCGTTTACAGGTGAATCTTCAGGCGAGCCTCGCCGTACGGCTTCTCCCGACATCAATACGGAAGACTTTCTGGCAGCTGTAGATTACCTCAGCATGCGAGATGATGTAGATGCAGAGCGAATCGCCATCATCGGCATTTGCGGCTGGGGCGGAATTGCTCTGAATGCTGCTGCACAAGATCCTCGCATCAAAGCTACTGCGGCAATAACCATGTATGACATGAGTCGAGTAAGCGGAAACGGGTACTTTGATGCGGATGACAGCGAAGAAAGCCGATATGCGGCACGAAAAGCATGGGCAGAAGCTCGCACAGCCGACCTCAAGAGCAAAACATTCACTATGGCTGGCGGCGTGGTTGACCCATTACCGGAGAATGCACCGCAGTTTGTGAAAGACTATTACGCCTATTACAAAACGCCACGTGGCTACCATAAGCGTTCGGGCAACTCGAACGACGGTTGGCGCACCACCGGCTGTCAGGCTTACGCCAACACCCGTTTCCTCTACTACATCAACGAAATCCGCTCGGCAGTACTCATTGTGCAGGGAGAGAAAGCACATTCCCGTTACTTCGGAGAAAGTGCCTTCAGATACATGATGGATGGAAAAGCGGAAGGCTACGACTTCGTACGAAAGCCCAACCCTGTTCTGGCCAACAAACAGCTGCTCATTATCCCAGGAGCCTCTCATTGCGACCTATACGATGGTGGTGGGAAAGGCATGATTCCTTGGGACAAGATTGAAGAGTTCCTGAAGAAGAATTTTTAAATATGAAAAAAAATTGCAATATTCATCATATTAACGGCTATTTCACTCAACATAATGGCACAACAGAAAATAGTACAGACAGCAGGGCGCAACCAGCTGGGTGAGTTTGCCCCGGAGTTCGCCCACCTCAACGACGACATCCTCTTCGGAGAAGTATGGAGCCGCAATGACCTGCTTTCATTGCGCGACCGCAGTTTGGTAACAATCACTTCGCTCATCAGCCAAGGAATCACCGACAGCTCGCTGAAATATCACTTGCAGTCGGCAAAGAATAACGGAATTACCCGCACGGAAGCGGCAGAGATTATTACTCACATCGCCTTCTACGCAGGTTGGCCAAAGGCCTGGGCTGCATTCAATCTGGCAAAGGAGGTATGGAGCGAAGATGTGAAAGGAGAAGATGCCAAGGCTGCTTTCCAGCGCGAGATGATATTCCCAATTGGCAAACCCAACACCGCTTACGCCAAATACTTCAAAGGCAACAGTTATCTGGCACAAATATCCGACAGTCAGATACCTTTCTTCAATGTTACCTTTGAGCCTGGTTGCCGTAACAACTGGCACACACACCACGCCACAAAGAGTGGCGGGCAAATGCTGGTAGGCGTAGCCGGACGTGGCTGGTATCAGGAGGAAGGAAAGCCTGCACAGGAGATTCTACCAGGCACAGTAATCCATATTCCTGCCAACGTGAAGCATTGGCATGGTGCTGCAAAAGACAGCTGGTTTGCCCACCTCGCCTTTGAAATACCTGGCGAGAACACCTCCAACGAGTGGTTGGAGGCTGTGAGCGATGAGGAATATAACAAGATTAAATAACTGGCTTCAAACATGGAGATTTCGCCGATGGTGAATCAGATGGAGACGCATGTATTCTACCAGCAGCACGAGACCCGAAAATTCATGGATGAGTTTGGCACCAAGCTCATGGCATGGGCTTCGTTGGCAGAAGGTCAGAACGGACTGTTCACCACCCCTACCCTCACCCAGATTGGCGAAGGATCGGAATGATTTCCGGCGTTTTCTTCGGTCTCATGCTCGGTCTGGGCGGCATCGGTTCGGCATTCTTCGGATGGCTCGCGGACAAGACAAGCATCTGGTTCATTTTCAATGCCAGCGCCTATCTGCCACTTCTCGGCGTCGTGGCCGGATTTCTGCCCGACACGAAGAAAAAGCAATAAAAACAAAAGACGAAGACCTACCTGATGATTCTGCGCTTAAAAAAGTCTTTGAGACTGAAGCCGAATTAAAGTGTCAGAAGTTCAGCATCTTGCACCTATAGGTGTATGCTGTGATGTACTGTTTTTTTAGTTCTTCAGACAAGAAAGACTTTTTGACAAGTTCGACTGCCATGGGATTCACCTTCTGAAACATCATAATTTCCTGATGAACAACTTTTTCCGGAAGTCCGATCCTCCTTCCAAATTCCACGAAGTCATCATGACCGATATTATGAGTATCGGCCTTGTTCATCCCTTCTTTGAACAAACCTTTATCAAGGGCAAATATCCGAGGTTCATAAAGTTGAAGAGAGGTATTTACAAGATCATAAGCTGGTGAAAGATGATACTCGCCATTTCTCTCTATGAGCGAAAAGTTCTTCAAGTGCGCATCATCATTGAGAGACACGAAGTTGAACAATATAATTCTATAAAATCGCCTGATGTCAATCAAAGCAGCCTTCACATACCTGTGAATAACCTCAGCACATTCTTCGTAACTTACTTTGTCATATTTATAGTTAGCGCCACCATTGTCTTTACTCCAGCCGAGCAATGCTGCAAAATCTTCCTGCTTGTATTTACCTCCAGGATAAACATCAAAACGTCTTGTAATATATGCCGGCTTATCATCCTCAAAGAAGCAAAGTGCATTACCTGCTGTCTCAATTCCATAAACCTGTGATGCTATCTGCATTGTAACATGCTCATTAGCTGCACAGTAATCCTTATTGGCAATCTGATAACCAGTTGGACGTGGTTTGAGTATATATGTCCCTTGCTCGCCTTCTCGTGTATATCTCAGTTGTTTGTTCTCGCCTATTATGACCGAAAACTTTGGCTGGGCGCCTGAAAGCGATATTCTACCGATATTTCTTATCGAATCCGCAGAGCCTCCATCTTCAGGGCTTGCGCCAGGAAAAATGTGAGAGACTTTGTTTCCGTCAAAAAGCGATTTGACCGCAGCCGGACAATATGTACTGAACCCTTCCTTCAATGTGGACGGACATATATTCAAATTAATCATAGTCTGATCGGCTTTACTGTAATAGCACCTATAGTATCTATCTGACAGGTTGCCAGAAGAATTCCAAAATCGTCTTCCGGGTCAATCCGCAACAACACGGACTGAACATGACGGTTCTCTCCTTCAGAAAGCATGTTGGCAAAAACCGAAAAAAGATAGGGTGATTTATGCGGTTCCCTCTGAAGAGGAAGAGTAAGACTGACCGGATCCGCATCAGCTCTTTGCAGATATACACTATCATAAGAAAATGTAAAGGACTTATCATCCTCTTCAGTAAGCAAGCCGCACTTTATTCCGTGCAAATAGATTTCACACTGTCTCATAACTGTACAATCAATTTAAGTCCTAGAACATTGCAAATAGCAAGATATGTAGAAATCTTAGGATCCCCCTGTCCACGCTCTGCAGCAACCACAGTATTGATACTGATTCCCGCTAAATCGGCGAGTTCCTTTTGAGTAATCTTAAGGGCCTTCCTGCGTTCTTTAATCTGCATTCCTAAAGTCTTCATATTCACAGCGGATTGGTAATTTCGAACAAAAGTAAAATTTTTATCTGAAAAATTCAAGAAATTCACAATGCGCTGTGAAATATATCTACAAGTTCCAAATACTTTTGATTAAAGCAGCCCTTTTCAATATGTCAATCAAGTGCAACAAGTTTCCAATCATCCACAACAGGATATTTTTTATCCGTCACATCTGACCTGTTCTTCACCTGAATATCTATAGTCTTTCCGTCCGGATTTTCTATTGTAAAATCGTGGCTTATGAGTCCGGTACTGGAAGATGACGCAAGTTCTGTCCATGACGAGGCACCAGAGAATCTGTAATAAAGAGTCGTCTTGCATTCATGAAATGAAGCATAGTCAATCGTACCCGCAGGAAACCATTATCTATCCCATGCGTCGTCTTAACCAGTTACGCACTGGGATGTCGTATAATCTCAAGCAGATAAACGCCACTAAAACACAACTCGCATAGAGAACGAGAACAACAGACCAAGTCTCCATCAATGTGTACTGTTCCGTTTTTATAAGCCAAGAATAGAAAAGATACATAAAAGGATAATGGATGAGATACAGAGGATATGATATGTCACCGAGAAAACCGCAAACCTTGTCAGACACTCCATCAGATGCGTGTCCTGATGCGCCGAGCCATACAAGAAGTGGAAAGACAATGACGATGCAGAATGACTCGAAAGCCCCGTTTAAGGTCAATGCCAAAGTATCATTGACCTTAAAAGTTTGGGGCAGGTACGGAACGCAGAACAGGGCAAAAAGAACGGCTGAGCATAGCCAGAACGCGCCCCGGACGTTTATCGCACGGAAATTTCTTGCGACAAGCATACCGGCAGTGAACGGAAACAGCATCCGCAGCAGTCCTCCAAAGAAATTCATTGTATCAATGGTCCAGCCGACTCCTATACTTCCGTACCCGGAAACGTCCAAAACTGCAAAACTTGTATGAAGAATGCCCAGAACAATCACCAACCAAGCCAATGCTGCTTTAGGTAATCTCCTGATTATCAATGCATATATAATATTGCCAATGTATTCAAAGAAAAGCGACCAACTTGGCCCGTTCAGAGGAAACATTTCTCCATTGCCACGTACTTCATAGCAGCATCCTGGAGTGGCTGGAATCATGAACATGGCGCATAGCATGGCCAACATTACAGCTGAAGTCGCAATATGAGTTCCATCCCATTGAACAGAGCCTTGGAGCATAAATGTAATGGCGCCGATGATGGCACCAATTATGACCATTGGGTGAAGCCTGATGATTCTGCGCTTAAAAAAGTCTTTGAGACTGAAGCCTTTAGTCCATCTGTCATCATATGCATACGAGATGACGAATCCAGACAGCATGAAGAAGAAATCCACTGCAAGATAGCCATGATTGATGCCTGTAATCATACCGCCGCCTGCGAATGAAAAACCTTCATGGACATGATACCAGACGACAAGTAAGGCAGCCACTCCTCTTAGTCCGTCAAGTAACTTATAATGTGGTTTGGTGTCCGCAACTACCATCTGGCCCGCAAATTCTGCTTTCATGATATTAGTAATAGTTCTCTCCGCAAATACACTATCCCCTTTGGCTTTCTTTGCCATACAGCATTGACACTATCTGCTCAAGATAATCTCTGTCAATTTCATCGAATGTGGCAAGCTCCTTACTGTCAATGTCAAGCACCGCGACAATCTGGCCGCATTTACGGCATGGAACGACTATCTCGCTCCGGCTTTCGCTTGAACACGCGATGTGTCCGGGAAACTGCTCAACATCAGGGACGACAAGTGTGCGGTCCTCTCTCCATGAAGTGCCGCAGACTCCCCTGCCTTTCTTGATTCTGGTGCAGGCTACAGGCCCCTGAAATGGCCCGAGCACCAGTTCATCTGCCGAAACGACGCGATAAAACCCTGTCCACCAGAAGCCGAATTCAAAGTGAAGCAACGCCGCCATATTTGACATCCTTGCAATTTCATCAGTCTCACCCGAAAGGACTGACTGGATCCGCGGAATCAGCGCCACATATTTATCAACCTTCGACATAATCATTTCATTTTGAACAAAGGTAATGCATTTGCCCTAATCCGCCTGCAGATTATTGAAGGAAATGATGTAATACATTCCTGATTTAAGGGCATTTGCGGCGGGACGCGGCCACGCTCTATTTTCAGAAACGTTGATTGTCAATCAGTTACAAAATACAGCGTGGAAACGCAGCCAAAAAATGACATCGTTTCCACGTTATCTCCAAAAAGATATCTGATTATCAGCGAGTTACAAATTAACCCGTGGCTGCGTCCCGACGACACCAACACCTATAACCCCGCCAACACCTATAACACATCATTTCATTTCCCGGAATGCGGACCACACTATGGGAATGGTCACCACGAAAGAAATGAGGTCGCTCACTGCCTGGCAGATTTCCACTCCAAAAAGTCCGAAACAGTGAGGCAGGATGATGATCAGAGGGATGAAAAACAGACCCTGCCTCGAAGCGGCAAGTATGTTGGCACGTATGGTCTTCCGGCAGGTCTGCATCATCATGTTGGACATCATCATAAAGCTGCATACAGGAAACATGATCATCTGGTAACGCAATGCTGGAATACCGATGGCAATCACTTCAGGATCATTGCGGAACAACGCGACAGCATCCTTGCTGAAGATGATAAGGACCACAGCCCAGAACAAAAGGAACACCATGCCGATCTTTGTGCTGAACCAGAAGCCTTTCTTTACCCTATCGTAAAGTTTTGCGCCATAACAGAAGCCGCACATCGGTTGATATCCTTGTCCGAGGCCAATGATCACGCTGAATATGAACATAGTGATGCGGTTTACGACACTCATGGCGGCAATGGCCGCATCG
>FR882163.1:0-36628 GCA_000434935.1 Bacteroides sp. CAG:709 | reverse complement strand
TGGCGGCAATGGCCGCATCGCCATAATTGCCGGCAACGCTGTTGAGGGCAATGGTGCTGATACTTGCAAGTCCCTGCCGGGAAAGGGATGGTGTGCCTCCGGCAATGATTTCCTTCACAAATCTGCTTTCGAAGGAGATTTTGCGGGGACTGTAACGAATCACACCTTCCTTTCTACTCATCACGAGCAGGATCATGAATCCGCAAAACTGCCCTATGACTGAGGCCAATGCTGCTCCGCGAACGCCCATGGAGAAGCCGAAGATGAAGAGAGGGTCAAGCAGACAATTGATGATGGAACCGATGACTACTCCATATACGGAATACTTGGCGAACCCCTGGAATCGCATCTGGTTGTTTATACAGAAGGTTCCCATAATAAACGGCGTGCCCAGAAGACTGATGCCAAGATACTGACATGTATATGGAAGAATGGTGGGTGTACTGCCAAGTAGGATACTGACAGGTTCAAGGAAAAGCAAGCCTGTCAGCATGATCAGGATTGAGAATGCCAATGTGTAAAAGAGACCCGTACTTGCCATAGTCTCGGCATCCTCTACCTTCTGGGCACCAAGCTGTCTGGAGATGTAGTTTCCGGAGCCGTTGCCGAAGAAGAAAGAAAAAGCCTGAATGAAGAACATCACGCTGAACACGATGCCTACTGCCGCTGTTGACTGCGTGTCAATCTGTCCCACGAAAAAAGTGTCGACCAGGTTATATACGCTGGTCAACAACATTGATATGATAGTCGGTATCGCCATTTCGCCTATCACCCGATGGACAGGCGCATGGGTAAGAAACTGATAATTGTCGCTCATATTGGAATGAAGTCAATTCGACCACAAAATGAGTCATGGTTTCTAACGGAACGACGGACCCTACACCATCTTTATGGCATTGATATTCCTGCCGGTTTGAGGTCCCTCACGCCTTGCGGAATAAAACCTGTCATCAATATAGGTGTCGATATCAGAGACCTGGATATTATCCGCAGGAACACCGCAGTCAACAAGCGAAATCCTCACACATTCCTTCAGGTCAATGTGATGTCCCCCCTCCATTGAGTTCTCGGCCCTTGCTCCCCTGAAGGCCCAGATACGGTCAACCGGAAATCCGGACTCCTTGAAGACAAGGGCCACCTCCTCCCCTACCTGGAAACTGTCGAACCCTATTCCGGGGCCGATCACCGCACGAATATCCGACGGAGAGCATCCGAACAGGCGAATCATCTCCCCTACCGTCTTCTTTGCAATCATGTTCACCGTGCCCCTCCATCCGCTATGTGCAGCTCCGATGGCCCCTCTGACAGGATCATACAGCAGGACGGGGATGCAGTCAGCGGTCCTGACTCCGATGGCGACTCCACGCAGGTTGGTAACCAATGCATCCACACCTTCCAGCTGTTCTCTGGCAATTCCGGGATCATCAATGCAGACCACTTTGACGGAATGGGTCTGGTGCGGCTGAATGACATGACAGGGAAGAACAGCGTCACGGCCAGCAGTAAAGGCCTGGGCACCGTCCCCAATATTATATATCAAAAGGTTGTTCTCCATATAGGGCAATTATGCTGCAAAGATAATATAGAAGGACCACAACAACCACAAAAAGCAGGAATAAATTATCGCAGGAAAACACCGATTATTGTATAACTTTGCACAGAATAATAAATAAGGAACTATGATTACACATTATATCGGCCGACCGGACATCGACGAGGGACGGAGCGTGGTGGAAACAAGGACTTATGATTTTCTGGATTCGATCGGCATCCAATACGAGACGGTTTGTCATGAGGCTGCGTACACCATGGAACAATGCCAGGAAATCGAGAAGACGCTCGGAGTGCCGATCTGCAAGAACCTGTTTCTCTGCAATCGCCAACAGACCCAGTTTTATCTCCTGATGCTTCCGGGCAACAAGCATTTCAAGACCAAATTCCTGTCGTCGGAACTCGGCTGCGCCAGGCTGTCATTCGCGGACGAAAGCAAAATGACCGAACTGCTGGGAATCCACCCCGGCTCGGTTTCGGTAATGGGCCTTATCAATGACAATGAACATAAAGTCATGCTGGTCATTGACAATGACCTGATGAAATCCGACTATCTGGGATGTCACCCATGCATCAATACGGCAACATTGAAAATCAAGATGACGGACCTCCTGGAGAAGATTGTCCCGGCAACTGGTCATCCTTGTAAAATCGTAACGCTCAAGACTGAAGAATGAATGACATGACCCAATCTGTGATTCCGTCTTTTCGATGATGGTCTCGGGTAGAAGAAAAAAACATAAAATACAAATATGACATTATGAAAACTCTCGGAAACATTCTCGCGGCAATGATGACCATGGCCGCCATATCATGCACCAGCCAAAGCGGATGGAGCGATGCGGAAAAGTCTCTGATCATGAACGGCGGAGCCACAATGCGTGTGCTTACGGTCAATGACGCCTCGGATTCATTGACACTCAGGAAAAGTTGCGGCAGAATCAATGAAAACGAATTGAAAAGCATTGAATATCAAACCCTGGCAGAAAAGATGGTGGCGACGGTGACATCGCCGGAGCAGGATGGGGTAGGAATCGCCGGTCCGCAGGTCGGGATCTCGCGCCGCATCGTGGCCGTACAGCGTTTCGACAAGTCCGGAGCGCCATTCGAAGTCTATCCGAACATCCTGGTCGCTGCCAGCCGCGGAGAAAAGGTACCCGGTTCTGAAGGATGCCTCAGCATTCCCGGAAGAAGCGGAAAAGTAGCCCGCTACCGCGACATTGACATCACCTACACGTCCACCAAGACCCTACGCGACACGACCGAAACCATCCAAGGTTTCACCGCCGTCATCTTCCAGCACGAATGCGACCACCTCGACGGCATCCTCTATACTGATAGGCTTTAATCGCCTTTTGTACCGATTAAACGTTTTAAGTTACACCGAATGCATTTTCAGAGGCATTTTGTTCCGCAAAAACGTTTTATGCGGAACAAAATGCAAATCACAACCACCTAGCCCAAATCTCCTCAATCCTGAACGCAGCGGAGCGAATAGCGGCTGTTGTCCTTAGTGCTTAGTCCTACTCCTATCTGGATGGCGTAATCCTTTACGCCATAACCGCTTGCATTGTTGCCGGAATTGAACAATTCGTCAGTCCAATAGTAACCGCATTGCCCGATTTCACGGAAGTTGCCGAACCAGCATCCGCCTGCTGCCGGCAGAAAAATCCGAGGAACATCTTCAGCATATTTTACCATTCCTGAATACCAGCGTCCGTTGACGCCGTTGTGCGAAGTCCATGCTGACCCATAGTAAAACAGCTTTTGCATTTCCTTCGCCGTTGCAGGACGCCAGCCATCAGGACACGCAGTTTCACGCTCCTTCCAATTATAATAGCTTCCGAGAGGGCTCGACGGGTCACCGCAGTTGTTCAATGCCCATTTGATTCCACCGATGAATTCATATTCCTTGACGGCTTTCTGGACAAATGCGAGCGTACGGGTTTCAGCGCCCGCGTAAGTGAAAATAATCTCCGCTGACCTATCCTCCGCTGTCACATTTTCCGGAATTTGCAGCCTGATGCCTCCTTTCTCCTGTTCAAGGACGATTTCAAACCATTCCTGTTCCGTTTCCGCGTTAAACTCCTCTCCATCAATGGGATTCAGGATTTCACACGACACAAAATACTCCTGCGCCTGACAATCGACCGTCTCGGAAAGACGTTTAAGGCCAATCACAGGACGCAAATAATCTTGTGTCAATGTGAATGTCAATGGTTCCATATCCCCATAGCCTACAACGATTTCCGCCACACGCGACTCTGTTCTGGAATCATTTTGCGAAACCGAAAGAGCAACTTCGGACTCGCCAGGTGTACCTACATTGACCCAATCCGCATCCGTCGTAACAGAAATGTCCGAACCATTGTCCAGAAGCAACTTATAGCCGAGCTTCACTTCCTGTGCATTGTGGTCAACAGTCGCAGAATCGGACATCAACAATATGAGTCCGGATGAGTTTTCTTTCCCGCAAGACACTGACATTGAAACAATTGTCAATGCCGCCACCAATTTAATAATTTCACTTTTCATCATTGATTGAATTTATAGAAGTCAAGTAATTTCTGTCAACAATCAATGACGAAAATACGTTCCCGTCACATCATTTCCACTATTTTAAATGAAACATAGTGAAAATACCGTATGTTTCCGGCAGGTCGGATGCAGAGGAGCATTGACTTATTTCCGTTGTCCGGACATGACGGAGTTCTGCTCATCCTCCGCGCGCTCATATTCGTCGAGGGCGGCGGACATCAGTTCACGGCCTTCGGCGGCGATTTCCTCGCCTTTGGCATAATCGGGTATTGCGCCGTATGTGTCGAAGGTCATTTTAACTACGATGTCCGGTTTATAGAGTTGGATGGACTGGCGCGCTATGGTGTGATTCATCAGCGAGAAGGTCCTTGTCAATATCGAATAATAGTTGTCGCTTGTCGGTATATTTTCGTCATTGACCTCATCCTCTAGTTGTCTCGTTTTCTTGCCGATTTCGACTATCCCCTTATAGGCTTTCTGCGCTTCATCGCCTATCATCCTGACTCTATCCAGGAGCGACACGCCCTTTTTCAATGCCAAATCGCCAATCGCATCCAATGCATCTGACTTCAGTTCAATGTCTTCGGCGCGGACATCCTCAAGTTCTTTGAGATAACTTGCAATCTTTTCTGAGTCAATGTGATTCACATCAAATGCCACCAGGATGTCGTGCCCATTGCGCACTGCCCGGCTAAGCGGCATGGTATTGACGACCCCACCGTCTATCAGAGTATGATAGCCGTACTTGACGGGACGGAAAAGTGACGGAATGGAAATCGAGGCCCTTATGGCGTCGAACAATTTTCCCTTGCTGAACACGACTTCCTCGCCAGTATAGAGGTCAGTTGCCACGGCACGGTAAGGTATCCGCAGGTCCTCGATATTGACCTCCGGAACGACTCTCTTTATCTCATCTATCACCTTATCTCCCTTCATGAGATAGCTTTTGCTGATCGAAACATCCAGAAGAGAAAGCAATTTGGCATTGTCAAGGTCGAAGAGCCATTCCTTGAACCCGTCCAGACCGCCTGCAGCGTAAACGCCGCCTACCAGCGAGCCTATCGAGCACCCCGTCACTGAAGTAATATTGTATCCCCTGCTTTCCAATTCTTCAATGGCCCCGATATAGGCAAATCCTCTCGGACCGCCACTTGAAAGCACTAAAGCAACATCCTTGTTCATCTTCACAAAAAGTTAATAATCATTTATACCAATGCACTCTTACAGCTCCATCAATAATAATGTATAAAGTCAGCCTTAAGTTATATCAAATATTTCAGTTCGACAAGTCAATCAGATTATGCCGACAGTAAATCTATCGAGGCACTTCTGCGCCGCTTGGAAGAAAAGATTTCAATCGGAGAACTCCTCGAATTGAAGGCCAAAGGACAAAACTTAAAATTAGCAGAGTCTGCCGTCGGGGCCGACGAGGCCTACACCTACGACTGGGCATTGAATCCGGCAGAAGTAAACCGCCTGCTGAGTGCTTGATTCCGCTCGGAAACGCTTGCCCTCTCGTGGCGGGACGTGGCCACGGTCAAATTTGTAACTCATTGATAATCAGACATCATTTAACCCCAAGCGTGGAATCGCAGCCGTTTTTTGGCCACAATTCCACGCACCATTTCATAAAACACTGAAAATCAACGCATTGCAAAACGAAGCGTGGCCGCGTCCCGACTAGTGAGAATCATTTCCAATGCCTTTTCGTGCTTGGCGTTTATTCGTTCAAGCTCTTTGATCTTGGCCGCATCGTTTGATGCGACGGCTGCTTCATAAGACACTTTGCCCCGCTGCAGATTGTGGTGGAGGTCATTGAGTTTGACATGGATTGCGGTGACATTGCCGGAAGCGATGATATTTTCCACGTACTCGAAATATCCCACTTTTTCCTTGTCATGAGACAGAAGAGCCAATGCTGCAATCACCTCATCTTCAACACCTTTGTTCTTCAAATCCTCAAGCGTCATCGAGGAATCCTCCACAACGTCATGCAGGAACCCAGCCTTGATCTCAGCATCAGAGTTCCCCATAAGTCCGACTGCAAGCGGATGCAGAATCGCTGGATTACCATCCAGGTCTTCCTGCCCGGCGTGCGCTTCAAGCGCAATTTTCAATGTTTCTTCAATTTTTGTCATAACAGTAACTATATGAGCTGCCATAAATGGACTGTGCGGTCACAAAACCCATCTTGCTGCCTCGCGCGCTGGCAGCCCGTAAGGTTTGTTCCCGCTGCCGGTATGTTAATAAAAGGAAATCAATCGAAGAGGAGAACCCTCTTCATCTTCTGCGAATATAGCAAACTTTTATCAAAGCACAAAATTTTTTTGCAGTCAATATTTATCAGATTAAGTCGTATCTTCGACTTGACACGTACAACACTGCTGCTCCCCTACCGCGAACCGAAATAGAGGAAGACCATTCCGAGGAGGACCAATGCGAGGTCGAGGGCTTTGCTACGGAGGTTCTTTTCCTTGAAGACAAGAGCGGCGAAGAGGAAGCTGACTATGACGCTGCCGCGGCGTACCATGGAGACGATGGAAATCATCGCGCCGGGCATTGACAGGGCGTAGAGATAGACAAAGTCAGCAACGCTCAAGAATATGGAAATGAATATGATAGACCACTTCCAGCGGAACGGGGTCGTCTTCCGACGGTTGGGATACCAGATGAGCATCATCATCACGCCCATCATGCAGCATTGGTAGATGTTGTACCAGCTCTGGACGGCCATCTTGTCCAATGCCAATCCATTCGGATTCATGAGGAACTTGTCGTACAATCCGCTGACCGCACCCAGAATCGCCGCGCCTACCACGGCATAAATCCAGACATTGTGTTCGAAATCAATGCCTTCTTTCTTACCGCTGCGGCTGAGCATGAAGAACGACACCACAGCGAGCAGGACACCGGTCCATTGGAGACAATTGAGTTTCTCCCCGAAAATCAGCATTGCACCGAGCAGCACCAGCACCGGTCGGGTAGCATTGATCGGGCCGACTATCGTCAGAGGCAGATGTTTCATACCATAGTAGCCTAGAGTCCAAGAACTTAGGACAATGACACTTTTGAGCAATATCCATTTCTGGACTGCCCAGCCACCATAATCTGCGACCTTGAAAATACTGTCGTCCAAGACAGGCGAACAATATGAAAGAACTATGAACGGGACAAAAATGAGCGAACAGAACAATGTATTCAGAAACAGCACCGGAATGACAGCATTGCCACCCAGTGCCTGTTTCTTACAAGAGTCGTAAAATCCCAGCAGGACCGCCGACAAAAATGCAAATGACAACCACATATACTTAACTTTTCAGCCCGCGAAGTTAAGTACATTTTTTCAATTGTGGTCTTTTTTCGGAAGCGCCATTATCAGGCTCTGGTCATAAAGGGTTCCAGGCTTGACGGAAGATTTTTCAACGGACAGCACTTCATCGAACATCGGCTTGCCATCATCGGAGGTATCACCGGAAAATATAAGCATACGGTCTGCGGATACTTCCTTTACATAGCTGGCAATGGACATTATACGGGTATCGGTAGGATACATGACTTCATACGACACGCAAAGCACCATGCTGCCATCTGCATTGGGCTTCATGGTATACCAGCCGTTCATGGCAAGCACATCATTAGCCTTCATGCCATCCAGAAATGTTTTCTGTTCCGGTGTAAGTTTTTCCGTATCAATGCTGTTTCTTAAACTTTCCAAATCATCCGACGAATATGCTTGACCCAAGACCGCAGTACCGTCATCGTTCAGCTGAAGGAGCAGGAAAGACGGCTCAGACACATCCAACATCCATGTATTCACATAAAGTTTCGGTCCGTCATTTTCAGAACCATCCTTTTCACAGGAGCATGTCATTGCGACAACCGCAATAGCAAAAATGCTGTATATCAATTTTTTCATATCCCAAATTCCATTATTTATTCTCCGAGAATCTCTGACAAATCAACGGTCTTACCTATTTTCATGCCTGAAGAAGACAAACTTTTCATCTGCAATTTTTCAACATCACCAGCCCCATTGTCCAACGTCATCGAGTCCTTGGTTATATTGAAAAGATGAAAGACCGTCCCCGTCGGAATCGGAATTTCCATTCCTTTGAGAATTCGTGTCAGGAAGATATTCAAATCAACGTCATCTTCCTTACCGGGAATCACCACATATACACCCTTTATTATGATGACTGCATCATTGATTTGCACAGATTTGATCCTTTCGGCCAATTCCTTCTTATAACTTTCAGTCGCTTCGTCAATGTAATCGTCATCACCCTTTTCGGACGGTTCCAGTCTAGGCAATATCTGAGTTTTGAGAACTTCAAGGACATTCTCATTGGCGAGAAAACTTAAATTGAAGGTCTTGTCCTCATTGATCTGGTAAAAGCCGTAGTCAACGGATTTGCCACCGAAAGTCAAAAGGCTGTTTGAGTCTGTCACCCATGTATTCACATAGAGTGGGACATTGTCAGATTCCTTGTCACAAGAGGCTCCGAGCAGAAGTGCTGCCCCCAAAGCGAGGAAGTAAATTAATTTCTTCATTGTCATGTATTTAAATTATTCATATCATTCCCATTTCATATCCTGGTCGAAAGCCACACGGAATCCGATCAGCATGTTTGTCACCCGGGGTGAGCAATATACTCTTGCAGCACAACGGCAGCTGAGCTTGTCCATCGTAAAGTCCCCTCCACGAACGACCTTGTGTGTTCCGGTTTCCGGACCTGTCGGATTCCAGGCAAATCCGCCCGAGCCTCCATAATAATTTACATCAAACCAGTCCGCTACCCATTCAGAAACATTCCCATGCAAGTCATAAAGGTCAAACCCGTTAGGGGAATAAGAACCTACAGGAGCAGTCGTTCGTGGAAACGTGGCCAAAAAAAGGCTGCGTTTCCACGCCCCGGTTAAAATGGCATCTGATTATCAATGAGTTACAAAACGCCCCGTGGCCGCGTCCCGCCGTGACATCCGTCGAGCATGTGGCATGGTGATCCTCGTCCAAAGTAGCCGCATACGCGTTCCGCCACGCGCCGGATTATTGTTTCCGGGGATACCTGCCTAGTATTCCTGACAGGAGATCCGGGGGCAATGAACTGATCCGTGCTGCCCTGGAGGTGGTCAGACGATACTTTTTGACCAGATCGGCTGCTGCGATACACCTCCTTTCGATGGACAAGCTCTTGTAACTGCTGCTGAACCGGTTGATGCAGATTCCCTCCAGAGACTGGTATAACTCATCATCCCTGAACTTCACTGATTTCAGGATTCCGGAATCGGTTTCATATTCGACATCATTGTTCTTGGAAAGGTAGAAGGAAAACTGTCTCGGATTGTTGAAATACTGTTCCATTTCATGAACTTTGACATATTGTCCGGGGAAGACCAAGTTATTGTCGTCAAGAACAAGGTCCTGAGGCAGAAGGACTTTCGAGGAAAAAAGTTCACGTTGCATGCGGATGCTCAGCGATGACAGCTTCCTTCCTGACGGAAGACAATGATTATCATTGAAATACATGCTTGCGGATGACCATAGGTATGCCGTGGGAATTACATTCATGCCGGCAGCCATTGGATTTCTCAAAATGTACCCGCATACGCCGCGCAAATAGTCGGTGTCAGCTATATGCTTGATGCTCAGGTCAATGTCTTCGGAATGTTTGATCTCCGAATAGACCTTTTTAATTGCCGCAAGCCTTCTCTGGAGATATGCCTTGGCAAATCTTTTCACATCAAGGTGTTCTCCTCGTAGAAGAAAATGGAAGTGGTTGTTCATCAGGCAATAGGCATATATCTCAATGTCATATTTCAATGAACATACGAGAATGTCATTTACTCCTCTTACAAAATCGGTGTCGCTTCTGAACATGAGCAATGAGTTACAAAACGCCCCGTGGCCGCGTCCCGCCGGGGATGCCTGAGCAGGGGAGGACCCACCATGACGCAGGCGTGCAAAACTATCTAGCCCCGAGCACCACGCGCTCTGCTACCTGGCGGAGATAGGCGGCCTGGTCGTGAGGAATGCCGCAATCTATTGAGGAAGTGGCGCCATCTGCCGGCTGGGACTGGAACGGCTTGCGGAAAATCATGAGGTAGTTTACACAGGCCTTCAGGTAGGAACCGTAGTCGGACTGATGTTTGCTGTCGGCGCTGTAGAGGTCAATGCCGGGATTCTCGTTGCGGACAATGCTGAAGGCGCGGCCTATTGGCGAAACCTCGAAATCATTGGCCCCGAATATCTTGGACGCATTGCGGACCATCATTGATGTGCCGATGGTCATCAGGCTGTCGAACGCGGCGTGGCTGCCGAAACCGCCGAAATCATCCTTTTCGAATGACCAGGTGCTCTCCAGGATTACGTGACAATTGCGCGAGCGGGAAAGAAGCCTGTCGGTCAATTTCAGGAAATTCGTATTGACATAATCGAACTGGGTCGTGTCGGAAGCGTGTCTTGCCGGACTCTGGCTCTGGTCCTGGAAAAACGCATAATCGTAATGGCCGGCATTGACGACATTGCGCGAAATCGGGAGCGCGAGATGGTCGCCCAGCGTCTGGCCGCCCTTCAACGTTGATTTTATGCGGAGATAATGCCCCTCGTTCCATGCAATCTCCTTGAGCATTGCCGGACAACCCCAGTAATACGTGAAGGAATTGCCGACACAGAGGACGTTCAGGGTGTCCTTCGGAACCGCATTGCCGAGATACTGCACATATTCCGCCAAATGGCTCTTCGGCATAATCATCTGAGGTACAGCGCTATCCGTGGCTGCAGTATCGGCCTTCTCCTTGCCGGTCGGACGGAAACGGATTTCCAGTTCGCCTTTCACCGGCTCAGGCAGGCGGAATGTCTGCAGGATCGTGGACGGATGGGCGCCCGCACCGGTCGGACGGCCGGAACACATGAACATGTCGCCCTTGTACCAGGTGCTGCCCGACTTGCACTCCACGACATAATATTTGCTGCAGGAAGCGGTCGTATTCACAGCCGCATCGAACTCGATGACTCCGCCCTTCGGGATGTAACCCACCGGAATCTTGAAGTTGAACATGCCGTCCTCGTCAGCGGCAATCGTCCTGTCAGACGCCTCGCCGGCCATATAGACGACCCTCAGCGGAAGTCCCTGAGTATCAACCTTCGGCGCACAGCTCTGCAATCCCGCCAGCGCCATAACAGTCATGATCAATGCCGTTTTGACGGCTGCAAATGAATGTTTCATAGTTACAATGTTAATATCCTCGTAAAGTTACTAAATTATACGAACAATTCAAGTCAAAAAAAGGTCTTGGTCCATCCGTCAGATAGGTGCCTTCTGCCCGAAATAGGGCAGTTATTTTCTGATCCACTTGGCAGGCATGGATGCTTGCGGGTAATCGTTCAATCTGTTGTATCTCAATAAGATGACTTCACTTTATGCTCAATCGACGCATGCCAAGTTCCATGTTTTTTCATGAGACTTGGCATGCAAGCGTCTTTGTAACTTGTTGATATCTTGTTGTTTAGTTAAATACTGGGCTGCCAACTTGTTCAGTTTGCCGAAAGCTTCTCCTGGGAATCGTGGGTCAGGGGGAAAACCCTGTGTATTACGGGTCAGGGGGAAAACCCGGAATCGTCGCCTCAATTTTCGACGCATTGTAGATGTGACTCGATGGACGTTATACACTTATCGAGAATTTCATTGACAACAGCTTCCGGGACGGGCAGGTGAGGACCACAGGAACAGACATTCTTCGAGAGGTACTTTGGGTTGTAGAATTGTGTCGTGCGCAAAAACGCCTGATTTGCGCACGACATGGCGTTTTTACCTCGCGACGTGCGTATTAAAACGTTTTCCACTCACAACGCGCTACTTCCAGCCGCCGGAAAATTGGAACAGGCGTGGGATGGCTGGCCGAAGATTATACGAACAATTCATGCAGAACCTGGAGCGAGCGGATGTTGATGGTGGACTCCGTGTGGAACTCCAGATAGCGGATTATGGATGAGGCGATCTCGCTGCGGACACGGCCGGACAACGGAATAAGCATGGCCGTAGGCAGATCCGAACGCATGAACTGCTCCACAAACGGCTGATACTCACCGGTGAACGGAATCATGTCGGTCGCCTCGGGGCGGAAACCCAGGGCTATGCAGAACTCCAGCAGGAAATAAATGTGGTAGTTGCTGAAATCCGCCTGGAGCGCATCCAGAGTCAATATCTGACGGACACACCAGTCGAAAAGTCCGTCTTCCTGCGCCCCGTCCTTTATGGTACGGTAAACCACCTCCGCCATGAACAGGGACATCGTGTTCTTGAAAACATTGTTCCGTATTCCCAGAAGAGGATATTTTGCCGCCAGAGGACTGGCATACCAGAGATCTGATTTCGTATTTTCCGTTATGGAAAGCTCCAGAATGTTCAGCGGAAGGTAATACGCCATCTTCGCCTTCGCCCCCGTCTTCACCAGAAAACTCTTCCGGCCGTAGGCTCGGGTCAATGCGTGCACGACAATGAGGTTGTCACGTATCTTCGTGTAATTCAATATTATAGCGCTGTCATCCATGGCGGTGTCTACTTGCCGGCGTGCTCCTGAAGCCATGCAGCCATCGCACGCAATGCCTTGCCGCGATGCGAAATGGCATTCTTCTGTTCGTCAGTGAGCTCCGCTACCGTCACATCCGGATATTCGTCGGCAATGAAAACCGGGTCATATCCGAAACCGCCGTTACCGACTTTTCCATATCCGATGCGGCCTTCCATGGTTCCCTCGAAATAATGCTTTTCCCCGTTCAGAATCATGGTGATGACAGTCTTGAACCTGGCCATTCGTGTGGCGTGAGGAGTGCTGATACCATATTCTCTCGCCACTGATGCCTCATATTCGTGAATGGCCATCTCGCTGAGAAGCTTATCCATATTGGCATCGAAACTTTTCGAAGGTCCGGCATATCTTGCGGAATATACACCTGGAGCGCCGCCGAGGATATCCACCTCAAGTCCGGTGTCATCAGCGAAGCAATCTGCTCCTCCGGTGTGGTCGAAAATGTATTGTGCCTTCTGTAATGAATTGGCACGCAGAGTCGTGCCTGTCTCCGGAATATCTTCCGTGATACCTTTGTCGGCTGGGGTAACGAGCTCAAATCCCTCGCCTAGAATCTCTGATGCTTCACGCAGTTTACAGCTATTGCCCGTTGCAAAAATAATCGTCATACTGCTTTTTCTTTTACCTTAATAATTTCGCGTGCAAAGGTATCAAATCCAATCGTAACGACAATGGATTTATCCCCATTTATGATTAGAATCGTCCGAAGATTTACCAATTTTTTGGGATTGCCCGCCATGCCGTCTCGCAATAAATTTGCAACCGCAAAACGAGAAAGTACATATATGACGAACAAACGAATAATTGCTGCCGTGGCTATGATGATGACGGCAAGCGTTGCTATGAGCGCGCAAAACACTGAGAATGAAGCGGATAAAAAAGAATCCCGCATCAGCAATGCTCTCGGGCGTCTTACCATAGGCGGTTATGGAGAGGCTGTGATGTCACGAAATTTCTATAGCCAGCATTTCAACCGCTACCGTGATCCGGAAACCTATAAGAACGACAAATCGCATGGCCGTTTCGACCTTCCCCATGTCACATTGAACCTCGGATACGATTTCGGAAAAGGCTGGACAATGGGAATGGAGATCGAATTCGAACATGGCGGAACCGAATCGGCAGTCGAGATCGACGCTGACGAAAGCGGTGAATATGAGGCTGAAACAGAGAGAGGCGGCGAAGTCGCATTGGAGCAATTCTGGCTGAACAAGGCCTTTTGGGCCGGCAAGTTCAATGTCAAGGCGGGCGAACTGATAATCCCTGTCGGAGAAATAAACCAGTACCATCTGCCCAATGAATTTTTCTCCGTCTATCGTACTGAAGGTGAGGCGAAATTCCTTCCGAACACATGGCACCAGGTAGGTCTTTCACTCTGGGGAAAGCTGCCGCAGTGGAGGTATGAGGCCATCTTTACCTCAGGTCTGGATGCTGAACGCTTCGGCCACGACTGCTTCGCACATTACGGCGCCACCAGCCCTTACGAATACAAAATCGGAAACGTATATGCCGGCGCGGCCAGAATTGACAATTATTCCGTTAAAGGGCTGAGACTCAGCCTGAGCGGCTACTACGGATATACATTCAGAAATACTGAGAGAAAGGCAAGCGCATCCTATGATGACTGTCACGGAGCCCTCGCCATCGGCAGTTTCGGTTTCGAACTGAACCGCTGGAATCTTATAGCCCGGGGCAATGCTACCTATGCTCATCTGTCTGATGCAGAGCGTATTACTACCTTCTGCAATGCCTTTCCGAAACACACCCAGCAGGATGGTTCCCCATCCAAACATTCGCCGATAGGTACCAGTGCATATTCCTTCGGCGGTGAAGTCGGGTACAATGTCTTCGGACTTGTGAACAGGCTCAAAGATGAACAGAAACTCTACGTTTTCGGACGTTACGAGGATTACAACACATACGCCTCAGGAGACAAGAAAGTGGCTTACGATTATGACCATGTAAAACGTATGGCCTTCGGTATCAATTATATGCCGATACCCCAGATTATCATCAAAGCCGAATATGCAAAAAGATATCTCGCTGTAGAATATAACGATGAACCGTCCGTTTCCCTGGGCATAGCCTTCGTCGGCTGGTTCAACAGAAAATAATAATTAACAAACTATAAGATGAAAACATTGAAATTCATGATTGCCGCCTTTGCCGTCCTGGCATTGGCGAGCTGCGAAAAGAACTCCAACGGGGAGTCCGGAACAGTGAATCCTGACCTGAACGGAACTGATGCGATGATTGCGACAGCAGGTGAACATTGGAGATCTGCACGTCAGGACTGGGAATGGTCGGAAGCATTCCTTTTCGGCCCTGCAGGTGATTACGGTCTGGACCCGCACACCGACACATGGCCGTTCGACCGTGTGCAATTCGACAAATATATGAAGAAATACAGCCCTGCGACTGATGAAGACGATGCCGCCATCATGGCGAACAATATCGCTACAGGTCAGAACCTTACGGGCTTCCATGCTGTGGAATACCTTATCTTCCGTGAAGGAAAGTCCCGAAAGATCGCTGATATGACGGCCAATGAAGTATGGTTTGCCCAGACAGCGGCACACGACCTCTACCTCAGCTCATTGAAACTCGTAAGTGCATGGGGAGGAAAGGTTTCCGATGCTGAAAAGGCGCTTTTGGACGAGGTGGAATTCGAGTCTGACGATTATGGCGCTGATTTCAAGAATGCGGGCAATGCCGGTTCACGCTATTCAAGCGTCACTCTTGCGACCTGCCAGATTATCGCGGGAGCCAACAGCATCATCGGTGAGGTCCGTGACTCCAAGATCGGTGCCCCTGCTACCGGAGCGGATGTGAACTATATCGAATCTCCTCATGCACATAATTCAATCCAGGACTTCTATGACAACATAATGTCCTGCAAGCATGCACTTTACGGTGGATTCGACCAGAACGGAAAGACACCGGATGCCGCTTCCCTGATAGGCGTCTGCCTTACAATCCAGCAGACGAAGGCCGCTGCTGAAAATGTGCAGGCAAAGCTTGAGGCTGCTCTTGATGCCATCAGCAAGATGAAGAAGCCTTTCGTAGAATGCTACAGCGATGCCAGCGCAAAGACTGCGATGTCCGCGCTCGATGATCTGGAGGAATCTCTTGACAAGCTCAATGACATTCTCGAAAGCTATTCGAACAATGCCACCATCGAGGCCAAGTTCAAGAGCGTCAATGAACAATTCGTCGAAAAGACAGTGAAGCCTACTTATCGCGCGCTTGCCGACAATGACTTGAAACTGGTGGAGGCATTGAAAAAGATTACTTGGTAAAAGCTAAAATCATGAAACACAACTATTTGACATTGGCAATGATCGCCCTGGCCGTCGCAGGATGCAAAGGCGAGGAGCCGGACAAGGACATTGACAAAATCATTGACCTGGGCCCCGGCATGAGCAGCGAACATCCGGCGGAGTATTACGCCGGCGGGCTTTTGGGGACGACTACAATGGTCAATGCTTATGCGTATCAGCAGCCTACCCCGGCTGTGGAACAGGCCGGCATGGGGATGGAATTCCAGAATGGCGAGACGCTTTTCGAGCGCGATTACAATGAAAATTCGGATGGCGCCTTCACAGGTCTCGGTCCTCTGGCCGTGCGTTCCGGCTGTCTTTATTGTCACCCGAATTACGGGCACGGAAAACGTCAGGAGCGCTATCGCGCAAGCGACATGGGAAATGGTTATCTGCTGGTGATTTATGACAAGCAGACCGAGTCTTACATCATGTCTGTCGCCGGTATGCCGCAGACGATGGCTACCAAGCCGTTCAAGGCGCCGATTGACGAGGCCGGCATATCGCCGATCGAGTGGAAAACCTATGTGGACGAGTGGGGCAACGAGTTTCCTGATGGCGAAAAGTATGAGCTCATCTATCCGGAAATCACCATTTCTGCCGATGCGTATTATGCGCCGGTGGTCGTGAAACGCAATGGGGAGATGGTCACGATTCCTGCCGACAGGGTAGCGGATGAAATCGGGGTGAAGCTGGAATCCACCATCGGTATCTATGGAACCGGTCTGACGGATGCCATTCCTGAAGAAGAAATCACCAAGCAGTGGATAAAGGAAAGCGAATATTATAATTCCATCGGGAAGACCGACGCGCTGAACCCCGCTTATTGGGACCAGGCCGGGATGAAATGGACGAGCATGTACAAGAATACCGTGCAGGGCAACGGCACCCAATATGTACGCCGTTATACTTATGCGCTTTCCCGCGGTCCGCTCATGGATGCTGCCGGTGCCAATGCCATCTGGAACATCACCAATGTGACCCGTTCGGACCGCCGTTACCACTATCTCGACCTGGCAGGTACATACTATGCCAAGACAGCGATGAATGACAAGGAGGTGCAGGCGGAATTTCCGGAGTATATCGACCGGATTGACCCGGAAAAGAAGCATCCGGAGTGGCACACTGACGATGTCGCCCAAAATATCTACAATTATCTGACAGGCAAGAACCAGGATCCGGAAATGTCTGACCAGCAGTTCAAGAATCTGATGATCTGGCACAGGGGACTCGCAGTGCCTGCGGCCCGCAATGTCGGTACGGACAAGTTCAATGAAGGCAAACGTCTGTTTTCCGAATTGCATTGCGACGCATGCCACCGTCCGTCATGGACTACGGGAGAGGACCATATCCAGGACCCTAACCTGATGTTTTCCGATAAAGACATGCCACGCTATCCGAACCAGACCATCTGGCCTTACACCGATTTCGTGCAGCACCGCCTTCACATGGTAAATGACATCCGCACAGGCTGGTGCCGTACGACTCCTCTCTGGGGCCGCGGCCTGAGCAAGTTGTGCACCGGTGCCGAGGACCGTCTTCATGATTGTCGTGCGAGAAATACCCTGGAGGCCATCATGTGGCATGGCAATGCGAAGAGCGATGCGCGTGCTTCCATCGAGTCCTTCAGAAAACTTACCAAGGAGCAGCGTGATGCTGTAGTGTTCTTCTGTGAATCTATCTAAAGTGAAGTATTTGAAATACAGCATAGTAGCCCTGGTTATTGTCCTTGTCGGAGTGATGGCCACGGCTACTTGCGTTGAAAATGTGAAGGGAACGCCATTCGTGGCGGAACACGTCTATGGGACGTGGTGGTTCGTCATGCTCTGGGCAATGCTGTCGGCAACAGGCGCGGCATATATCCTGAAATCCGGGATGCAGAAACATCTCCAGGTTTTTCTGCTGCATGTGTCGTTCCTCGTGATTCTGGCAGGTGCATTCACCACGTTTCTGACTTCAGAGCAGGGGAGCGTGCATCTCCGTGAGGGTGAGACTGTTACTGCATTCATGAAAGCGGACGGCACGATGGCTGACCTGGGATTTGAGTTGGCGCTGAAGAGCTTCTCCGTGGAATGTTATCCGGGGACGGACTCGCCGATGGATTATGTCTCGCAGGTGGAGGCTGATTCCACGCCGCTGGACATTTCCATGAACAATATCGGACGGTACCGAGGCTGCAGGTTCACGCAGGCAGGATATGACAATGACATGAAGGGCACCCGACTGGGCGTCCTTTACGATCCGTGGGGAATAGCATTGACATATACCGGTTATGCGCTGCTGCTGATTTCGATGATTCTTGTCCTCTGTTCCAAGGCTTCGCAGTTGAGGTTCTGGTATCGTAAGTCATTGGGTGGCAATGCGATGAAGCTGGCCGTATTCTTGAGCTTCCTGTGCGCTCCGTTGTCCGCAGGCGCGACTCCACGCCCCGTTGACGACGATGTCGCCGACGCATTCGGGAACATTGCCGTTCTTTACGGCGGCCGCGTGTGCCCGGTCAGTACCGTGGCCAATGATTTCGTCACCAAGCTCTCCGGCAAGGCCGGGTGGAACGGATACGGTTCAATGCAGATTTTCGCCGGCTGGACTTTCCGGCCATCGGACTGGGAGCGGGAACCGATGATTCTCATCAAGGACAAGGTTGCACGCAAAGTTCTGGGCATCAACGGCAAATGGGCTTCGTACGATGACTTCTGGAACAGTCTCAATGTTTATAAACTAAAGACTCCTCTGGAGAAAGCCTACAAGGAAGGTGATGCGGCGATGGTGAAACATCTGCGTGATGCCGATGAAAAATTCAATATCATCCGCATGTTCTATAACGGGGAACTTCTCCGGATGTTTCCATATACCTCGCCGGACGGAAAGATGACATGGGTGGCTCCGGGGCAGAAAGACATTGACCTGATGCTCCCGGAGAAGGAGTGGAATTTCGTGCGCAGATCAATGGATTATCTGACGGAGAGCGTCCAGGCGGGCAATGACAATGCACGTGCGCTTCAGATCATTGACAAAATCGTGGACTATCAGCGGTTGCGCGCATCCGCAGTGATGCCGTCCGCATGGCGTCTGCGGTGCGAAACCATATATGGTTACCTTAATTCAATGCGCTGGCCTGTAATGCTTTATCTGACATTGTCGCTGCTTCTTGCGATATGCTTCTCGCTCGGTATGGCCGACGGCCGCGACAGGCTTGCGGGCTACGCAATCATCGGGACAATGCTGGTCCACCTGACCGTCCTCCTGGCGCTGCGGTGGATTGTTTCCGGCCATGTTCCGCTTTCCAGCGGGTTCGAGACAATGCAGTTTCTCGCTTGGTCGATTCTGCTGTTCACTCTGCTGGTACTCAACAAGTTCCCTATCATAATGGGCTTCGCCCCGCTGCTCGCGTCTTTCGCAATGCTCGTGGCAATGATAGGCAGCGGGAGTCCACGCATCACGCCGTTGATGCCGGTTCTGCAGTCACCGCTTCTGTCTGTGCATGTGATGGTGATAATGTTTTCGTATGCATTGTTTGCCCTGATGATGCTTATAGGTGTCCAGGGACTTGTCATGCATTGGAAAGGTGACGCCGTAAGGGAAGAGTCGTTCGCGGCGCTTTCGCATACATTGCTTTATCCTGCAGTCTTTTTGCTGACTGTCGGAATATTTGTGGGTGCGGTCTGGGCCAATGTCTCCTGGGGCTGCTACTGGAGCTGGGACCCGAAGGAGGTCTGGGCGTTGATAACGATGTTCGTCTACATGGCACCGCTGCATTCGTCGTCGCTGAAGGCTTTCCGGAAACCGACTTTTTTCCATGTGTATTGCATCGTGGCTTTTCTGAGTGTCCTGATGACGTATTTCGGTGTGAACTTCTTTCTTGGCGGAATGCACAGCTATGCATAGATTTTTCAATGTTTTTTTACGCTTGGCTGTTTGTTTTCAAAAATGGAATACCTATATTTGTAATGCCGATAAATTATTGCTTGGTTCGAGGGCGGAGATTATGTCGACACTAGTTTCTTCTAAAAAATCAGTTTGGCACGATTAATGCAATATGAAGAATCAAGTGAATAATATTATTGGTTGGTTATTATAATGGTTAGTTAGTAGTGTTTAGTTATGGTATCGCGTTGTACTGCCAGATGAGAAATCTCGCCAAGACGCAGATACGAATCTACAAGATGTCGCTCAAGTTCTTCGGCGACATCTTCGTTTTCATACTCCAGGAAGCATAAAAAAGGTGACCTCACGCGGAGGCCACCTTTAAAGATATTATGTTATGTATTACTTCTTGGGAGTGAATACGACATCCAGGTTGTCAGGATTGTCGAACATTCTGTTCACGAAGTCCTGGATATCTGCAGGAGTCATATTCTTGATGATATCCTCGAAATCTTTCGGGTCATTGTTGTTTATATCATAGATATAATATGTAGTAATGACTGAAAGCCAGTATGAGTTGTGAGGCTTGGACTGGTCGAAGTCCTTCAGCATCTTCTTGGTAATCTTGCTGATTTCCTCTTCGGTGACACCGCTCTTCTTGATCTTCTCGATCTCGGCGTAGATAAGCGATTTGAGATGCTCAGCCTTGTCAGGATCGCAGTTGAAGGTCATTGTCATGGTGTAAACCTGCTCCGGCCTCTTGGAAGCCTCGCTGCTTACGCTCACGCCATAGGTGCCGCCTTCCTTCTCACGGATATTCTCGGTGTAGCGGAGGTCCAGGATGCCCCTCAGCACGTTGTTGCAATACATGTCGTGCAGGTTGTAAGGCATTTCCTTGCGGAAGCTGGTCACCACGAGAGACTTAGGAGTTTCCATCTTGACTGGAATCACCTTCTTCACGATGCCCTTAGGAGCTCTTACGCCAGTGTCTGTCCACTCTTCTCTCTCCTTTGATGTAGGCAGAGAACCGAGATACTTCTCCACAAGCGGTTTCAGTTCCTTGGCATCCACATTACCTACGATGAAGAATGTGAAGTCAGCTGCGTTGCCGAATCTCTCCTTGTATATCTTGTTCATCTTCTCCATGTCGAGGCTCTCCAGGTACTTGCGGCTGAGCGGCTGGGTACGAGGGCTGTAATTGGACGTGATGAAGTCGATGGAATCCTGGATAATCTTGTTAGGGTTCTTGGCGAGCTTGTCCACGGTAGCAAGATTCTGGTTCAGGATGGACTCGAATTTCTCCTTGTCCATACGTGGGGATGTGAAACGCAGATACAGCAGCTGGAACATTGTCTCCAGATCCTGAGGAGTAGAGCTTGCTGTCACCACCTCGTTGTCAGAACCTATGGAAGTTGAGCATGAAACCATTTTGCCGGCAAGGGCTTTTTTCAATGCGATGGTGTTGAATTCGCCTACGCCGTAAGCATTGGTAAATACCGCTGCATTCTCTGCGTTAGGGAGATCTTTTACATCATAGAGGGCGGTTCCGCCGTCGCTGTGCGCATACAGAGAGATGCTTTCCTTCTCGTAATCGGCTTTTCTGTAAACGACCTTGACGCCGTTTTCGAGAATCCACTCCTCAGCGTCGAAGAGTTCTACCGGTACGACTTCCTTGATTCTGGAGCCCTTCAGCTCGTCTTCGTTGACCAGATCCTGTCCGATGAACTCATCCTCGAACGGAAGGATGGAACTGTCACCCTCTACTACGCTGATGATGCCGCGGACCTCATCTTCAGTCAGATGGGTAACGTCATCCGGTCCGGTAATGATTGCCACCTGGTTCTTCTTGGTGAACCAAGGCTGTGCATAATCCATGATTTCCTTTACGGTAATCTTAGGGATGGTCTTGGTAACGTAGTCATAGTAGACCTCGTACTCGAACAGAGGCTCTCCCAGCAGGAAGTTGTCCTTGATGTCGCTTACGAATGATTCGTTTCTGAACTTGTCACGCTGTTTGTATGAAGTCTCCATTGCAGAAAGGAGGTTTGCCTTCACTCTTTCCAGTTCGCTGTCCGAGAAACCGAATCTCTTTACCCTCTCGTTCTCGGTCAGGATTGTTTTCAATGCCTCCGTTTCCTCGTTAGGCTTCGCTGTAGCCGAGCAGGAATATGCGGCATAATTTCTTACCAATCCGCCATAGCTGATGGAACCTCCGAGATAAGGAGGGTTGCTCTGCTGCATGATTTCTGACAGACGGTTGGCAATCATTGAATTGAAGAAACTTGAGAGCAGGCCTTCCCTGAGGTAGGAGAATTTGTCCTTGTCGGTTCTCTTGTTAGGGAGGATGGTCAAAATCTGCACATTAGACGCGGTAGACTCCTTGTCGGTACCGAGAGCATAGTACATCTCGTCATGCTCCGGGATTTCATACTCGATTCTTTCCTTAGGGTTTTCCACAGCAGGAATCGGCTCGAACATTGTCTTGATTTTCTCCACAGTAGCCTCTGCATCTACATCACCTACCACTACAATGGCTTGAAGGTCAGTACGATACCAGTCGTGATAGAAATCGCGGAGGGTCTGCGGCTCGAATGTGTTGATGATGTTGTAGTCACCGATCACATCGCGCTTCGCATACTGGGAATCCTTGTAAATGACAGGATTGATCTGGAGACCGATTCTGAAGCTAGGATTACGTCTGGTTCTCCACTCCTCTGAAATGACTCCTCTTTCGGCGTCAATCTCATCCTTGTCCAATGTCAGGTAGTGTGACCAGTCATGGAGTACCATGAGGCAGGTGTCCACCAGAGTCACATCAGTAGTAGGAACGGCGCTGATGTTATATACAGTCTCGTTCTGTGCAGTGTAGGCATTGATGTTGCCTCCGAAAGAAACACCGTGACGCTGCAATGTCTCGATGATTCCCTTGTCAGGGAAGTTCTCGGTTCCCTGGAATGCCATGTGCTCCAGGAAGTGGGCGAGACCGTTCTGGTCATCGTTCTCCAGAATTGCACCGACGTTCTGGATGATGTAGAAACTGGCCCTGTCCTTAGGCTCCTCATTATGTCTCACATAATAGGTCAACCCGTTGGATAACTTGCCGGTCAGCACCTTGTCCGATGCAGGAATCTGCTTGTTGTCTCTGTTACAGCCTGTCAATGCCAAGGCTATGAACAAGACTGGGAGTAAAAACTTTTTCATAATTATCTTCTTTTTCTTCTTATTAGAACCACTAAGCTTGAAATAAGTATTATCGCAGGAATCAGCCATTTGTAGATGAGGTTCATCCAAGGCAATACCTCGTGAGAAGCTGTGTACTTGTTGTCAGGAGCCGGCTCTCTACCGATATTGATAGGGTATTTGCCCAATGTCATGCTGTACATGAACTCTCTGAAATAGCTGAAGTTGGCAGCAGCGACACCTGCTCTGTTGGCGTTGAGCTCCTTAGGCGAGAACATGTCGGAATCACCTGTTACAATGATGATCTGATCCTTGCCCTTTACATTTCTGGAAGCCACGGAAGCTACGGTGTATTGTTTTTCCACCTCTCCGGCTTCCGGATTCAGGACTGATTTCTCATTGGCGAAATCGCGGGTCTTGGTCTCGATCCAGACTCCCTTGTCGTCTGTAACCATAATGTCGTCAATATAGAAGCCATTGGTCTGCGGCATTCTTTCGATAGCGCATGCAGATGACATCGTCGCCTTGATTCCGCGTTCGCCAAGAGCCGCAAATGAAGGGCTCATCGCCTCGCTGGTACGGATGTTGGCAAGAATCAGGTCGTCCGCATACAGGTCGTCAGGAGAAACCAGCAGGTTGTCCGCATACTTCAGGCCGAGCGGCTCGATGAGAGGATTCATGTTCTTCTGACGGCGAGGTTCACCCAATATAAGAGCATTGCCGCCTCTGTCGATGAATTTCTTGTAGTTTTCCAGTTCCTGCGCTGTGTATGGAGTCTTCACATCTGAAATTACCAGGAAGTCCACGTCGATAGGAACAGGTTTCTCAAGACTTATCTCCCTAGGTGCAAATCCCTGATTGATAAGTGCGTTACGTCCCACTCTATGTGTTGCCAGAAGACCGTATCCTTTGTCGCCATTGTCATTCATGCTCCTTTCGCCATGACCGGTAACGAATGCCGGTACGGCAGGTCTGTCGACCAATGTCTTCATCGCTACGGTGATTTCCGTCTCGCTAGGATGGATATGGCTGTCATCATAAATTCTCAAGATAGCCTTGCGCCCGTTGTCTCTGCTGAGGACGCGCACAAGTCTGCCGCCTTCTGCACGGATGTCATCCATTGCCCACACCTGCTCCTGAGGCATGTAGGTGGTAGTGTCCTGACGGCTCCAGCGATAGATGGCATGAACGAGTTCGTAAGGAGTCTTATCCTTGTAGTCATCCCTTTCATACCTGTAGTTGCTGTAATATTTGCCGTAGTAATAGACATATTTCTGCTTGATGTCCGGTTTGAAACGCAGGTATTTCTCGAAACGTGTAAGGTCGCGGTTCTTGTTGCGCGGCTCTGCGTAAATCCATGTTTCATCCAGAACGTTGGCATAGGTCGTAATGGTAAGACCGTCGGTGATCTTCGACATTACATCCTGGCTGTATTCTGTCAATGTGTTGCTCTTGGCCTGCGTTGCATCATAGTATTTGATGAACTTAGGACGAGAACTGAGGATTCCCAGACCGAATACGATTACAAATACCAATGAATAGTTGAGAGTTCTCTTCCACACAGGAAGTTTCAGTCTCTGTCCTCTCAGCTTGATGATTGACATTGAAAGGAAAAGGAAAATTACCAGGATGAAATACAGGACTTCCCTTGTGCAGATCATACCGTCGAGGAAGACTTTTGAACGTCCGGAAATGGACAGCCAGAAAGTGATGTCGCGGACGAAATCATATTCCTGTCCGACATTGCCGATGAAGTTCAATACTGCCAGGACAATGAGTGTGCTGATGACGGCAACTACCTGATACTGAGTAATGGTCGACAGGAAGAGACCGATGGCTGAATATGCGCAGATGGTCAGGTACACGCCCAATGCGGCCACGGCCATCATCATTATGTCAGCACTTTCCACATACATTCCCACGAAGATGGTAGGGAGGCACATCACGAATACCAGAATCAGACCATAAACCATGGTGGAAAGATACTTTCCGACGATGATCTGGGTGTTGGAAACCGGTGAAGAGTACAAAAGTTTGATGGAGCCTGTGCTGTATTCACGGCTCATCAGTCCCATGGTCAGAAGAGGAATGTACAGATAAAGGTTGTTCAACATCTGTACGAAAAGTCCCCTCATGCCGCTGATTATCCTTGCTGTGGCATCGTATACCGGATAACCGATTTCCTGATATCTCAATGCCTCAGAATACAATCCGCAGAAAGATGCTCCTACCTGAACCGCGAAAACCAAAAGTATAAGCCATGCGATAGGCGAGTAGAAAAATACTTTCAGTTCTGTTTTCAATATTCTTAATGTAGATCTCATACTATTTAAATGATTTACCAGACAATTTTGCAAATACCTTGTCCAATGATTCCTTTTCGAGGAAAATCTCTCTCAACTGCCAGCCGTTTTCGCAGGATGCCTTGACCACTCTGCTGACTATGCTGTCATCACCGACGAAATGAAGACGTATGCGGGTACGTGTAAGTCTCTCGACTCTCTCGATGCCCTCAATCTTCATGAATTCTTCATCTGACGGTGCATTGTGCATGATGGTGGTAAGAGCTGACGGATCCATATAAGCGTTGAACTCCTCCAGCGTTCCCTTGAATACCATGTTGCCATGCTCAATCATCATGATATAGTCACAGATGGCCTGCACTTCCGAAAGGATATGTGTGGAAATGAGCACTGCCCTGTCTTTCGCAATTTCCCTGATCAGACCTCTGATTTCAATGATCTGGTTAGGGTCCAGACCGTTGGTCGGTTCGTCCAGGATGACGAACAAAGGTTCATGGATGATAGCCTGGGCTATACCCACTCTCTGCTGATAACCACCGGAAAGGTTGGAAATCTGACGATTACGGAAATGAGTGATTTGGCATTTCTCCATGACTTTTTCCACGGCTCCCTGAATCTTGTCTTTCGGCATCAGCCTCAAGTCTGCGCAATGATACAGGTATTCTTCCACAGTCATCTCTACGTGCAGCGGAGCTTTCTGGGGAAGGAATCCGATGAATTTCTTCGCCTCGATCGGATTTTTCCTCAAATCAATGCCATTGATGAAAACGTCACCTTGGGTCTGTGTCAAAACATTGCAGATGATGTTCATCGTCGTAGACTTACCTGCTCCATTCGAGCCCAAGAGCCCGAAAACGCCATTCTTTTCTATTTCGAAGTTGATATCCTTGATCGCCCAGTTGACCGTATATCTATGGGAGAGGTTCTTGACTTCTACTATCTTATGTTCCATAATCTCTTATTTTCTTTGTCTTCTTACAATAAGTGTCACACCTGTAAACATCAGACCCAATGGGAGAACGCCCAGGAATATAATCTTAAGCCACATGGAGAAGCCGACAGGCAAGGTGGTCTTGTGGTCCAATGTTTCAACTCTCTCTGCTACGATAGGGAACTTGTCTCCGGAGAACCATCTGAACGGACCCTTTACCATCGTATAGTTGGACGAGCTGATGCCTGAGTGCTCTGTGCTGAGCTCTTCATTAGATATAAAGTCAGCATCACCGGAAATGGCGATTTTCTGTTCTTTACCATTAAGCTGTCTGCTCAAAGTCACGAAGGTAGAATAGACTCCCTGTTTTTCACCGGCCTTTTCATTGCATACGAATTCTCCATCCACGAAGTCGGTAGTTTCATATTCAACCCACGCTTTGTCTGTAGTTTCGAGCATTGACTTTACCTCGAAATTCTTGGCGCCGGAGTAATCGATTGCCAATGCAGTCGGCATAAGGACGCAGTAATCCCAATCTGCCACGCTCTTGTATATCGGGCTCGTTTCCAGAGCAGCTTCCGTGAAGTCTACCGGTACGAATGTAGGAGAGATATACTGATTTTCCTGCACTACCAGGCCACCGTAGTATTTTACGCCGAGATAATTGACTACCGGTTCGAGATACTGTCCGCGTTTGTAGTTCGACAGGATATAAAGGTTTCCGCCTTTGTCAATGTAGGAGTAGATGTTGTCCAATGCGGTCTTCGACAGCGGTTCGTTTATATCTGTAATGACCAGGACATCAGTACCTTCGAAATCTGCGGCATTGTCGAGATCTAGTTTTTTTACATCGAATCCCATGTTGAAAAGAGAATGCCTGAACCATTTGTCATAGCCGACCAGATAATATCCGCGCGCACCATAGTTGTCAAGAGCTCTCGCGCCGTATCCGTCGACAAACGCTACCATCGGGCTTTTCGATACGAACTTGTTGAATACGATGGACATTTCCTCCTCGTTCGGCAGTTTTTGGTTGTCATTGAACAACCTCATTATTTCCTTGTGCCCGTGCTCGTCTTCGACAATCCTCAGACATCTGTATTTTTCAGGTTTCAGGTCAATGAGTTCGTCAATCTGTTCTTTGTTGAGGAATAATTTCATATTCACATTGTGCACCTTGCACAGCTCCTCTGCCCTCTCTTCCCATGTCATGTCTGGATACTGTTCCTCCAATGACTCGTTCTCGCAAGGAGCATAGTAGTATACATATTTCAGCTCTGTGTCAGGCTTGAATCTGACATACTTCTCCAGTCGCTCCTTGTCATAGTTCTTGTTGTATGGATGAAACCAGAAGAAGGAATCGTCCAACAGGTTCACGTATGTGGTTATGGTCAGCTTGTCCTTTATGCTCTTCATTATCTCCTGACTCTCCTTGCAGAGCGTATTGCTCTGGGTGTAGGTGGCGTCATAGTAATATTTCAGTTTAGGGAATGTAGTGACATATCCGCATGTCAGACAGATGACGATGATGAGGCAGTATTTGAATACTTTCTCCTTCATGCTCATGATGCTCTTTTCCGTATTGAGCTTGAAGATGGAAAGTGACAGGAACAGGGCGATGACTATTATGAAGTATAAGAAATCCTGGCTGGAGAACATTCCGCTCAAGAAACTTCTTGTCTTTCCTGAAAGGTCAAGCCAGTATGTGATATCCCTTATGAAATCACTTTGACGACCGATATCGCTCACGTTGTTGAGGAAAGCGAGCGCTGCCAATGTGCCGATGGCTGCAACTACCTGGTATTTGGTGAGTGATGAGAAGAAAATACCGATTGCAGAATATGCCAGAATCAGCAGATACAGTCCCAACAATGCCACAACCACTATTTTGTAGTCGAAATGTGGGGTGAAAATGTGGGTAAAGACAGAGAAGAGAACGATGATTCCGATCAATACTCCGCCGTATACGACCATTGACAAGAATTTTCCCAGAATGATGGATGAATTCTTGATAGGAGAAGAATACAATAATTTGATGGAACCGCTCGCGTATTCTCTACTCATGAGACCCATTGTCACGAGTGGTATATACAAATAGATGTACTTCTGGATGCCCGGCATGATGCTGGACATCGACTTTCCGAAGATTTGCTGGGATACGCTCCACGTTTCGCGTCCGAGGTCCATGGAATCCAATATTCCGCCGAGGACCGACACGAAGCTATAACCCACCTGTACTGCAAAGACAAGCAGCAACAGCCATGCGACAGGAGAATAGAACATCGTATTCAATTCGATTTTCGCTATTCTCATCGTCTGATTGAAATTATTGAACTTTCTCATACTGCTTATTTTTTGCTTTACCGGACAGCTGTGCGAAAATCTCGCTCAATGAAGCCCTTTCCACATAAATATTTTTCAGATTCCAATTCTGCTTTACACTCTCCTGGATATATTTTTCAGTAATGGAGATATCATCTTTCAGGAATATCCTGTAGCTGCCGTCTTCCAGTGCTTCGATACCGTTGTTCTCGGTAAGGTTTTCCAGAACTTCCTTGGAAGGGGAGTTTGCGAATTCCACGATGAAGCTTTCAGGGGCGACGTAGTTGTCGAATTCTTCCATTGTGCCGGAGAATACAAGTTTTCCGCTTTCGATCATGTAGATGTTGTCGCAGATGGCCTGAACTTCCGAAAGGATGTGGGTGGACAGCAGGACTGCATGATGCTTTGCAATGTCCCTGATAAGATTACGGATATCCACGATCTGGTTAGGGTCCAATCCGTTGGTAGGCTCGTCCAGTACGACGAACTGGGGATTATGGACGATGGCCTGGGCAATGCCGACCCTCTGCTGGTAACCTCCGGAAAGATTTTTTATCAATCTGTCTCTGAAATGAGTAATGGAGCATTTTTCCAATGCCAAGTCTACAGCCTCGTCGACCTTGTCAGGCTCTACCAGTCTGAGGAAAGCCGCATGCCTGAGGTATTCACCTACTGTCAGGTCTGTATAAAGAGGCGGTTGCTGAGGCAGAAAGCCTATGTTTTTCTTGGCTTCTACCGGATTTTCGCGGAGATTTACGCCATTGATGAAAACATCTCCCTGCGTCTGGTTCAGAACACCGCAGATGATGTTCATGGTGGTGGATTTTCCCGCACCGTTCGATCCGAGAAGCCCCGTCACCCCTTTCTCATTTATTTCGAAACTTACATCCTTTACAGCCCATTGGACGCTGTACCGGTGTGATAAGTTCTTTACGGAAACTATTGATTTTTCCATATACTGTTGTTAGTTATTATTTTTGAGTTTCTATCCTGTTATTGCCCTCTTCAAGACAGCAGAAGAGGGAGACTAATAAAGCCTCCCTTGTCTTCGAGATGCAGAACGTTAGTAGTTCCACATGTTGTTGTTCTTGAATTTGATGTCCACAATCTTACCGACTTTCTCAGGTGACCGATAGATAAGTTTGTGCTCATCCTTGATGTTCTTTGCAGCAACTGCGCCCAGAACGAAGAAACTTCCGTCCTCCAGTCCCACTGCCAAATGCACATTTCTACCGGATCCGTAATCCATAGCTGTAATCTTACTGTCGAAGTGATAATAAAGTTCAGCTCCGGACTTGTTTACGAGATCCAGCATGTAAAGGTCCTGACCGACTGCGAAGAAAGCATATTCAGTAGGGCTATATGTCGGGAATGCGCATACGGACGGAGTTTCAGGCAGCCCTGAAAGTTTAAACTTTTTGATGGACGTTATTCCCGGAATATCGTCAGTCCATTTTTTTGTCAGGTCAAATTTCTGTATGTACAATTTATTGTCTTCAATCTTTTTAAGAACTTCGAAGAATCCATAGTAGGAACTTGAGCCTGCTCCTGTAGATCCACATTGGCTTATGTGAAGCAAGTCATATCCGCTGTGATCATTGAGTGGAACGATGTCCCCAGTATTTAAATCTTCAGGTACCGTTATAGGAACTATACAAGCTGCTCCTTCGGTCGGTGTGTAATAGTCGTCGCTGCCGTCTTTAAGGTAAAGAAGTCTCTTGTTCTTTCCATCGTATACTACCTGATGGCCGATACGGTTAGGGGCATAATAGCCTCGGCAAACCCGGCACTGTTCCAGAGCTTCTTTTTCTTCTCTGACTTTCAATGGCACCGGAAGGAAATATTCTGAATTATAGACAGAAGAGGAAAGTTTCAGCCTTGAGTACAATTTGCCGTCCTGGTCGCAAACCACGTCGGTAAATTGGAGGAATGATCCGGGATAAAGAACCGTATTGGCAGCAGGATAGTTCTTTCCCATGAAAGCATCTTTCATGTCTATCTCTTTAGTGAATCCGGTTCCTTCCAGATCCACGGCACCGCTTTTCTGGAACACACATATATTGCCTATGACGTTTTCACCCCAGTCAACACCTTCCCTCCAATGCTCCTGGAGAGCTATTGGGCCGCTTCCCAGTTCACCTGTGAAGACATTTGGAATGAAACGCTCTTTTTCGTAGTAATACTGGTCGCTGCCTTCCGGCTGCTTGTCGGAATCCTGGTCTACAAGTTCAGTTACGGACAAGAACGACAGTTTGGACTTGCCTCCGTCGTCGGACAATATCATCCATGAGTCGTCGTTCGTATACACTCCCGTTACGGTCACTGAAGTCTTGTTCATATAGACAACATCTGTTTTCTTGTCTTTCACTTCAATGACCAAATCATTGCGGTCCATGGCTTCGTTCATCTGGCTTTTGAAGGTCATGGTGTTCCACTCCGGCTTGGTCTCATCATTCAGGAGCCATTTGAATTCATAATTGCCTGCATTGTTCGTCACGAAATCCGGATATGTAGGCGTCAATTCCAGGACGTCTCCTTGAGTGACATTGTAAAAACTCTTTTCGAATTTGATTTCGACTCTGTTGATATCTGTATAATCGTAATTTCCGGTGTCCTTGTAGCAGCCTGAAGCCATAGCCACGGAAAGGAATAGACAGATTATATTGATTTTTTTCATACCGTCTGCAAAACTTTAGTGATTAATATATAGGAATATCCATTACCTGTCCGTCATCCTCTGTGATACCGTTCTTCTCGATATAATCCTTGGCGTTGAGGGCAACCATCCTGATTTCGGCACTTGACAATCCTTCGATTGTGGTGAAGCCAGGATTGGCTTTGATTATCGTTTCATATTTTTTATAGGAATACGCTCCGAAGAAAGCACCCGTTATGGTATTGTCCCACCAAAGAGGTTTCGATATTTTGTTGTTGAACCGGAACTGGATATCAGTATATGAGTCCGTCGGATTGTTGAATGCGACTTTCAAGTCATGGCTGTCCACCAAGCGCAACTTGAGGACCTTTTCGTCTCCTTCCTTAATTTTGTTCTTGTATACTTTAATCGGAAAGACCTCCTCCAACTGTCCTTTCCTGAATACGAACTTTTCAGGCAAAGAATACTGGTCCGGTGTAGCAGTTGTTCCGTCTTCGACTATCTGTACTTCATATGTAAGGTCTTTCTCCGGTACTTGTCCGACAAGTCCCAAATAATAGTCCTGCGTAAACTCGGTTACTCCATAGTAATGTGAAAATGACATCATTGAGGTATCTACTCTCACGCTCTTGCCTTCTTTGTCTTTGATATAGCGCTTGAAATAGACATATCTTTCAGAACCCGAGAATACTTCCACTTCCTGTTTGGCGCAGCTTTGTGCAATTGCGAAAGCAGCAGCCGCCAGAGATATTATCATTGAAAATTTTGTTCTGTTCATAGTAGCAAGTTTAATTGATTTTTTCTGATTGTGGAATCGGAATAATGAAATTTTCAGGGATCATCTTGGTGGTGAGGAGGGTATTGTATTTCTTGAAATAATAGAAGGTGTGGCCTTCATTGCAATACTCTTTGCGGACTTCCATGAACAATTGCTTCTTGAAAGATTCCATGTCAGTGATTCCCAAATTCATCTTTTTGCAGTTCCTTCCTTCTCTTATGAGATTCAGGTAATAATTAGCCCCATCTGTTTCGCTGAAATTGCCTTCATTAGCTTTGGCTTCTGCCATGATGAAGTGCATTTCGCTGAGACGTATAATCGGCAACATGTCTGCGACCATTTTGGCTCTATCATTGCCGTTATCCAGTTTGATGTATTTCAATGGCGCATATCCGGTCTGACCGAACCTGGTGTTTTTCGTCATAAGATACACCAACCGGTTGTCTCCGGCGTCCGCTTCAGGTGTACCTTCGAACTGAACCACCTTAGCGTCCAGGTTGAAGTAATCATTTGAGGAAGCGGTAGCGTGTACCTCATAGTTCTCGGTCATGTTGATATCTGACAGACAGAACATGAGGTCGGATGAGAACTTTCTGTCATTTTTCATCTGGACACCGGATGAATATGACAGGGCTTTGTAATTCTCTGTCTCGTCGTAAACGAAATCTGCTGCTTCATTAGCCAGTTCGAATGCCTTGTCATACTTGCCCCAGTAGCTGTAGACCCTTGCCAACAGGCCGGTAACAGCCATTATGTTGATTCTGTAGCCTCTGTACTCGTAGAAGGCTCCTGCATTGGTTCCTCCTGTGGCTAGCTGGAACCTGCTGAAACTGCTCAACTTGGCGCGTCTGGTCTTGTCGAGCGTGTCGAATGTCGTTATAAGGGCTTTCGCTTCTGTCAAATCTCTTGCAACCTTGGTCAAGATGTTCTCCACGCTCTCATTTGCCTGACCTCCATAATAAGGGAAGGTCTCCAAGTATGGAATGTATGGCTTGTCGTCAGCTACGGCCGGTGCCGGAGCGAAAAGTCTCAACATGTCGAAGTGCAACAAAGCCCTTACTGCCAGTGCCTCGCCTTTGATAAGATTCATCTCTTCCTGGCCGTATTCGAAGTCTCCGGGAGTCAGGTTGTCGATATTCTTGATGATATTGTTGGCGTTGGCGATTGTGAAATAGGCCTTTTTCCAAATGCTCTCGATTTTGTTCTGTACCTTTTCTTTGGTGTAGTCATACTTCAGCAGCGGATAGTAATCCGAGTAATTTGACAAGCCTTTGATATATACGCCGGATTTTGCTCCGTCCACATAATTTTGGGACAAAACTTCTACGAAGCCGTAGGACAATTCCCTTCCGTAAAGTTCGGAATCGCTCATTGAGTTGTAAAGGCCGTTTATGGCGTTGTGGAAACCTTCAGCTTCGGAGAAAAGTTCTTCCTCTACGACAGTGTCCGCAGGTGTGATGTCCAACCACGAGCATGAAGTTGACATCAGGGCCAGTACAGCGAATATGCTATATATTTTCTTCATTGGATTCATATTTTATAATGTAAACTTGACAGAGAAATTCACGGTTCTCGCGTAAGGATAAGAAAGACCTCTCTCCATCTTGATTGTCTGAAGGTGGAATATGTCATTCATACCTACTGTAAATCTCATCGTACTGAAATGTATTCTTTTCAAGAGGTCTCTAGGCATTTCGTATGCCAATTCGACAGAACTCAATGAAAGTGCGTTGTAGTCCTGCACGAAACGAGATGTCGGTTTCGTGAAGTTGGTGATAGACCTGTCGGTAGAGATTTTCTTGTATTTCGCAACATCGCCAGGTTTCATCCATCTGTCTTCCATAACTCTTCTGTCTACGTTGGATGCATATACGTTCACATTCTCCACCTTGTCGACAAGAGTCTGGTTGTATCTCTGGGCTCCGAACTCGTACATGAAGGAAGCATAGAGGCTGAACTGCTTGTAAGTGAGGTTGAATCCGAAAGAACCCTGTGCCTTAGGCTCGGTAGTGCCGAGTACGACCTGGTCGGAAGCATCCCATTTGTTCACAATGTTGCCTGTGCGGCTCAGGAAAACCTCTTCTCCGTCCACAGGGTTGATGCCCAATGACCTTACGCCATAGATGGAGTTCAATGAACCTCCCTCCACATACTGAAGGAACGGCATTGTCTGCATAGCCTTGTCAGGATCGTTGTATGCCAGATTCTGACGGTACATGGCGATGACTTTCTCGTTGTAAGCCTTCATTGAGTTGGAAATCTTCTCGATGCGGTTCTTGTTGTGAGCCAGGTTGAGGTTCATGACGAGGTTCCAGTCTCTGGTCCTGACAGGATTGATTCTGAAATCCAATTCGAATCCCTTGTTGGAGATTTCACCCACATTGTCCTTATAAGATGTGAAGCCGGCAGATGACGGAAGTGTCACTGAAGTAATCAGGTCCACGGTTCTCTTGTTGTAGTAAGAACCTCTTGCATATACGAGGTCATCCCACAAGCCCAATTCCAGGCCGACATCTGTAGTGTTGGTGGTTTCCCATTTGAGCTGGGAGTTGCCGAGCGCCTGGAGAACTGCACCATAACCTGTCTTATACCATTCGTCCGAAAGAATGACGTAAGAAGACCTTGCATCGTATGCAGGGAAGTTGGCTTTACCTGTCTGACCGAAAGAACCTCTGAGTTTCAAGCGGTTGATCCAGCTGACATCCTCCATGAATCCGTATTTGTGGATATTGATACCCAGACCGCCTGACCAGAACGGAGCGAATCTCTGATCTGTTCCGAATGCGGAAGAACCGTCAAGACGGAAAGAAGCGTCGAGGAGGTATGTGTCGTCGTAAGCGTAGTTTACAGATGCGAGCACGCCGAGCATTCTCTTGGTATCTTCATAGAATGTTCCTTTCTGATATACTTCCTTGGCGTACATCGGTGAAGACAGGATACCTGACGGGAATCCGACGTATGTCAGATAGTTGGATGTCGAATTGTCTTCCCTGAGGTTGAATCCGGCGAGTGCGTTGATCGCGTGCTTGCCCAACCTTGTGTTGTAAGACAATGTGGTGGACAGGTCTACCGTATAGCCGTCGTTGTTGTTGATGTTATATGTACCTGAAGAGATATTGCTGCTGGAAAGAGGGAAGATGTTTCCGGACTGCTTCGAAAGCGGGTCGTAGAAAGTATCCGACTTGCTGATTGTCTTGGTCAAGCTCAGCTGTCCCTTGAAGAGCAGTGAAGGAATGATATGCCAGTTTACGGACAAGTTGTTCATGAGTTCCTCTCTCTTCTGCTTCTGGAAGTTGTGCAATGTCGCCTCGTACATAGGGTTTTCCTTGTTGCTGGCTGTGCCGGAACCCCAATAGCGCAGGGTCTGGAGAACCTTTCCGTTCTCATCCGCGAATTTGTCGTAAGGAAGCTGTGAAGTGAACTTGGAGAAGCTTCCGTATGGAGAATCAGCGGAATTGGTCTGTGTATATGAGAAATAGTTCTTGATATTCACAGACTTGTAGTTGTACTGGATATAGGCTCCTGCACCGATGTTGTCTCTCTTGGAACCTTTCATCACACCATCCTGGTTGGAATACTTCATGTCGATTCCGAAACGGAGAGAGTTGCTTCCGCCGTCGATATACAAACTGTGGTTGTGGTTGAATACTGTCCTGAGCGGCTTCGCCATCCAGTAAGTGTTCACGCCTTCTTTCACATTTGCAAGTTTCTCGTAATACTCTTTCTTCAATGTGTATTCGCTGGTGTAACCATCACCGGTGGCTACGTCATAGAAACCTACCATTCTCTCAAGTTCCAGTTTTTCAGCGGCATTGAGCAGATTGTAGTCGCTCAGGTCAGGAGCTGTTACGGAACCTGTAAAGTTATATGAGACATTCAGTTTACCTGGTTTAGGAGTAACTGTGGTGATGACTACCACGCCGTTGGCTGCCCTGGAACCATAAATGGCTGTAGCGGCAGCATCTTTGAGGATGGTGATGGACTCGATACGGTTCGGGTCGAAGTCATAAAGGGTAGTAGCGCTGATCTCGAATCCGTCCATAATGAAGGTCGGCAGGTTCGGATTGTCTTTCAGGTTGGACTTTGAAAGGTCGCTTGCATCGAGCTTGTCGAAATTACCCATGCCGGATTGTCCTCGGATATACATCTCCGGAACTGCATTAGGGTTGGAACCCATGAGGTTGTTGTCCACTATTCTGAATGAAGGATCGAAAGTCTGTATGGCCTTGAGGACATTGGTCTTGGAAGCCTTCATCAACTCATCGTTCTTGATGGTCACGGAGTTTCCGGTGAAGGACTCCTGCTTGATGTTCGCGAAACCGGTAACGACCACGGTAGAGATGAAATGGACATCCTCTTCCAGTGTGATGTTCAATATCTGGCTTTTCGTACAGGTTTTCTCTACCAGCTTGTAGCCGATGGATGAGAATTCCAGGACGGAGCCTTCTGCACCGACAGCGAAAGTCAAACTATACCTTCCGGATGCGTCTGTCTCCACACCGATAGTGGTGCCTTTCACTAAGACAGCGACTCCCTGCAGCGGATTGGCCTTGATGTCCGCCACTGTTCGGGTCAGGGGGAAAACCCTGTGTTTAG
>FR882162.1 GCA_000434935.1 Bacteroides sp. CAG:709 | reverse complement strand
CTGCCACACCATAACCGCCACGGAACGACAAATCGCGAACGACTTTATTCCTGCGGTTTTTTCCTGACAACACTACATATTTCGCACTGACTCTCGGCGACAGGCTATAAGTATTGCCATATTCCGAACCATTTATGAAAGTTCCTTCTCCACGAAGTCCGGCAATGATGTTCAACCTCGTCTTTCCGATAGGAATCAACACATTGTCTTCGAGATAAACAGCCCCATTATTCATTGCAGGCTGAGCACTGTAATCATACAACCTGAAACTTGGAGCAGTAGCAAGATCTTCAGTAAACGCACCGGTTCCGAAGTTTTTGTCCGAATTCCAGTCGACACCGAGCTTCACCTTATTGTTTACCTTTCCGAAATGCGTAGCCCAATTAGCCTTTAATCCCACCTTATAAGTAAGAGGCTTGTCATCGATTCCCATGACATTATAGGAATACCCCTGTGGAACCATCACAATATCCTGATTATCAGTTCCATCATAATCCTGGGCTACAAAATATCCTTCATTCCTGCCATGAAGCGATGCCACTGAAGAAGTATTCGAATAATGCTTGCGCTCCCTGCTCTGCTTGTCGCCATAAACGATAGAAGCGTTCAGGTCAATGCCGGTAATCCATGGTTTGCTGAGCAGCCAGTTGAGAGACATATTCGCACGCAAACTGTTATCCTTGTCTTTCACCCAAGTACCCGCCAGAGCATCCGGATCCGCCTTCGAATCCCTGCCGCCAAGGTTCCCCGAAAGACCTACGGTCAATCGCAACGGCTTGTCAGTCAATCCCCCGTTATTAAAAAGATCGGAGTAGGTCAATGATATCTGCTTCCTGTCATAAGACGTATAAGGAGACATGGTATTTTTGATGGCTTTCGTATACTCCACGCTGGCATTCAACACCGCAGCCTTCTTTCCGATACCGAAACCTTTACTCGCCGACACCTGCTTAGTGTTAGGATTCGAAGAGAATGTCACCATGTATGGTGTTTTACCCTTCTTGGTAGATATCTTCACGATACCGGAACCGACATCACCATACTCTACAGAAGGGATACCTGAGATAACCTCTATAGATTCCACATTGCTGGTAGACAAATTATTGGTAGTCACACCTTTCGTTTCAGAAAAACTGGCATTGCTGGAAAGTCTGGCACCATCCACTTCCACGGCTGTACCGAACGAAGGGTTACCGGCCTCATTTGCTGAGCCGGTTCTGATAGAAAAGCGATTTTTATCAGTCAAATCAGGTTTCCCGGTAGTACCTCCAGGAAGAAGTCCGGAGATATCCGAGACATTCAACATCTGCACGTGGTCCAAAGTAGTCCTGTCGATAGTTCTCGCAGTAGATGCACTATTCTCATTTTCCTTTGCAGTCACCACTACAGTGTTAAGTGTAAGGTTATCCTCGACAATGTACGCCTTATAACCCGTGATATTTCTGGATATGATGATCTCTTTTTCATCTGTCACGTAGCCGAGACAAGACACCTTGATGACATTATTGCCCGACGGGACATTCTTTATAACGAATTTTCCGTTTGCATCTGCTACCGCCCATTGCTCTGTATTACCAAGTATTACAGTAGCAAATTCTACCGGTTTGTTAGACTTCTTGTCCAATACAACACCATCAATAGTCCAATGCTGCGCAAATGCCGTCTGCGCAAATGCCAGAATCAGCACTGCTAAAATAATTTTTCCAATCCGTTCCATCAGCAATTCGATTTGGGGTCGTCTACAAATATAAAAAATTCGATGGTCAATACGTCGGTTTTAAATTTAAAATAGCAACAAATCACTAAAGCCGTCCTACGGATGAGCAAAAATACTCCTTAAAACGGGGGATTTTTCGTATCTTTGTCAGTCTATAAGAAAGATACTGTTATGGCATTCGTTCACCTCCACGTACATACGCAATACTCCATTCTTGATGGTCAGGCATCTATAGAAAACCTGTTCAACAGAGCCGATGAACTCGGCATGCCCGGTCTTGCCATCACGGACCATGGAAACATGTACGGCGTGAAGGAATTTTTCAAGTTCGCCGCCAAGCATCCGAACGTAAAACCGATCATCGGATGCGAGATTTATGTTTCCAAGGGAGACCACCGGGTGAAGGAGAAGGGTTATTACCACCTTATCCTGCTGGCGAAGAACTACAACGGCTATAAGAACTTGATGAAAATCGTATCCACCGGCCATATCGAGGGTATGTATTACAAGCCGAGGGTATCTCACGAGGTCATAGAGAAGTATCATGACGATATCATCTGTTCTTCTGCCTGCATGGCGGGAGAGATTCCGAGACTCATCCTTGCAGGAGACATAGCGGGGGCGGAAAAGGCCATAGAGTGGCACAAGAGGGTGTTCAAGGATGATTACTACTTGGAAGTCATGCTCCATAAGACGGAGGTTCCGGGGCTTTCGCTTGAAGTCTACGAAAAGGAGAAGGAGTATGACGAGGTAATTTTCGACCTTGCGGAAAAACATGGTGTGAAAGTCATTGCCACGAACGACTCCCATTTCGTGAGAAAAGAGGACGGAGCTGCGCATGACAGGCTTATTTGCTTGACAACCAATGCGTTTATTGACGATCCTAACAGACTTAGATATACCCAGCAGGAGTATCTGAAAAGCGAGGAAGAGATGGCAGCATTGTTCCCGGACCATCCTGAAGTCATCACGAATACGGTAGAGATTTGCGACAAGATCGAGCGCTACACGATTGACCGTGGACACGTTCTTCCCAAGTTCCAGATCGACCCGGACTTTCTCGCAGACATTGACAATCAGCTGGAAAAATATAAGGGAGTCATCGATGCGGGCAGATGCGACGAGAAGGGCAACGACCGCGGGGAGGAGTTCCGTCATTCGGTGGCATTCCTCTGCCACCTTTGCTACAAGGGTGCGCATGAGCGTTATGGCGATGTTCTGGATGAGGTGACGTCGGAGCGTCTGGATTTCGAGTTGAAGACCATTTCCCGAATGGGTTTCCCGGACTACTTCCTCATCGTGCAGGACTATATCGCGGCAGCGAGGGCGCAGGGCATTTCCGTGGGACCGGGCCGTGGTTCCGCTGCGGGTTCCGCCGTTGCTTATTGCTTGGGTATCACCAATTTGGACCCTATCAAGTACGATCTCCTGTTCGAGCGTTTCCTCAACCCGGAGCGTGTGTCAATGCCGGATATCGACGTGGACTTCGACGATGACGGACGTTATCGCGTAATCCAGTATGTACAAGACCATTACGGCGTGGACCATGTGTCGCATGTCATCACTTTCGGCACAATGGCGGCGAAGGGTGCCATCAAGGACGTGGCGCGTATCAGCCGGTTGCCTCTGGACGAGTCGAACAGGCTGACCAAGATGATTCCTGACAAGCCGATTTCCGTAACGGAGACTTCTGAAGTGGAATTGAAGGAGGGAGAGGAACCGGAGGACGGAGAAAAAGTCATAGAAAAAGACGGAAAGCGGTTCAAGGTCGTCAAGAAGGAAGTCGACAAGAAACCGACGCTGAAAAACTGCGTAAAGTATATTCCTGAACTGAAAAACGAGCTGGAAAACGGTTCTCCTCTGGTCAAGGAAGTGCTCACATACGCGCTCCAGCTTGAAGGTTGCATCCGCCAGATAGGTATCCATGCCTGCGCAATGATTATCGGCCGTGGAAACCTCACGGATTATATTCCTATCACCCTGGGCGTAGACAAGGCCACGGACCAGAAAGTGTGGGTTTCCCAATATGAGGGCTCGTTCATCGAGGATGTGGGTATGCTCAAGATGGACTTCCTGGGGCTCAGGACATTGTCCATCATCAAGATTTGTCTCGCGGAGGTAAAGAAAAGGTTCGGAATAGACATTGACATAGAGAAGATTCCTATCGACGACCCGAAGGCGTACGAGATTTATTCGAACGGTGATACGAAGAGCGTGTTCCAGTTCGAGTCGCCGGGCATGATGGAGTGGCTCCAGAAGCTGCATCCGGAGCGTTTCGAGGACCTTATCGCCATGAATGCGCTTTATCGTCCGGGACCTATGGACTACATTCCGTCATTCGTTGCCAGAAAACGTGGCGAGGAGCCTATCACATACGACCTTCCTGCGATGGAGGAGTTCCTGAAGGAAACTTACGGCGTCACCGTCTACCAGGAGCAGGTGATGCTTATCTCCCAGAAGGTGGCAGGTTTCTCGAAAGGTAAGGCGGACAAGCTCCGTAAAGCCATGGGTAAGAAGAAGATTGACATTCTTCAGTCTCTGTATGGAGAGTTCATCGAGGGCGGAAAGAAGAACGGGCACCCTGAAGAGGTCCTGAAGAAAATCTGGAAGGACTGGGAGAAGTTCGCTTCCTACGCGTTCAACAAGTCCCATGCTACGTGCTATGCCTGGGTAAGTTACCAGACTGGCTGGCTCAAGGCGCATTATCCGTCGGAGTTCCAGGCGGCCAACCTCAGCATGAACAAGAACAACATGACTGAGATTCAGGCAATTATGGCAGACTGCAAGAAGCATCGCATAAAAGTTCTGAATCCGGATGTGAATGAGAGCGAGTCGAACTTCACCGTGAACAAGAACGGCGACATCCGCTTCGGAATGGGCGGAATGAAAGGCTTCGGTGCCAATATCGTCGACGCCATCGTCAAGGAGCGTACCGAGCACGGCCCGTTCACCGACATCTACGATTTCTGCGTGCGGATGTCCGGAACGGTCAACAGAAAGGCAATGGAGTCGCTTGTCAATGCCGGTGCATTCGATTCTTTCGGCATTGAACGAGGCAGGTATTTCGCATGTGGAAAGAGCGGGCTGCAATTCATTGACGATCTTATGAATTACGCCTCTGTCACGAAACAGAATGAAGAGGATGATGCGGCGTCATTGTTCGGTGATGCGGCGGAGCTGAAGGTGGAGAAGCCGGAGCCGCCGATGATGACGGTGGAGCCTGATATCCTGGAAATTCTCCAGAAAGAGAAGGAAATGGTGGGCATGTATCTGTCCGACCATCCGTTGAAGAGATATGAGTTCGAGCTCAATGCTTTCACGAATTGCAAACTGGCGAACCTGGATGACCTGGTGGCGGAGTGCGAGCGCGGGAAGAAGCAGATGAAAGTCTGCGTGGCAGGTTTCATCAACAGTGTGGAGACCAAGACTTCCAAGTCAGGGAAACCGTACGCCAAGGCCGTAATCGAGGATTTCAGCGGCAATTATGAGATGGCATTCTTCGGAAAGGATTACGAGACCTTCATGGAATACCTGAAGGACCACACCGCAGTATTCGTGGAGGGGGAAATCCGAGAGGCATATTTCACCAAGCCGGAGGACAAGGACAAGATGACCAATGTCCCTTACAAGTTCAAGGTCAAGAAGATAAGCCTTCTGGGAAATCTGTCAGACAGCATGATTTCAGAGTTCGGGATAGAGATTCCCGCACAGGTTCTCAATCCTGATTTCAGGAAGAATCTGGTGCATGTGCTCAAGTCCAGCAAGGGCAATATCCCTGTTTCCATCTATGTGGATGACCCTGAGACGAAGTATGCCGTGGAGTTCATATCCAAAAAATTCCAGATCTCCGTCACGGCTGACTTTATCGCCGATGTGAGAGACCTGGGATTAAGATTCAAGGTTTCCAGAAAGAACGCTTCCTAGAAAATCAGCACTGCGCGCACCGGATAGTGGTCTGACACGAATTTTCTGTCGAGATAAGACTTCTTGACGATTTCGAAAAGCGTGCAGGCGCTGAATCCCGAGTAATAAATATGGTCAATGACTTCGCTTTCCTTGCCCCATCCGTGGTAAGTTCCGCCTTTGTCGGTCTTGACTGCCGCGTCTCTGGCACTTGTCATCATCTTGTCGAGGTCGGACAATACAGGATTTGACGGTTCCACGTTAAAGTCTCCCGTGAGAATCATCGGATATCCTTCCTTGTTCATGGCCTTGATACGGTCCACGATGAGGGCTAGTCCGTTTTTCTGCGCCAGCATTCCCACGTGGTCGAGATGCGTGTTCACATAATAGAACTTGCGGCCGTTCTTCTTGTCTTTCATGAGCGCCCAGGTAGCAGTCCTGCGACATGCGGCATCCCAGCCGAGTGACGGCTTGTCAGGGGTTTCGGAGAGCCAGTATGTGCCCCATTTGAGGAGTTTCACGGTCTTGGAATTGTAGAAAATCGACATGTGCTCGCCGTCATGCTTTCCGTCTTCCCTGCCCACGCCTACGCATTTGTATCCTTCGCAATATTCTTTAAGGTATGCCACCTGGTAGTCATAGGCTTCCTGAACCCCGAAGATGTCCGGTTTCTGGTCCATAATCATCATTGCAGAAGTAGGATAGCGATATTGCCATGAATTCGTCCCGTCATTGGCCTCGCCATTTCTGATATTATACGAGATGACCGTGATTTCATCAGGAGTGCCCGCATTTGCAGCCACCGGCATCGCCATGACCAAGGCAGAAGCAAGAATTAAAATTTTACTTGTAATCGACATGTGTTTTGTGTTATTGAACATTGATATGTATATCCTTCGAGGGCACGAATTTAGAAATAAAATATTACTTTTGCACCTTTGAAGGAGTATTTTGACATGGAAAACAAGAATTTCAGCGATATAGGGAAAATCGAGGCCATAAGGCTTCTGTTCGAGGAGTCACATTTCAAGCAGGCTGACGGGACTTCCTATCTCTGCGGAGAGAAAGGCAGCGTGGTGAGGACCGCGTCAAGAATATGGCTTGAAGGCATTGACTTCGACCTGACTTATTTCCCATTGAAACATCTCGGATACAAGTGCGTCATCGGTACTGTCGGAGAACTTTACGCTTCACTTGCCAGACCGCAGTCGATTTCCGTGAGATTGGGCATTTCGGCGAAATTGGACCTGCCGCAGGTGAGCGAATTGTGGGATGGTATCTGCACAGCAGCAGAAGAGCACCAAATCAGTAGAGCGGATTTGGACCTCGTTCCGTCACGTAACGGATTGACTATCAGTATAGTTATCAGCGGAATAACCTTTCCTGAAACCGCTGAGAATCGAAAATCCGCGAGCAGCAAGGACCTTATATGCATATCGGGCAATGTCGGAGCGTCATTTTTGGGCATGAGTCTGCTGGAGCGTGAAAAACGGAAATTCGAGAAAGCCGGCGAGCTGACCGGTCAGCCGGACATTGAAAGATACAAGATGCTGGTGGCTTCTTACCTGAAGCCGGAGATTGACGCGAACATTGTCAGTCAACTCGGCGATTCAGGTATAATTCCTTCTTATGGTTATCTCGTGAACCGAGGACTTGCGGATGTGGCGAAGAGACTCCAGAGGGACAGCGGGCTCGGCGTCAAAATTTACACCGACAAGATTCCGTTCGAGGGTAATTCTTTCGAAGCGGGAAAGAGACTGAACATCGACCCGGTATCGGCGGCATTGAACGGAGGGGACGATTTCAAACTCCTGTATGTCATTCCAATGTCTGCGTACGAGACTTTCCGTCACGACTTCCAGACGTTCTCCATAATCGGGCACATGGCCAAACCGGATGTCGGAGCCGTATTGGTAACGCCTGAAGGTGCCGAGCTCCCGGTCCACGCACAGGGCTGGCCTGAAGACGAAGAATAAAAACAACATCCGTGTGCAAGGTTTCGCGCCTGCACACGGATGTTTGTATTGTCGTGAACTCCCCTATTCAGCGGAGAACTTGTAGATGGTATGCTGGGTGTAGACCTCTCCCGGACGTAGAACGGTGTCTGTGAACCCAGGATGGTTTATCGAATCAGGCCACTTCTGGGTCTCCAGAGCCAGGGCTTCACGATAACCGATAGGCTGACCTTCCACCTTGCCGCAATATGAGCCGTCGAAGAAGTTTCCGCTATAGAATTGAAGACCAGGCTGGTCAGTAAGGATTTCCATCTTGCGGCCGGTCGTAGGGTCACTTACGGTGCAGACACTATGGAGATTGCCGTCTGACGGAACATTGAGTTCCCAGTTAAGGTCATATCCTCCGCAGAACGCCAACTGAGGGTGATTTTCGCCGATTCTCTCGCCTATCGCATGAGGCTGGCGGAAATCGAACGGCGTTCCATCCACGGCAAGATGTTCGCCTGTAGGAATCAGGACCTTGTCTACAGGGGTAACCTTGTCGGCATTGATGGTAATCACGTGGTCGAGGATTGTGCCGCCCTTGCTGCCATGCAGGTTATAGAACGCGTGGTTTGAAAGGTTGACAGGCGTGGCCTTGTCGGTCGTAGCCTTGTAAGCGATGTCGAGGCCGTTGTCGGAGGTGAGGGTATATGTAAGGTCAATGCTGAGGTTTCCAGGGAATCCGTCCTGACCGTCATGCGCTGTATATGAGAGAGTTATGGAAGAATCCGTACGCTCTTTCAATTTCCAGACCACCATATCTATACCGAGAAGGCCGCCGTGCAATGTCTGTCCGTTGTTGTTCTTAGGCAGATTGTAAGTGACACCGTCAAGGGTAAATCTACCGCCTCCGATACGGTTCGCCACACGTCCCACAGTCGCACCGAGGAATCGCTCGCCGGTATTGTGCACATATTTCTCACCCTCTCCATAACCGACTATGATATCGTCAATGTTTCCGTTTCTGTCCGGAGCGAAAAGGCTGATTACACGGGCACCGAAATCGGTCACCTGCATGGTAAGGTCACCATTGCGCAATGCATACAGGTTCAACTGGTTACGTACTCCGGCAGAAGGATCCTTATAATGGAATGCGGACGGGCGTACAATAGGAACAGTAGCCTCCAACGGAGCATTGATGACAGCTTCATTGGCCTCGCGGACGCGTTTTGCGTCTACTTTAAGAACCTCACGGTCGTACGTGTAGAATCCGTTCACTTCGCCTTCCACATCGGTCGTCTGTGTATAGACTGCGGCTGCACACCAGTCATTCTGTTTTATGTCGATGAGGTCGCGTGCGTACATGCAATATGTGTCGGTAACCTTTTTCTCCGTGTCATACTGGATATATCCCCATTTGCGGCCGATATCCCATGTGTGGCCCTCTACAGGGCGTCCGATGCCGCCATATTCGCCGAGGACATTGACCATGGCGCTGTCAAGGATGCGCATACAAGGATTAGGGTATGTATGGGTGTCGAGGATTTCGCCGGCGCCCTTTATCCAGTTACCGCCCGAAGCGGCATTGACCAGACGGGTAGGGTCCATTGTCTTGGTGAAGTCGGCGACGGTCTTGGTGTCGAACTGTCCCCAGGCCTCATTGAAAGGTACCCATACGACGATGGACTGATACTTTTTAAGCTGAGAAATTATTTCGGTCCACTCCTTATAGTAATTCTTCATATTTTCCTCATTGCGGGCCCAATAGTCGCTTCCTGCGCCGTAGCAGTCTTCGTCCTGTCCCCACTGGCTGCGTTCATTGTAACAGCCGATGCAAGGCATATCCTGCCAAACCATCATACCGAGGCGGTCGCAGGCATAATACCAATGCGCCGGTTCTACCTTGATATGTTTACGTATCATATTGAAGCCCAATTCCTTAGTAGCTTCAACGTCCCAAACGAGAGCTTCCGCTGTAGGAGCAGTATAAAGTCCGTCAGGCCACCAGCCCTGATCCAGCGGTCCGAACTGGAAAAGGATATTGTCGTTCAATGCGAGTCTCTTGATGCCTTTTCCGTCCTTCATCTCGGAAATCTTGCGCATTGCCGTATATCCCTGAACCTTGTCGATGACTTTTCCGTCGCGGATCAATGTTATTTTAAGGCCGTAGAGATATGGTTTTTCCGGGCTCCAGAGTTTAGGACGGCGAACCTTCACGGTAGCGGTTTCGCCTGCAGCAACGGTAGCGCGGCCCTTGCGGAATATGCTCCAGCCAGGTTTTTCGGTATTGTAACCTACTTTCGGGCGAAGCACGTCCACGCGAATCTTGTCGCCGTCGACTGCGCCTTCACAGGAAGCTGTAACGGAGATTTCGCCTGTGGCAATGTCCGTGGTCACATTATAGTCCGTGATATGTGCACTTGCATTGACAGCCTCCATCCAGACGCTCTGCCAGATGCCTGTAACAGGGGTATACCAGATGCCGTTAGGGTCGGAAACCTGCTTTCCGCGCGGAATCGAATATGCCGGGTCGTCGGTAGGATCCCAGACTTTCACTACCAGTTCCGCAGGCGTATCACTCAGATATTCAGTAACATCCACTGAAAATGCAGTGAATCCGCCAGTGTGGGAGGCTATTTGTTTCCCATTGATATAAATCTCTGCTGACCAGTCTACGGCGTCGAAATGAAGGAGGGTCTTACGTCCGTCCCATTTCGCCGGTTTTACAAGAGATGTCCTATACCAAAGCAGTTGGTCTCCACTCACGCGTTTTCCTACTCCTGAGAGTGATGATTCCACGCAGAACGGCACCAAAATCTGCCCGTCGGCAGTTTTCGGCATAGATTCCACGTCTTTAGGCGTGATGGCGTAGTCCCATAGTCCATTGAGGTTTTTCCAGTCCGGGCGTACCATCTGCGGTCTAGGATATTCCGCATGGCAATTTTCCGGGTTTACTTCAGCGGCCCACCTGGTCCGGATATTCTCACCGGCCGGAGCCCACTGCTGTGCAAAAGAGATGCTGCAGACAGCAACTAATGACAATAGTGTAATCAGTTTCTTTTTCATTGTGTACAGTTATGTGATATGATAACAGCGTTTTTTTCTGATTTAAAGTTATCACTTTTCGGTTTCACAGGCAATCAATCGGAAAAATTGACGGAAAAACGATTATGATTGACTATTTTTTTGTTTTAGTAAGCATGAAAAAGCAGCATTTCCGGCGACTTTCCGAAAACGCTGCCTTATTATATTGTCAGTACCTTATCCCTCGATACCTCTGAGGAGATTGGACATGTTGACCTTCTTGTCGATCATTGCACGAAGTTCTGAAATAGGCACGCGGACCTGTTCCATGGTATCACGGTCGCGGACGGTAACACAATGGTCTTTCAGTGAATCATGGTCTACGGTCACGCAGAACGGCGTTCCGATGGCGTCCTGACGACGATATCTCTTACCGATACTGTCTTTTTCGTCATACTGATAGTTGAAATCGTATCTGATTTCGTTTACGACCTCCTGTGCGAGTTCCGGAAGACCGTCTTTCTTCAGAAGAGGAAGAATGGCCACCTTTACAGGAGCCAGCGGTGCAGGAATGCTGAGAACCACGCGGGATTCCCCGTTTTCGAGTTCCTCTACCTTATATGAGTGTGAAAGCACAGCGAGGAACATACGGTCCACTCCGATGGATGTCTCTACGCAATATGGTACATAGCTCTCGCCTGTCTCAGGGTCGAAATACTGGATTTTCTTGCCTGAAAGCTTGGCATGATTTCCGAGGTCGAAATCAGTTCTTGAGTGGATTCCCTCCAACTCCTTGAAACCGAACGGGAAATTGAACTCGATATCGGTGGCTGCATTGGCATAATGAGCAAGTTTCTCGTGATCATGGAAACGATAGTTCTCTGCGCCCATTCCGAGGTTCACATGCCATTTCATACGGGTTTCCTTCCAGTATTTGAAGAACTCCATCTCAGTTCCAGGCCTGCAGAAGAACTCCATCTCCATCTGCTCGAACTCCCTCATACGGAAGATGAACTGACGGGCTACAATCTCATTTCTGAAAGCCTTTCCGATCTGCGCGATACCGAAAGGAATCTTCATACGGCCGGTTTTCTGGACATTGAGATACTCCACGAAAATACCCTGGGCGGTCTCCGGACGGAGATAAATCTTGTCATCAGCGTCACCAGTATTGCTTATCTGGGTACTGAACATAAGGTTGAACTGACGCACATCAGTCCAGTTGGCAGTTCCTGAAATAGGGTCTACGATACCGCAATCCAGAATAATCTGCTTGTATTCTTTAAGGTCATTTGCTTGTTCAGCAGCCACATACCTGTTGTGAACAGCCTCATACTTGGCCTTCTCACGGAGGATGTTAGGGTTCGTCTCACGGAATTTTGCCTCATCGAAGCTGTCACCGAATTTCTTGCGTCCCTTAGCCACCTCTTTCTCGATTTTCTCCTCGATTTTTCCGAGATAATCCTCGATAAGATTATCGGCACGATATCTCTTCTTGGAATCCTTATTATCTATAAGAGGGTCATTGAAAGCAGCCACATGTCCTGAAGCCACCCATGTCTTAGGGTGCATGAAAATGCAAGAATCGATACCCACTACATTCTCATGGAGACGGGTCATAGACTCCCACCAATATCTCTTGATGTTGTTCTTCAATTCAACACCCATCTGGCCGTAATCATAAACGGCTGCAAGTCCATCATAGATTTCGCTTGAAGGAAAAATGAATCCGTATTCCTTGCAATGCGCAACCAGGACCTTGAAAAGTTCATCCTGTGTCATAAACAGTTATATTAAATTCTTAAAATTCAGCAATCTGCAAATGTAATAATTCGAAGTCTGTTTTCAAAGGGCCAATTCCGGAAATGCCACGCGCAGCTCATCTGTTTCCACCTGCCTCAGCGGAATCATCACGAAATCACGCTCTCCCATCAGAGAATGCGGAATATCCAGACGCCCGCTGTGGACCCGCTCGTTCCCGAACAAAAGTATGTCGATGTCTATCGGCCGCGAGTGATAAACCCGCTTCCCGTCAGGCCCGAATTCAATGTTTTCCTCCCGCCCGAGATTTCTTTCAATGTCTTTGCACACGTCCAGCATTTCCTCCGGGGTCAATGTTTTCTCGACCTGCACCCGCGCTACGCAATTCAGGAAATTCTGCTCCGCAGCGAAGCCCCAAGGTTCAGTTTCAATGATATCCGACACTTTATCGACGTGGATTTTCTCATTGGAATTCAGCATTGACAATGCTGAATCAATGTTTTCCCGCCGATTTCCTTGGTTACTGCCAAGTCCCAGATATACATCGACTGCCCCCGACATGATTCTAGTCTCCGTCCAATCCGAGTTCAATGCGAGCTTCTTCCGAAAGCATGCTCTTGTCCCACGCAGGTTCAAATACCAGTTCAATGTTGCAGGACTTGATGCCGGGAACATCTTCCACGGACACTTTCGCCTCGTTCATGACCTCGTCAGCCATAGGGCAGTTCGGAGCGGTGAACGTCATCTTCAGATATACATCATGCTCCTTGTTGATGACAATTTCATATATCAATCCGAGGTCATAAATATTTACCGGAATCTCCGGGTCATACACTTGTTTCAATGCCTTGATGACATCAGAATACAGCGGTGCCAATGCTTTCGCATCCTCCGCCGTAAGTACTTCTGAATCAATATTTTTCTTTTCTGCCATAGTCTATTTGATATTTTCTGCCGCTACCGTCTTGATTCTTGCAATCATGGATGCCAGACCATTGGCCCTGGTCGGTGAAAGGTTCTCTTTCAGGCCTATTTTCTCAATGAAACTGAAATCAGAAGAAGCAATCTCCGCAGGAGTTCTTCCCGAATAAACGCTGATAAGCAATGATATTATGCCCTTGGTAATGATGGCATCGCTGTCAGCTATGAAATACAGCTTTCCATCTTTAATGGTATAATCCAGCCAAACCCTTGATTGACATCCTTTTATAAGTTTATCATCAGTCTTGGAAGATTCCGGATACGCTTCCAGATTCTTGCCCAGGTCGATCAGGTATTCATACTTGTCCAGCCATTCGTCATACATTGAGAATGAATCGATTACATCCTCTTCGGCTTCTTTTAACGTCTTTTCCATAAAACTAAACACTTTTTCTAACCAAGCATCTTTATCGCCTTGTCCAGCGACTTGATGAAATACTCAGCTTCTTCCATGGTATTGTAAGGAGCAAGTGACAATCTCAACATTCCGGTGACGCCGAATCTGTCCATCAGCGGTTCAGCACACATTTGTCCCGAACGGACGGCGATTCCCATCTTGTCCAGAATCATCGCCAAATCCCCATGGTGAGCACCTTCAACGGAAATGGAGAAGAGCGGAATCTTTTCCGACAATGTTTTCGGCATTCCGTAAAGACGGATTCTGCCGTCACTTGTCAACGCATCGTAGATATATTCCTTTACACTTTCGCCATATCTTACGATTTCCGCGTCTTCCATTAGTTTCGCCACTTCAAATGCTGCTTTCAATGAAGGGACAGCATTGAAATTCTGCGTACCTGCTTCGAATTTCTCAGGCAGCGGAGAATACGTCGTTCCGGAGAATTTCACGGTGGCAATCATTTCTCCTCCGCCCATATACGGAGGCATCTGATCCAGCCATTTTTTCTTTCCGTAAAGGACACCCGTTCCAGTGGCACCATATATTTTATGTCCGGAAAATGCATAGAAATCACAGTCTGTCTTCTGCACATCGATGCCGCGATGTACGACGCCCTGCGCTCCATCTATCAAAACTGGAATCTCTTTCGAATGAGCGATATTGATGATTTTCCCGATTGGATTTATCAATCCGAGAACATTGGAAATCTGCGTTACAGCGACAAGTTTCGTCCGTTCTGAAATAAGTTCTTCAAGAGAGTCAACTTCCAGATGCCCGGAATCGTCCACTTTAAGGACCTTCAAAACGGCTTTCTTCCGCTGGCACAACATCTGCCAAGGAACGATATCCGAGTGATGCTCCGCTTCCGAGACAATGATTTCGTCTCCATCATGCACGAATGCTTCGCCGAAACTGAAAGCGACCAGATTGATGGAAGCAGTGGTTCCCGAAGTAAATATGATTTCTTCCCTGCTCTCCGCATTGATATAATTCTTCACTATATCCCTGGTGGTTTCGAATGCTTCGGTCGCATCTTCAGCCAATTTATGAATGCCACGATGAATATTGGCATTGGTTTCTGAAGCCAGACTTCTGCAAATATCTATGACTTGCTGCGGTCTCTGGGCCGTAGCTGCATTGTCGAAATAAACCAGATCCTTACCATAAAGTTTAGTGGACAGAATCGGGAACAATTCTCTTATTTCTTTTACTGAAGCCATATTATATTCCTTATATACAAACTGCAAATTTACCCTATTTTGATTTCAAATGAAATTCAAATAGCTTATTTTTGCAATAATTCATTAAAAGTATTGTTATGTACGATTATATTAAGGGCTGCATTGCCGAAATATCCCCTACTGAAGTCATTCTGGAGTGTTGCGGTATCGGGTATAGCATCATGATTTCTTTACAGACATACGATGTGCTTAAAGATTGCAAAGAGGCTAAGATTTATGTCTACCACTATATCAGGGAAGATGATGAACAGTTCTATGGTTTCGCGACCAAGAACGAGAGAGAACTTTTCAAACTTTTCATCAGCGTTTCAGGCGTAGGTGTGGCATCTGCCCGCATGATGCTTTCTTCATTGACAGATGATGATATCAGAAATGCCATCATAGGAGAAGATGTACATAAGATAAAAAGCGTAAAGGGTATAGGCTTGAAGACAGCTCAGCGCCTTATCCTGGATTTGAAAGACAAAATCATAAAGGGCGCCGGTTCTGATACATCTTTACCTGCCGCTTCCCCATCCAATCAGCATATCGATGAAGCCACGGTTGCGCTCATGAATCTCGGATTCACGAAGGCTAATATCAATAAGATTATACCTGAAATATTAAAATCCAATCCTGACGCCAGCATCGAAACCATCATCAGAGAGGCACTAAAAAGACTTTAATATTCCTCTACGTTTATTTAGTAATAAATCCGGGTGTTCCACATGGAACATCCGGATTCGCTTTATAGAATGATTAAAAAATTCTACCTACCAAAGTACATAAGCAATACCGATACATCAGAAGGAGAAATACCGGAAATTCTGGAAGCCTGACCAATGGTACGAGGAGCATATTTCAGCAATTTCTGCCTGCACTCAATAGAAAGACCAGAAACCTTATCGAAGTCATATCCTTCAGGAATAGTCAAATTTTCCAATCTGTGAATCTTATCGGCAATCTGCTTTTCTCTTTCGATATAGCCCCTATACTTCACCAAAATTTCCGCACATTCAAGAATAGAATCTACATATCTATTGAAAAGTATATTTCTATAATCATTGAAATAAACTGGCGAAAATTGCAAAGATTGGTTAAACTTGAGGATTGACATTGCATTTAAAATAGAATCATTGATCTTATCATTATCAACGCAGATGTCAGACGGATTATAGTCAGGAATGATAGAATAATCTTCTTTCAGGGACTTAACCAGTTTTGTTCCACGTGGAACAATCTTTACAATTTCAGAAAGTTTAACATCAGGTCTGGTAACAACATCAGCGACTCTCTTGGACTCTTTAAGTTGAGCCTCCCCTATCGAAACTAGATACTCATTAGCGTAAGTCGGAGTAATATTGACAGTATCAGAAAAATTGACAAATTCATTGACACGGTCATACTTCTTCTGGGTATAAGAATATCGGAATTCATCGGCGAGGCCGATAGCATGAGAACGGGATGTCAACCTGAAATCGGCATTGTCCTGACGAAGAAGAATCCTATACTCTGCACGAGAGGTGAACATACGATAAGGTTCATCCACACCTTTCGTAATCAAATCATCTATGAGAACTCCAATGTAAGCCTCTTCCCTACCCAAAACAAAAGGCTCTTTATCCTGGACAAGAAGGGCAGCATTGATACCTGCCATAAGACCTTGGGCGGCAGCTTCTTCATAACCGGTAGTTCCATTGATCTGCCCAGCGAAGAAAAGTCCCGGAACAGATTTAAGTTCGAGGGTTGATTTCAACTGAACAGGATCGAAGTAGTCATACTCGACTGCGTATGCAGGTCTGAAAATTTCTGCGCCTTCGAATCCTTTGATTGCATGCAAGGCATCAAGCTGAACATGTAGCGGAAGAGAGGATGAAAAACCTTGAAGATAATATTCAGAAGTAGATCTGCCTTCAGGTTCCAAAAACAATTGATGCGAATCCTTATCGGCAAAAGTTCTCAACTTGTCCTCAATGCTTGGACAATACCTTGGTCCCTTGCCATGAATAAGTCCAGTAAACAAAGGAGACTCATCGAACCCTGAACGAAGAATGTCATGAACCTTCGTATTGGTATGGTAAATATAACAAGGCATCTGCGGATTGCCATTTTGGATTGCCGACAAATATGGCAGATAGGAAAACTTGTCCGGAGCAGCATCACCATACTGAATGACGGCTTCGTTCAGATTAATGGATCTTATGTCAATTCTCGGCGGCGTGCCCGTTTTCATCCTTGAAGTGGAAATTCCTATAGAGGCAAGTTGTTCCGTCAAACCAAGAGAGGGAGACTCACCGATTCGTCCTCCTGGAAATTCAGTCTTGCCAATGAAAATTTTTCCATTGAGGAAGGTCCCGGCAGTCAAAACAACCGCCTGAGATTTAAAAATTGCACCGGTAGATGTACAAACGCCTGAAATTTTTCGATTCTCAAAGAGAAAAGAAGTCGCTTCATCGATGTAAAGTGTTAAGTTACAATTACTTTCGAGGATTTGGCGCCAGTATAGGGAAAATTTGATTTTATCACATTGGGCACGGGGACTCCACATGGCCGGACCTTTGGACCTGTTCAGCATCCTGAACTGTAAAGTAGAGGCATCAGTAACAATACCAGTGTAACCGCCCAACGCATCTATTTCCCTGACTATCTGTCCTTTAGCAATACCACCGATAGAAGGATTGCAAGACATTTTGGCTAATCCGGTAAAGTCGGAAGTAATCAAAAGAACCTTTACACCCATATTGGCAGCAGCCATGGCA
>FR882161.1:10184-12971 GCA_000434935.1 Bacteroides sp. CAG:709 | reverse complement strand
TTCTTCGTGGTGCCACCGAGAATCGAACTAGGGACACAAGGATTTTCAGTCCTTTGCTCTACCAACTGAGCTATGGCACCATTCCTTTCGTTTGGGATTACAAAGGTAAGTATTTTTCTTTAGAGTGCAAATTTTTTTAACACTTTTTTAAATATTTTTTCAAGCACCTGGTTCACTGAGAGCACGAAATCATTGATTTTCAAACTGATTGCTACTTCTTGGGAATTTTGATTTTCATACCAGGTTTGATGCTGGATGAAATTCCATTGAAAGACATGATGTCATTTGCGCTGACACCGGGGTACAGTTTGGCGATGCTGTAGAGCGTGTCACCCTTCTTGACCACGTAGGTTTCGTATCCGGACTTCCCGGCTTTGGCTTTCGCCGGAGCCTGTGCGGATGAAGATTTGGCGGCAGATGACGATGCGGAAGACTTCGCGGCAGACGACTGTGCTGAAGCATTGGCCGCCGATGTGGAAGATGATTTGGAAGGACCGCCTCCCCTGCCATATATTACCAGCACCTGACCGATACGCAAGTTATTGCTGCGCAGATGATTCCACTTCTTCAGCTGCGCTACGGAAACATGGTAGCGGGATGCGATGCGACCCAGATAATCACCACTCTTTACCCTATATGTGATGCGGTTGCCGTCACCTGACGACGCTATATGCTGAAGCGTGGCAGGATTGAACAACTCCTTGGCACGATGAGCATAGACAGAATCCTCCACCTCGATGAACCTGCCGGAATACTTGAACGGAAGCCTGAGAATATATTCACGCTCATTGCCCGGAATAATATCGTGGGTATACTGAGGATTCAGGTTGCGCAATTCTTCGACGGAAATGCCGGTGAGATCCTGGATCTGCTGGAAATGAAGCATCCGGTGAATCTGGAAAGTATCCAGATGGGCAGGCATCTGAATCTGCTCCGGAACAATGCCATGCTCCTTATAATAGGTAAAGGCATACATTGCCCCTACGAAAGCAGGAACATAACCCCTGGTCTCGCGCGGAAGGAATTCATAGACAGACCAGAAATCCTTGCTGCCACCACAACGGCGGATAGCCTTGTTCACATTGCCCGCACCGCAGTTGTAAGACGAAATCGCCAGGTTCCAGTCACCGAAAATACGGTAAGCGTCATTCATGTAACGCGCGGCTGCATCTGCCGCCTTGAACGGATCCAAGCGCTCATCCACGAAAGAATTGATCTCCAGGCCATAGTTTTTCGCAGTCGTGTACATGAACTGCCACATGCCCTTAGCGCCGGCACGGGAAACCGCCACCGGATTAAGCGCCGACTCGATTACCGCCATGTATTTCAATTCATCGGGCATGTCGTACTTGTCCAATGTCTGCTCGAAAATCGGGAAATAGTAATTCGACAATGCGAGCATCTTCCCCATCTTGGTCGGCATCTTCTCCGCATAAAGAATCATGTAGTTACGCACCGTCTCATTATATGGAAGGGTAATGAATGAATTCATCTTCGCGAGACGTTCGAGGAACACCTTGTCCGGAACATTCGAAGTGAAACTTACCGAATCCATATTGTAATCCCCCTCGACACTGTTCCGCGCCTGACGATGCAGATACCAGATATTCAACAGACTGTCAGTCACTTCCTGCGAATAAGTCTCAGGAGCTACGCCGTCAAGCAGGGATATGCTTTTCTCCGCCTCCACATAGTCGTCCACTTCATACGCGGTGTCGCGAAGGGCTTCAAGCTCACGCATAAGCGAATCCAGCATTGCCCTCATCTGCTTGTTTTCGCGGACGAGTTCCTTCTTGGTTTGTTTGTTCTTCTCTCCTTTACTGAACAACTGGGCATCTGCATTGACCGAGGCAGGCCCCATAAATAATGCCGCAGAAACAGCTGCGGCAGCCATGATTCTATATAATTTCATCTTTCTGATATTCAATTACTCAAGTTTCGCAAGTTGTCAAACTTGCTGAGCAGTAGTGCGAATTTGAGGGGTTGTCACTCGTCCGAAGGCTGTTTGCCCAACGCACTTTTATATGTGCACGTTACCCTCACCCAAAATCCCTCCCCTCGGGGAAGGGACTTACCATCGCCCTAGTGGGCTCTATAAGCGGTGTTTCGCACTTGCGAAACTTGAGTTCAATTAGACGCATTCAGAAGCGGAAACCTACACGTAATCCCACGCCCTCTGCCCCGAATGAAGACATTGCCGGACGCGAACTATGTGAACCGGAATTGATCGCATAGGCATTGTCCGGAGCTATGACCGTCGGAGACACGCTCATTGTCAAATCATCGCTCAATTCGAAATCTTGCATGTATGAAAAGACATTGGCATCAATTATCTGCAACAGATAGAATCCGAACAGCGCCACCACCGAATAGTCCCTGTAACGCCTGAACACATCGCGGTAATATTTCGCCGTCGATGCGGAAACAGGTCCGTCATAGGTGGAATTTTCTGCAGTTGCCTGATTATGAATGCGTTTATATCTACGGTAATTCGTATTGTTCGTCACCAAGAAGTGCGCCGAGCCCATGAGGCCGGTGTAGTAAATCGGTATCTTCCAATACTCACCGTTATATGCCTGTCCGAGTCCCGGAAGCAACGCCGAATACAATGTCGCTTTGCCCGGATTCGGAAATTTGCCTCTATCATAATTGCACACACCGTCCAGCAGCGCGCCCCAATATATCAGACCCGTGCCGACAAAGCACATTGTACTGATATTCTTATAGTTGGCACCGCCTTCGACATTGTACTTGTGCCTGAAATAGATGCCGGCACCGGCAGTCGCC
>FR882161.1:8172-10154 GCA_000434935.1 Bacteroides sp. CAG:709 | reverse complement strand
CCATGCCGCCATAAATGATAGGCAATTTCCAATACTGCTTGTTGTACATCTGCTGTCCACCGATGAATACAGTGGATCCGGCAAACATCACACCTATACGGCTCTCCCGCTTATGCTTGATTCCTCCGAAATATTCCTTGAAGGTAAATGCAGCATCCGTCGAGTCCCTGGCTGTCGTATCTCCCGGCTCATTATAGTTCTGGGTGAATGCCTCGTCACGGAACTGCCCCCTGGCATTGAGGGAGAACATGAAAAGGCACACAGACAAAGCTGTCAATATCTGAAAGTAACGTCTAGCCATCCGCAAAATCAGATATTTGAGTCATCCAGTGCCTTCAGGAAACGATGGATTTCCTCGTCGGAATCGAAATGGATGGTCATTGTACCCTTGCCCGATTCAGATCTCTTGAGGCTGATGCTCTTGTCGAAGAATTTTCCGATATGCTCCAATACACGGCAATATTCATCCGGAAGTGACGCTTCCTTGCGCTTCTGCTCCGGTTTGTCTTCCTTCAGAAGTTCGTGAATCTTGTCTTCCAGCTGGCGGACAGAGAGACCGTTCTTGATCACCACGTCACAAAGCTGCTCCTGAAGAGCCTGGTCCTCAACGCCGAGGAGAACTTTCGCATGTCCGACACTGAGCAATCCCACTTTAAGGTCGTGCTGTATCTTGGCAGGAAGGCGCAGCAACCTGAGGTAATTGGTCACGGATGCCCTCTTCTTTCCCACGCGGTCAGCCATCTGCTCCTGCGTAAGGTTGCATTCCTCTATCAACCGCTGATAGCTCATTGCGACCTCGATCGGGTCCAAATTCTCTCTCTGGATGTTTTCCACGATGGCCATTTCCAGCATTCCCTGGTCATTGGCATCACGGATATATGCCGGAACCATGTCCATTCCGGCGATGCGGCAAGCCTTGAAACGGCGTTCACCGCTGATAATCTGGTATCTGTCCGCCGATTTTTTCCTGACGGTGATCGGCTGGATCAATCCGAACGTCTTGATGGATACGGCAAGTTCCTGCAACGCATCCTGATCGAATGACATTCGCGGCTGAAAAGGATTCGGCTCAATCATATCGACCGGAATCCTGAGGACATCAGCAGTGTCTTGCGGGTCCTTTGTCCCCACAACATCCTTGTTCACATATCCTACCGGACTGCGAAGCTGGTCCAGATTGCCGGTTTCTCCCAAAAGAGCGCTGAGCCCTTTTCCTAATCCTCTCTGCGGTTTGCTCATAATGCTATTCAATTACTTTCCATTTTTCTCCAGGACCTCTTTGGCGAGATTGAGGTAATTGGAGGTACCGTTGCTCATGACATCGTAAAGGATAATCGGCTTGCCATGGGACGGAGCCTCGCTCAAACGGATATTCCTCTGGATTATCGTATTGAACACCATATCCTTGAAATGCTCCTTCAACTGGTTCAGCACCTGGGTATGCACCTTCGTGCGGCCATCGAACATCGTCACCACGAAACCTTCTATGGTCAATGCCGGATTCACGCCGTTCTGCACGAGGCGGATCGTCTGGAGCAGTTTTCCGAGACCCTCCAAAGCGAAAAACTCAGGCTGCACAGGAATCATCACGGAATCGGCAGCCGTAAGGGAATTGACCGTTATGAGGCCGAGCGACGGTGAGCAGTCGATGATTATGTAGTCATAATCGTCACGCACGGTGTCGATGGCTTTCTTCATAATGGACTCGCGGTCATCCACCTCAAGCATCTCGATTTCCGCTCCCACGAGGTTGATGTGGGACGGAACCATCTGAAGATTAGCTATTTCCGTCTGGATGAGTGCATCACGTATTCCTATCTCGCCGATAAACACCTCATACAAAGTACGCTTCCTGTCATCTTCCGGAGAGAAATTCAGTCCTGATGTCGTATTCGCCTGCGGATCCGCATCGATTACCAAAACTTTCTTTTCGAGAACGGCAAGAGAAGCAGCAAGGTTGATGGCAGTCGTAGTCTTCCCTA
>FR882161.1:0-8148 GCA_000434935.1 Bacteroides sp. CAG:709 | reverse complement strand
TTCCCTCCACCGCCCTTCTGATTCGCTATCGCAATGATTTTACCCATTCAGATGCTGTTTATATTATTAAACTAATACTGACTTATTTTTTAATGCTTACACAATCCACAAAATTAGCAAAATAATTCATACCAACGTAAAGTTGTTGATAACTTTTCATTTTGCCTGTCATGCCGGATCCACGTCCAGCGCAATACGTCCGTTCGCGGCATTTTCCGAATCAAACCGGCGCACGACCTCCGCGAGTTTTTTCTTGTTGGCCGACAATGCCTTATCTTTCCGGAGACTAACTCGGACAATCCGGATATAGAGCCCCGCCTGCCTGTCCACTGTCGGGGGATATGGTCCCAGAACCGACACAGGCATCGTGGCATTCTGCACAAATCCTGCCACACTTATACCGAAGGCCGACCGGATCGCCAAAGCAAGTTCCCTGGACATCTCCTCGACACGCGCCTCGGAAGCATCCTTGAGAATCACATTGACAATTCTGGAGAACGGCGGATAGCCGAATGAGTACCTCTCCCCCATCATGGAATCCACCAGACCGACTTTCGTATCCGGAGCCTCATCCGAAGACTTGAAAACATTGTAAACAGGATGGTCAGGCTGCGAAGTCTGAATGACGAGAAGTCCCTTGTCGCCCCTTCTGCCGCTCCTTCCACGGAACTGTTCCAGCAGCTGTACCGCGCGCTCATCCGCCCGGAAATCCTGCTGCCCGAGCAACGAATCTGCCTGAATCACAGCGACTAACGAAAGCCCGTCGAAGTCGAATCCCTTCGCCAGAATCTGCGTCCCGATAAGAATGTCAATGTTTTTCTTCGCAAAATCCCGTATGATCTCCGCCTCTCTTCCCGCCTCCATCGCCGTATCACCGTCAAGCCTTGCCACCCTGGCATCCGGGAACAATGCCGAAGCTTCCTCTTCAATGCGCTGCGTTCCACTTCCAAGCGGTTCCAAATCCCCGCCGCATTTCCGGCATTTTCCGGTATACGGTTCCCTCCAGCCGCAATAATGACATAGGAGAATGCCCTCCTGACGATGCCAGCTCAGCGGCACATTGCAATGCGGACATCGCGGTATATCCCCGCATGCAGAACATTGGACAGCAGGAGAATACGCGCGTCTTCCCCTCAGGATCAGCACCTGGCCTCCCTGCGCGAGCGCATCATTGATATGGGCAATCAGCTTGAACGAAAAGTTGCCGGACATACCGTGCTTGCGGCGCTCCGCCCGAGTATCGACTATCTCCACGTCAGCATCAGCCGAACCGAAATAGCGACAGTTCAGGTCGACCTTGTCCATGCGTCCGGAACGACAATTATACAATGACTCCAGCGATGGTGTCGCCGTCCCGAGAAGCACTTCAGCGCCCATGATCCGCGCCAACATCAGAGCCGTATCACGACCATTGTAACGCGGCGCGGGCGCATCCTGCTTATATGAAGTGTCATGTTCCTCATCCACGACAATCAGCCCAAGGTCATGATGAGGCAGGAACAATGCGGAACGCGTCCCAAGTACAATGTAGTTCCCCGACCTGATTTCCGATGCAATCTCCTGACGTCGGGCAGCCGTTTCCTTCGAATGAAACGCATACAAAAGCCGGCCGAACACCTTGCGGAGCCGCTCTTCCAACTGCCTGCTTACCGCGATTTCCGGTACCATATAAAGGACATTGCGCCCCTGTTTCAATGTCTCAAGTGCCAGTGTCTCATATATTTCCGTCTTTCCGGAGCCCGTCACGCCATGCAACAGGACCGGCTTGCCGGCAGCAAACGATTCCTTGATTTTTTCCAATGCTTCCTTCTGCGGTCCGCTCAATGCGAAACCGGCATTGTCCGGAAGCCCGGATCCTAACAAAGGAGTATCATGCGCAGCCCTGGAATTTTCCAATCCCGCAATCTCGCGTTCCAACTCTTCCGACTGGGAAAGGAAACGCTGCCTGGAATCCAGGTATTTCGTCCTGGTGTCTTCACGCTTCGCCTTGTCCGCCAAATCCGCATAGCGCCGCACACTTGCAAGAATCCGTTCCTTTTTAGACCGCAACGCTGCTATCTTCTTATCAATTAGAGCCTTCCGCCGTTCTTCCTGACGGGCGCGCGACATCTCCATACCTATTTTCAATGACGGATATGCAGCTTTGTAGACCTCGCCGATGGTACACAAGTAATATTCCGCGACAAAACGCCACAATTCCAGTTCCCCGCGACTGACAGGAGGCAAGCCTTCCACCACGGAGAGTATCGGCATGATTTTCCGCTCCTCCACTTCAGGAACAATCCCCGTCGCGCTGACGGCACCGACATAAGATTTTCCCGCGAACCGCACCATGACCCTGGTTCCGACTACCACATCTGCACCAATGCCGGCTGGTAAATAGTAGCACGGCTCCCACTCCAGTTTGAGTGGAAGAATCACTGACACGTATTTCCTTTTTTCCGACATTACAATGCGAATTTACAAACAAAAATATTATTCATATCACCTGTTTCCTCCAAATCGCCTATATTTGTGCTCCACAAAAAATTTCCGACATGGCAGAAAAAGAATTGGACATATTTCCGGAGCCGCTGCGCAAGGCATTGAGCGTCAATACTTATCCCACACAGGAGGACTTGCGGTCCGACGATTGGGACAGCGACAACAATTGCAGTTACAGCGCCGACGGCGAAAAGCTTCTCGATGCAGAAAATTTTCCGGATGAAGTGACCGTCAGGGAGGGCACACGCATTATATGCGACAATGTCTTCTCTTTTCAGGACTACATGGCGGAAGATTGCCCGCTCGGAAGCGAGATCCCGGAAGAAAACAGGGTCTCGTTCCTGGACAAGATACATGTTCCGTCCTCCGTCGAGCATATCGGCGACAGCGCTTTCAAGGAATGCGGATGGATACGCAGCATCAACCTGCCGACATCACTTCTGACAATCCGTGACAATGCTTTCTACTGCTGCTGGGAGCTGAAGCAGATCGGAATGCCCGCAAAACTTCTGTCCATCGGCGATCGTGCATTCTTCGAGTGTTTCTCCCTGGAGAAAGTGCGACTGAACAAAGGGCTCAATTTCATCGGCGCCGAAGCTTTCGGATTCTGCGAATCATTGAAAGAAATCACTCTGCCTCAAGGACTTGTAGCCATAGGAGAGAATCCGTTCATGGGTTGCCGCAAACTGAAGAAAATCTTCATTCCCAAGGGCACGCTGGCAATGTACATGGAAATCCTGCCGGAAAACCAGCACCGTTTCCTCAAGGAGATTCAATGACCTTGCGTTCAAAAGTCATACATCAATTGCATCTTCAATTCAGCTCTTGCGGGGCGTAGTTTCGTCTGCCCTGGGGAAAGCCACGGGGTATCGGAAAATCCAGCTCGCAAATAAGTTTTCAGCACTGATATCCTGCTGCGTTTTTCAGCATTGTCAGACAAATGACCGCCGAAACGGAACTTGAGCCTGGCGACAGCCGACAGCGCATATCCACGTCCATAATATGCCGGAACATTGAAACTCCCGGGCGCATCGCGCTCGTAGACATATATCCGGTCATCCCAGCTGTCCGCCATGAACATTGTCCCGCGTAAGAATACGGCACCGATGCGTCCTTCATAACCTTCCTCCACGTAGCCTAGCACCGCTACTCGCTTGGAAGTCAGGACTTCAGCACGCCAGACCGTCTGCCACGAACCGTAGTTCCACTTGACGTCCGACCGGAAATCAGCCCGGTTCGCAATGCCGTAATTCCGCCATCTTTCCTGCAACCGCAATATGACATTGACAGAACCGGAAATCTTGAACGGTGCCGTAACCAGCACTTTGACCTGTTTCTTGTCATGTTCCGGCTGCATCGCGAAATCCGCCGTCAACTGTTTGTCCCTATATGATACGCCTGCGGCAATGCCTGTCTCACCCTTGTTCCCCGGCCATGCGCGGACAGGCGCGCACCTTCCAAGTGCGTAACCATCAGGGATATACCGGAAGGACAATGCTGTTTTCCAATTATCTCCAGCCGGCATCATGAACCCTGCCGTCGCAGCCGGTTCCAATGAACAGATATCCAGTGCTGCCTCCCCGAACAGCTCTACGCCCTTTATACAGAAACGGGCATCAGCGGAGATTTTGGATGAGGTCACGCACCAGTTTTTCCCGACCTGGACCACTTCGCCTGCCTTGATATGGTCTTCAGTCTTACCCAATTCCCCATAGAAGGTCGCCGAGACTTGGCCATGTCTGGAATACCACGCCACATTCACGCCTTGGAATGTATCGGAGACCAGTTTCCGTCCGGATTCCATCCAGCCCCGCAAGCCGGGAAAAGCAGCGAAAACCGATACGGAGACATGCCCCAATTCCAATCCTGCCGCCAGTCCGCGCTCGCTGGAAGTTCCTGACAATGAATACGTAGGCGATATTCCTGACGGACGTTTCCAGAACGAGGACAATGCATTGACTCCGCTCATGGAAAAGCCTGTCCACAATGCAAGTCCCTGCCCGAATCTCAACGCGTAATCACCAGCATAAATATCAGCTATATGCCGCCTCCCATAATATGCCACATAACCGGAGCCTGCAGACGGCCATGCAGAACCGGCACCATACGCTTTCCGTAGGGCAATTCCCGTATCGTAACGTCCTTCGGCATTGACCCTGTATTTTCCGGTCCAGCTCCAGTCCGCATCCGCTCCGGTACCGTCGAATGGCATTGACGCCTTATTGGATTCATTGACATACAGATAATTGCGGGCGCGCGGACGATAGTCGGAAGACTTGCCGGGCAGCGCATGTGACTCCAGGGAGATGAACATTGACATTGCCTCTGCCGTTTCCTGGCCGAAGCCGTCGACGGAGGCGAGTTCGCGGATGGAGAGTATGTCGCCGTGGCGCGAGCGGTAGTCGTCGAGGGATGCGATCTGATACGGAGACATGAGGCCGGAGGCTTCCAGACGGGTCCTTCCGGCAAGATTTATCGGGATCGGGCTGTCGGCGAGCGCCCACCAGCGTTCCATTTCGGATTCCGGTATCGACTCTGCATCAGCGGCTCCGGTAAGGTACAGCACGGCACGCAACAGAGCATCATGCTCCGGCGCATCATATATTGTAATCAACTGTAATTCATGTGCTTGAGAAAACAAACACATCAGAACAGCAATAATTACAGACCATAGTTTCATTCTATTCACAGGCTCAACAGTTTAAAATTAAACAATTGGCCCAATCTGTCCGTCTGTCTCTTGCTTCTGCAAATGTAGGAAGTTTTTTCGTAATATTACATGGATTCCGAGATTTTCTAACTTTTTTATGCTAATTTTGCGCATACTATCATAATCTGAAAATGGAAAAGATAACTCTATTCGACAAGACATTCAGACCTTTCATTTCTAATGATGAACTGGAAAAGGCCATTGACAAGGTAGCGGAAAAGATCAATGCTGATTTCAGCGGAGTCAAGGAAGCGCCGGTATTGCTGTGCATCCTGAACGGATCCATAATGTATACCGCCGAACTCATGAAACGCCTGAATTTCGATTGCGAACTCATTTCAATGAAATTGTCATCATATAACGGCACGGAGTCTACCGGCAATGTCCGTCAGGTCATGGGCATGACCGGAGACATCAAGGGAAAGCGTGTCATCGTGGTGGAGGATATCGTGGACACCGGCAACACAATCGTGGATCTTGCCGAAATCGTGAAGGAAAAGGGCGCTCTCGACTGCAAGATCTGCACAATGCTCCTGAAGCCGGAGGTCTACAAGAAGGATGTCAAGCTTGATTATGTGGCAATGGAAATCCCTAACAAGTTCATTGTAGGTTTCGGCCTGGATTACAATGAGTTGGGACGTAATTACAAGGACATTTACGTTCTGGACGAGGATTAGTTAATTCGGATATAATATATTTAGGTAAAATGAAATATTACATTCTTTTCGGGCCTCCGGGAGCAGGTAAAGGCACCCAGGCCAGCGCAATGGTGGAAAAATACAATCTTTGCCATCTTTCTACAGGAGAGTTGCTGCGCAAGGAAATCGCAGAGGGTACGGAACTTGGCAAGAAGGCGAAATCGCTCATCGATGCAGGTTCCCTGGTTCCTGACGAGGTAGTGGAAGGCATGATCGACAATGCTTTCAAGTCTATCAAGGGCGTGGAGGGCTTCCTGCTGGACGGCTTCCCTCGCACAATCGCACAGGCAGAGGCATTGGACAAGATGCTTGCAGCTGGAAATGAGGGTGTTACATCTGTAATCTCCATCATGATTCCTGATGAGATGATCAAGGAGCGCATCCGCCACAGAGCTACTATCGAGGGCCGTGCCGATGACGCCAAAGAGGAGACCATCAACAACAGGATCAAGACTTATCACGAGAAGACCGAGCCTCTCATCGACTTCTACAAGAAGGCTGACAAGTACGAGGAAATCGACGGTACCGGCAGCATTGACAATGTCCGAGAGTCCATTTTCTCTGTCATGGACAAGTTCTAGTCGAGCGAAAACATTGATATAAATCAGACCGGTGTAACAGCCGGTCTTTTTATTATGGAATATAATATACGGAAAGCCGTTCCCGGCGATTTGCAGGATATCATGGAACTGGTAGCGTCGTCCGTGAGCAAGATGCGGGCGTGCGGCAATTGGTCGCAATGGTCCGAGACCTACCCGGATAAGTCCATCATTGCCAATGACATACAAGAAGGGACCTGCTACGTCATCCTGGACGGTTCTGAGGCGGTAGGTTCTTTTGTTTTCAAGCCGGGACCGGATCCCACATACGACGAAATCTACGAGGGCCGATGGCTTGACGACCGTTCGCCGTACCATGTCGTCCACCGTCTTACCGGCAGCCCGCATGCGCACGGCTTGTTCGGTACAATGCTGGAGTTCTGCGGCAAGCTTACCCGGAACATGCGCGTGGATACTCACCGTGACAATGTCATAATGAGGCATCTGCTTGAAAAACATGGTTTTACGTATTGCGGCATAATTCATATCGAGAATGGCGACGAGCGTCTGGCGTATCAGAAATGTGGAGAGATACGTGATTGAATCAGAAAAATTTTGAGCTTTCGCCGGAGTTTATGTACCTTTGTCGGAACTACTCGGGGATGTTCTGGTTTTGACAGCATTGATGTCGGGTGGTAAGCACGTCGAGCGTATGGTACGTTTGCTCGTTAATCTCAGCGGCCGTAAATTCAGTTGCTAACAACAACTATGCACTCGCTGCGTAATCAACTAGGTTGATCACCTTAATCGGGCCGCCAAGGTTGCGGCTCTGACGAGTATCCCGCAGACTTTAAGCCGGTTATGTTCTGGTCACGGGGTATCATTCAAACCGGATGCACGGAGGGACTCCTTTAAACTCCGCCAAGATTTAAAGGATAAGCTCAGGTTAGCCCGCCATCCGGCAGGCCCGGGCCGACAATCAAAGGACGGATAAACGTGTAGAAAGCTATCTGGTGCGATGTTTGGACGGCGGTTCGACTCCGCCCATCTCCACTGAAAGTCCATAATGGACTAACTGCCAATATTTTACATAGTCCTAACCCATCAGACGGGACAAAAACGGGACAAATTCTTTGCACGAATCAGCCTGGGTGACATACGTCGACACAATCTCCACTATTTTGTACCAGATAAAACGTTTTATCGGGACGAATGACAGAAAAAGCTGGCATTGTACCGCTTAAAACGTTTTCGCAGAACCAATTGCTTTTCAGAAAGAAAGATTATCTTTGTGTGACTCATTGTTAAAACTAAATGATTATGATACCAGATTGGGCTAAAGGGCTGAATTGCAGCATTACGGTTTGCGATAAGGATGGGATTATCGTCTATATGAATGACAGGGCGGTGGAACAGTATAAGAAGCATGGGAATCTTGTGGGGAAGAATTTGTTCGACTGCCATAACGAGCATGCGATGGGGATAATCCGGAGACTGTTGGCGGAAGGGGGAACCAATTCTTACACTATCGAGAAGAACGGGGTGCATAAGATGATCTTCCAGAGCGCCTGGACAGAAAACGGCGCAGTGGCCGGATTGTGTGAGATTTCAATGATCATCCCGGAGAATCTGCCACACTACGTGAGATCATAACGGTTGGCTTTTTACACACGCCCCGGCGGAGGTGGAGCCTCTGGAGGTTCGCTTCGCTCATCCC
>FR882160.1 GCA_000434935.1 Bacteroides sp. CAG:709 | reverse complement strand
TTTCCCTACACCTCTTAATTTCCGTCAGGATTGAAACATCTTTCTCGCCATATGATGTCAAATCCACATGCGTCACAGAAGATGCTTGATTCGATTCAAGAATCTGATTAAACTCAAGAATCTGATGAATTCCGCCCTCAAAAGGTTTGGCCTTTCTTGAGGTAAGATCGCTGATATTATGTATCATGCAATTCTGATCGACAAAGAAAAGCGACAAATTAGAATACTCGAAAGCTAACATCGAAAACATAAAGCCCCATGGCTTGGAACCTCCAGAAATATTAGCTTCAATGCTCCAATCCTGATATTCCGCCAACAAACCATCAATTCGATCCTTCATTTTAGGGAAGTCCCAAGCGGGCAATTCAAACAAAATGGTATTATCTCGGTCTATGTACCTGGCGATAATTTCTGCGATTGACTTGGTCTGTGTAGAATGAATAAGGATAAACTTATCTGCATCACTTTCCCGAACGCCTATGTATATAGGCATGGTCTGAGCGCCAACAAGTGCGATATGTATTTTTTTCATATACAACAATTTATTTATTCATTACCATTCCAAATCCCAAGCTGACACCCTTACCTAAGCCAACATACTGCGGCAAAAAGACATTGGTTCTGAAAACAACGTCAAAGCCCAGCATATTCACATTTTTAAACTTATATTGCCCCATAATCTCGATATCCACAATACTGACCTCAACCTCTGAATCGAAAAATATCCCAACACCTTTAGCAAACGAAAGAATATTGCCGATTAATAATCGCTCCAGCAAAGCGCACTTTTCCCGCAGACTCTCCAAAGAAGAGAACAACTTATAGTTATCCTGATTCAGTGGCAGCCATCGAGACAATTTATATGTGTTACTTACATTATTGACCTGAACCACCGACTGAAACAAAGGCATATCAGTAATATTGCAAACTGCGGAACGGCGGCCAATTTGGATTGTCGATCCGGCGCCTGATAAAATCTTCCCTATAGAGTCAGCGCCATCTCCCACAAAAACAACTACGGCCTTACCATCAATTATCTTATATTGAACCCGCGGATACGAATATCTGAATCCTGCATTCTCGTGATCATGGAAATCAATATTCTCATTGCCTGCCAGACGAATCATCGCACCTCGGAAGAAAGGAATTTCTTCCGGCGTCAGTTCAATATCAGTAAAGAGTGTAAAAACATTCAGTATTTCATTCGATTGCATAGTTCTAGTTTATTGCTTCCCAAATTTATCATTTTTTTTACTTAAAACTTCATTTTCGAAAAAAATTTGGTCCATATTGCAAATCGTTTTTATTATTCATTGTAATCCATTGATTATTTCTAAATTTACTAGTAACTTTGATAGGACATTTATGAGGGACTCCCCATAGAACATAAATAAACTAGTAACCATGAGTAAATTTCTCTACGGAGCTGCTGTCCAAGGAATACAGAGCTTCATTTTCCAGACAAACACCTTAAGGGAGATTATCGGTGCCAGCGAACTTGTCGAGGAAATATGTACCAAGATGTTCGCCGAACAATTAGGAATCAGCATAACAGGACTTAACAAAGATAAAAATGCCATTATCAATGCTGCCGGTAATATCAAATACATATTTGACAATGAGGACAAGTGTAATGAAGTCTTCAGAGAGTTTCCGAAACGAGTTCTGGAAGCCGCTCCAGGAATAACTATCAGTCAGGCAGTAATAGAACTACATAATGATTACAACTTGGATACTGCTCGGCTCAAATTAGAAGACCGTCTCCGCGAAGGAAGGAACATGCCGATGCAGCCTCTTACATTAGGGATCATGGGCATACAACGTTCTCGTGAAACCGGACTACCGGAAAGATACCATCAAGAGGTCTATAACCAGGATGACTTTTGCGACGAAGGGACATTCCGCAAACGCGAAGCTGCAGACACATATTCTCTGCTTAAAAAAGCCATAGGAGAAGAAATGGCAGACATCGTCAATACCACTAACCGTGTTGATAGTTTCACAGACACCAATGATTGGATTGCCGTCATACATGCAGATGGCAATGGACTCGGACAAATCGTCAAGACTATCAGTAAGGACGACCCGTCTGGTAGAGATTTTCATGAATTTTCTTCAAAACTAGACGAGTCAACAATTAAGGCTGCAAAATCAGCAGCTGGTATAGTCTTCGAAAATGCCATCAAGAATGGGACAGATCTTCCTTTCAGACCAGTCGTTTTAGGTGGCGACGACCTCACCGTCATAATAAGAGGCAGTTTGGCAATGTCTTTTATTCAGAACTATCTTGAGGCCTTTGAAAAATTCACCAAAGAGAATTTTGAAGTGCTCGCAGAGAAATATGCAGTTCTCAAGAATGTTCTGACAGCCTGCGCCGGCATTGCATACGTAAAATCATCATTCCCTTACTACTATGCATACAATCTGGCCGAAGAATTATGCGCCGCCGCAAAGAAAGACTCCAATCGCGAGAAATCATGCATAATGTTCCATAAAGTTCAAGACAGTTTCGTTGAGTCCTACGAAGATATAACGAAACGTGAACTCACCACACCTGAAAGACATTCATTCAAATATGGGGCATATTATCTGAATGATACACCTGACAGATGGACAATAGACGACCTGATAGAAAGAATAAAGAATCTTGACAGTAAGGATGGAAATGCTTTAAAATCAGACATCAGACAGTGGCTCTCAGCCATGATGGAGCCAAATGGGCTCGAAAAAGCAAATCAGATTCTTGACAGGATTAAAGAAGTCAATCATGTCATGAAAGGAGAAGCTGAGGCCCTGACTTCTTGGCGCACCTTCACGGACAAGAAAGGTTCTAAGCACAACATTTATCCCGCATATGATGTTTTGTCATTGCATTCTATAACCTACCAACAAACGAAATAACTCGGAACTATGGATATTACATATACAATCGAGTTCTTCTCATATTGGCACTGCGGATCCGGACTTTCAGCAGGAGCTGATGTCGATTCATTGGTCATAAAAGACGCCAAAGGAATGCCTTTCGTGCCAGGTAAAACTATCAAAGGACTTATCAGAGAAGCTGCCGAAACATTGATCCGCCTTGCTCCGGGCAGATACCCTTCACAAGAAATCATTGACAGTATTTTTGGCAAGAGAAGCGAAATAGCGGAAATCCCTCAGATTGGCAAAGCGTTCTTCTCAAATGCTGAATTCCCGGCCACCGACTACGATGCCATTATCAATGCCAATGCACAGAATTATCTGTTTGAGGCTGTTGCCTCCACAGCTATCGGTGATAACGGCATTGCCGTCAATCATAGCCTCAGAAAAACACAGGTCACACTTCCTTGCACTTTAGAAGGACAGATTCTTAACATTCCAGAGGAATATGATAAGACCAAGAAATTGTTTGAGGATAGCCTCGCATTCATAAAACGCCTAGGCGAGAATAGGAATCGAGGCCTCGGCAGATGCAAGTTCACCATTAAATCCATCTGACTATGAAGACATTGAAATATAAATGCACTCTACTATCAGATATAATTCTGACACAGAATGCCGGCACCAAGACACAACAAGGGACACTGGACTTCATCCCGGGAAATGCATTTCTGGGAATCGCTGCATCCAAGTTATATGGCACACTCTCGCAAGAAGAGTCTCTTGAGATGTTTCACAGCGGCCACGTCAGATTCGGTGACGCGCATCCATTGTCCGGCAACATTCGTTCACTAAGAATTCCTGCTGTCTATTATTATAAAAAAGGAGAAAATCTTTTCGATGATGGAGCATATATCATGTACAAATGGGATCCAGGTGACGCTCAGCCAAAACAGTGCAGAAGCGGATTCTACACCTTTAACAATGATTCTGCCCTAGAAATCAAAACAGACAAATCTGTTGCAATAAAGTCCGCATATGACAGAGACAAGCGCAGGTCAAAGGACGAGCAGATGTATTCGTATGAATCCCTTCGCAAAGGGCTTGAGCTCGGCTTCGAAGTAGAGATTGACAATGACAGTCTTGAGAAAGCCATCAATGAAGCGCTAATAGGTAAAAGACACATCGGTCATTCCAAAACATCACAGTATGGACTGGTAAAAATTACGGTAGATGAAGAGTTTGTTACTTTCAATTCCAGAGAAGCCGGAACGGTAAAGTTTGCCACAGTATATGCCGATGGCCGTCTAATCTTTATTGACAAAGATTCAGGCATGCCTACCCTCCAACCGACAGTCGAAGAACTCGGATTTGGTTCCTATGCAGAAATTGACTGGGAAAAGTCTCAAATCAGGACATTCCAGTATTCGCCATGGAATGCAAAACGACAGACTCCAGACACCGACAGATGTGGAATAGAGAAAGGCAGCGTATTCGTAGTAAAACTGAATGGAACACAATCCCCTTCCGACTCCAGATATATCGGGGCCTATCAATGCGAGGGTTTCGGGAAAGTGATATACAATCCGGCCTTTTTGGATTGTGATAAAGATGGAAAAGTTCCTCTAAGGTTTACTAAAAGCGATCCAGACAAAGACAACAGAAGAGAAGAGATAACTATACCAGCCAACTCGTCAAACACCAGTTTGTTACAAGTACTGAAATCACGTATGATATCAGACCAGCAGAATGAGAATTACAAGATTGTCAATGATATGGCCCGGAAGCTATTGCCGACATTCAAGAAAAACGGCGAGCAGTTTGCTTCCCAATGGGGATATATAAGAAATCTTGCGGAAAGGTCATCTGACTTTGACAAGTTCTATGACGACTTACAGAAATATCTTAACGATGGTGTAGCCGAAGACAAATGGAAGTTCAAGAAACAAGAACTATACACCCAGATAGAGAATGGAAAGGTCAATGACGCCAACTGGAGATATATCATGATAAATCTTTCGGCAGAAATGGCTAAAAAATGCAACCAGAAATGAGTATGTCAAACACAACAATATACGATACAAGGCTTCAGGCACATGTCGTACTCGAAGCTGAAACACCATTGGTCATAGGTTCCGGAAGAAAGACAATGCTTACTGACGCAGCAATCCTAAAGGACATCAATGGATTTCCATATATACCTGGAACAAGCATAGCAGGTATTCTCAGCCATGCTTTGGACGAAGAGACAAAGGGCACTTTCTTCGGCGTCAAAAGTACCTCCAAGGAAAATGACAATGATTCCAAAGGCTCAGACATCATTTTTAGTGAAGGAAAAATCATTGACTTGAAAAGCAATGTCATTGATGGGATATCCAACCTATCTGATACTGACTTTTCGAACAGATTCAAACGCTTGCCCAAGCGAAATCACGTTTGTTTAACCGATAAGGGTGTTGCAAAGAATGCCGGAAAGTTCGACGAAGAGGTCATCTACAAAGGCTGCAGATTCGCCTTTGATATAGAAATGGTTGCCAAATCCGGCGACCTTGATTCCGCAAGTTCATTTTTCGACGAGGTCCTTTCTTCGTTATATTCCTCAACCGTCAGAATCGGCGGTGGCACTCGCAATGGTTTCGGCAAGATGAAAGTCCATGAAATCAAGAAGAGGACACTTATCTTGAGCAACGGATGCGAGTTAGAGAAGTATCTGAATCATTCATCATACCTATCCTCAAATTATGCCGACTGGGAGGCATTCGAAAAATCCTCCACAGATGAAGGATGGATAACATATGAACTGACATTGACACCTAACGATTTCTTTTCCTTCGGAGCAGGATTTGGAGACAAAGATGTAGATGATATTCAGGTAAGGGAAGAGTGTATAGAATGGAACGGCCAAAACGAAGGTACTTTCAGGGAAAAATACTTGATTCCTGCGACATCATTGAAAGGGGCTATCGCTCATAGAGTTGCATTTTACAGTAACCTTAAAGAGGGCAAATATGCAATGCAGATTCCTGCAGAAGAATTTGATAATTATTCGGGAGGAATGAACAAAGCCGTAGGGCTGCTTTTTGGATACCAGAAAGATAAAGAAGACCTGCGACGCGGAATTTGCATTTTCAACGACTTGTTAGTGGAAAGGAATGAAGAAAAGGAAAAAGTGTTCAATCACGTCAGCATCGACAGATTCACTGGAGGAGCTATCGATGGAGCACTCTTTTCAGAGAAAGTAATTGACGGAAGAGACTTGGAACTCAAAACCACAATTACGGTAAAGGATACCGGAGAAGAAGGCTTAACTGATGCTTTAGAATGTCTTGAAAGAGCGCTCAAGGATATTGATTTAGGCACATTGACCTTCGGAGGAGGAAGCGGACGCGGTCATGGCACATTCAAGTGTTCAATCATTAGAAACGGACAAAAACTATGAGTATAGATATTAAATTAAAAAACGCACAAGGCTATCTCTGGTATAGCGACCAGACAGAGCCGAGGACATTCATTGACAAAGATATCGAACTCCATCTCGATGAAAAGATAAATCCTTTTATCATTGAGGGACAGTTTTACTCGGATGATGAGAAGAAGTCTATCAGCATCAAATTCATTGACGGAAAATATATTGTCAAAACTTATGATTTCAACGCTCGTAGATTCATTGCTCCGGATTCAGAAGTTATGACAGAGGGCGGAGAGGAACAATATATTGCCAATAGTAGGCTTAAACTATCCCTGCCGCTGAACTTCATTCACGTCTGGGAAACAGTAAAAGATAAAATCAATGACAATTGGGAAACCCTACGTCCGAAGGGACTGGTATTCAAGGGGTTCGGCACCAAAATAAAAGGAGGCAATCATGATTAAAGCACCATATAACTTTGTTCCTCTCGAGAACAAAGCATTCTACCCATCATGGACCAATCACATTTCACAGGACATTCCATTTGAAGATGGCGTGAGCGGCAGCATCGAATATACTATTGAAGCCAAGACTCCAATATTCGTTAGGAATGGCTATACCGATAGGGAACACCCAGATTCCACGTTCAGTAAAACTCATGACGGAAAGTTTTTTATTCCGAGCACTTCCATCAAGGGAGAAATTCGCAATGTGCTCGAGATTCTCAGTTTCGGGAAGATGACGCAGGTTCAGGACGCACGATTTGGTATCAGGGATCTCAATAGCCAAAAAAATCCTGTCGCATATGTTGAAGGTAATTTTTACCTTGATAAAATGAAACACGTTCAATGCGGATGGCTATATAAAAGACTATCTCAGGATAGAAATGAAGAATATATCATCAATGACTGTGGCGTACCCGGACGAATCAAACCAGAGGAAATCGACAATCATTACGGCACAGCATTGGCCATGTTCGGACAAAACCTAACACTAAACAGGCAATGTACAAATAAAAATGATGAAGAAGAATTACGCTCCGCATACTATAAATACAAGAATATCTTGAAAATCAGTTTAGATAATCAAGACATAAATAACTGTTTCTGCGGAACTTTTTCTACGGTGCAGGACAATTACGACAGGCTTATTGCAAGTTTTGGCGCAAATGGAAAAAAAGGATGCATTGTAGTAACCGGACAACCTAGTAAAAGAGACCCAATAAAAAAGAAAGGAAAATACTACGAATTTGTTTTTTTTGAATCCGAAAACGAAGAACCTATTGACACAAATGTAATTAATGATTTTCTAACTATTCACAAAAATAATTACGACTACGAAAAAATCTGGAAGCGATACTTAAATGAAGGTAGACGCGTACCAGTGTTCTTTTCAAGAAAGAACGGAAATAATGGTCCTATCGATTCAATCGGGCTCGCATACATGTTCCGTATTCCGACAGCAAACTTCATAAAAGGAGCCATCCCCATAGAATTACAAAGCAATAGAAGAAAAGATCTTGCCGAATGTATTTTCGGAACTGCAAAAGAATCTTTAGGTCAGTTGAAGGGGCGAGTTAACATTTCCCACGCCTTAACTTGTGGAACACCGAAAGAATGTGATGATATCGTTACTACCGTATTAGGCAGTCCTAAACCGTCCTATGGGCCTCTATATGCAAGTAGCGGCACTTGGAATGACGCCAATGCACAAATCAAAGGAAGAAAACGATATCCTGTACGAACAACCCTCCTTCCACCAAATAAAGGAACCGACTCTCAGACATGTGAATTTATACCACTTGACCAGGGCACGTCATTTAAAGGCCGTATCACATTCCATAATCTCAAGGAATGTGAACTCGGTGCACTTATAGCAGCATTGACATTCAATGGACATCCGGAATGCTGCCATTCTATCGGTGAAGCAAAACCGCTTGGATATGGTAAAGTAAAGATCAGCATTGATAAACTTTCAGTTATTTCCATAAAAGACATTTTCGCCAAGACTGATGATCCGACTCAACAGGAAACTGATTACTACTTTAATAAATTTAAAGATGTGATGACAGAGAATATTGGCACAGGATGGGAAAACTCAAATTCCATCCACGAGTTATGCGCTATGGCAAGAGGAATAGATGAAGAGGTCAACAATAATTTCTCGTACATGCGTATGTCAACAAATCGAAACGAGAATGAATTTGCTTTGAACAAGTCAGAGAAGAAAGAGAACTTACCTACTTTTAGCAGTATTCTAAACAACAGAGTGCTACACATTACGGAGAGACCAGACACAAACAGATTATTCAAACAAGATATCGACAATGATATTGAAGAGGAAGATAGTCAGAGCCTAGCCCGAATTGATGTTATAGAGACTTACACCGTCAGAGTACCACATCTGATTACAAATCGTGATTTCTGTAAAGCGGAAAAGATTATTTCTGAGATGAAGCGCGATATAAATGGTAAAATCCGAAATCTTGCAGATCAATATCAGGATCAAATCGATAAGATACGAGAAAATGATTACAGCACATCTCGTGATGAGGTTATCCATGCTTTCAACGAGACTGAAAATATTGTAAATGGACTCAATGGTCAATTAAACGATGAGGACAGAAATAACCTCATAAACAGAATTGAGCAACACATAAATTCATTTACAGAATTATCGCAAAGATATCCTAACCACGCTATAGAATTCATGGAGCTCATAGGTAGATGTAATACCTTGATACAGAGGATTCGCAATTATGGAAACGGCATATTGCCATTCCTTCCTATCAGTCCTTTTAAAGGTACACTAAAAGCTTATACTGGAAAGATTGACAAATACCTCCGGGAATACAGAGTTTTGACCGATCATGACAAAGATCTTATTTACAACAATATAATTGAAATCTATCCAAGTATCAATGCGCGTGAGAAGCATCCAAAGAGAGGCAGTTGGTCCATTGACAGCATGAACAATACTTTAATCAGGTATCTTGGGGATACACGGACAACACAACTCATAGATACTCTTACGCAGCAGTAAGACAAAACAAAATACAGCACAGGAAGTTTTTTTCGATAATTTTCCTGTGCATATAGTTCTTTGACATTTTGTTTATATATGTATTTTTGGTAACTTTGTTTTTAGAAAGTTATTTGAAAAGTCTGTGGTTTCAACGTTTATAAAGGTACACTTTTTTCGCTAAAAAATGAATATACATTCATTTTTTACGCATAACAGTCTAATGGTCATCACTTTGCATTTTTTGCCCCCTGAAGCCATCTTCCACAAGAACAA
>FR882159.1 GCA_000434935.1 Bacteroides sp. CAG:709 | reverse complement strand
GGGTCAGGGGGAAAACCCTGTGTTTAGGATAACTAAAAAGTATGTACCTTTGAATAGATAAAGGTACATGATATGACAACAAGAGAAAACGATTTGCTTCTCCAGTTCATGGAGATGGTGTTTCCAAAAGATTTATTGAGATACTTCGAGCTTACCGGCTTTAGAGAAGAGGCTGTTTCAGAGAAAGACAGATTCGGCGTCGAGTCTGGAGAATTGATAGTGAGTCTTGAGGAAAGGGATTGTCTCCGCAACCCTATTGAAGGTCATACATATCGTCCAAACGGCTTCTATGAGGCATCAAAAGTCAGAGACTTTCCACTGAGGGACAAGAAAATGACGCTTTTAATAAAGCGACGCAGATGGATAGATGAGACTACCGGGAAGAGCGTTGGTAACAACTATGAACTTACGGCAGAAGGGACACGGCACTCGGTTGAGTTTGCCGCTTTTTTAAAAGAATGTTTTGGACAAATACCCGATATCAGCATCTTCGCTTGAGAAGTTCTACTACGTTGATGGCCACCAACTGGAACGCCAATACAAAGAACATCTGAGCGACTACCTGAACTGGAAAGACGAGGGACAGGGGGCACACGCAGACACATGGTTAGTCTTTCCCCAAAATGTTGGTCCCAGAATGAGCATTGATGAGACATCCCTCAGTGACGGGGAACTCTATACTATCGTCAGCAACAAAGACGCCAAGGGAAAAAGAGGTGCTCTGGCAGCTATCGTATTGGGGACCAAATCCG
>FR882158.1 GCA_000434935.1 Bacteroides sp. CAG:709 | reverse complement strand
ACAAAAGAAGCGAAGATAATTACAGCGGATTTTAGGAAGAAACCACGACTGGTATCTGACGGCATATAAGAAAATTGAAATCTGCCTTAAAATCTTTCGGACTCCTCAAAAACGGCCTCTGAATGGCCTGTAGAGGGTTTTGTCCTTTACTTTAACGAGGAGGAGTATTAGTAGGTAAACTGCTGAATATTAGTAAATTAAACAGGTGTCAGTACGATTTGTTCGTTTTGGCACCTGTTTTTTCTGTCTAGGTGAATGTCGTTTGAAGGCATTTGGTGGCATATTATGGAATCCTGTGGCATTGCTATAGTGGTTAACGTCTTTATGACTATGCTGTGGTCTGCTAAATATAAATAGACTCTCAAAGGAATTGTTTAATTGATTTTACGTCAAAGTTTATATTTTGTGAGAAATTTTCTCATAAAACTTGAGTTTGTGTGATTTTTTCACTTACTTTGCAGAAAACGACTGATATGCTACTTAGTTTTACATTATCTAATTTCCGGTCTTTCAAGGCGAAAAAGACATTGGATTTAACAGCTGCGACAATTAAAGAATATGAGGAGTCTCTGTTCTCGACGGTTGGACTGTCCGTCCTTCCTTCTGCGGTGCTGTACGGAGCCAATTCAAGCGGGAAAAGCAATTTGATAGAGGCTATACGGACATTCCTCACGACTGTATATGATTCTGCGAGTTACAATTCGTCTGAAGAACTGCCGATGGCGCCTTTTATGTTTGACGAGGATAGCCGCACAAAGCCTTCCTGCTTCGAGATAGAACTTCTCATAGATGATGATTGGTATCGCTATGGATTTTCCGCAAAGAAGGATAGGATATGCGAAGAGTATCTGTACTTCAAAACCGGCAATAAGGGTCGTGAAAAATGTCTGTTTGTCCGTTCGGAAGACGGCATTGGAGTCACATCTCACTACAAATCTGCGGAAGATATGGTGGAAAGGACCAGAGACAATGCTCTATTCCTTTCTGTGGCTGACGCGTTCAATGACAGAATTGCCGGCCTCATTATGCGCGAACTTAAAGGTTTTGCCGTTTTCGATGGAGATAAATCGGAAACTCTCTCCGAAAAGGCGATCTCGATTTCAGACGACGAACTGAACTCTTTCCTTTCAAGGTTCAAACTCGGATTTGAGACTATCAGAAGGGTGGACAACCCTTCCATCAGGGCAGTGACGACTCATAAAGTATATGATGCAAGCGGGAAAGTGGCCGGTGAGATATCAATGTCCCTTTCCGACACCGAGTCCAACGGGACGAACAAACTTTTCGACATGGCACCGATTTTCGTGAAGGCCCTGTCCAGCCGCCGCGTGCTTGTAATCGATGAGTTCGGCAGCAGTATGCACCCCATGATTACCAGAATGCTCATATCCCTTTTCAATAGCAAAGAAACCAATCCGATGGGTTCGCAACTGATATTCACGACTCATGACACCAATCTTCTTGACAACAAGTTCCTTCGTCGTGATCAGATATGGTTTACCGAAAAGGATGAGACGGCATCCACAGACCTATACTCGCTTGTCGAATTCAAGGATGCTTCCGGCGTAAAGGTCCGCAACGACCGCAGTTATGAAAAGGACTATATCAATGGGCGGTATGGAGCGATTCCATATTTGTAGGAGAACTGGGCTATGGCAAAACATCTGACAAAGAAACAGCGTGAAGAACTATCTTCAAGACACGCAGGAACAAAGTCACGGCGTAATGAGGGTACCAGAGAGCTTTTTTATAGCTTTCTGATAGTAAGCGAGGGAACTAAGACTGAACCTGAATATTTTCGACACTTTACGAGCAGACGCTCGCGGGTGCAGGTTGTCGGCGCTGACCGTAGCACAAAAAAGTTGCTTGAGGAAGCGCTTAGAATTCGAGATTTGGACACCTTCGACTATAAATGGCTGGTATTCGACAAGGATGACAATGAGGATTTCAATGAAGCGATACAGCTTGCCGAGAAAGCCGGTTTTCAATGTGCCTGGTCTAATGAATCCTTCGAGCTTTGGTTCTGCTTGCATTTCATTGACCTGAGAACGTCGGTGAGTCGTCGACAGTACATTGACATCCTCGAAAGAGAGATAAGGCGGCATATACCGGAGTTCACATATAAGAAGGGAGGAGATGTGATGTATGACATCCTCCGGAAATACGGAAGCCAAGAAAATGCAGTATTGAGGGCCCAAAATCTTAGATTGGCTTATTCCGGAACTGATTATGCCTCACACAATCCATGTACTACCGTGGATATTCTGGTGGACAAGCTAAAGAAATAGAGATACTTCCATAACATACGATTAGTACTGAAAATCGTACTTAAAGGTTTGAAAACCGTGCTACAAGTATCTGAAATGAGGTTTATCCTTCTCTTTAACGAGGAGGATCATTAGTGATTAATCGCTTAATAATCAAATAGTTAAGGCGGAATATTATTATGATGTGCCGCCTTTTCTGACATTGACCCTTTCATCCTTATTGCGCGGCTGGGTGTATTGTGCTGTTTTTTTGCTTCTTTGTGAATCCTGGATTAATGTCGCTGTTTTTCCCCGCTTCTGCTTGTATCGAGCCGTCAATGATCAGCCATTGTTCATGAAGCGATAGAAAGTATCCTTCTTGCAACCAAACAATTGCCCGAGACAGCTATTAGCATAACGACCTGCATTCTTTATTGAAAAGAACGGAAACAGAATGATCAACCTGACCAATTGTATATAGGTATACTTGCAGTTCACCGATTATTTGTCTATTTTTGTTCATAGCTAAAGTGTTCTATTTTTTTGTTGTTTTGCTTTTACAATGTACTGACAATCGGTAAATTATCAGATACTTTAGCCCTTTTTATTTCATAAAATATTCACTTGCGAAACTTGAGTATTTTTTATGAAAATTATTGGAGCAATATTATCAATAGCGTTAATATGCTCATGTAGTTCTAGACCAGATATAAAAACTGGAACGGAATTGCATGCTAATTTTTCTTATCGGTACGACAAAAATAGTGGAGTGACACATATTCAGTTGAATGCTGAGATTGACAGTATTTGCTTAAATGCTTTACTTGACACAGGTTGTCCCGGATTGGTGGTTGATAAAAGAATAGCGTCAAAGTTCCCGAAACTTGACTCAATACGTCTTTCTGGTGGCATGACAATAGAAGATGTGTTTTATTCATACTCAAAAAGAAAAGTCAGATGGAAACTGTTTCACGATAGTATTGATGTTTGTTTCGCTGGAGATACCATTAGATATGATAAGTTTTTTGTGGCAGATTTGCAAAAAGAATATGGTGTTGATGTAATTATTAATATTCCGGATTCGGACACTCATATATGGTATTTCGATTTTGAGAATTGCCATCTTGACCTAAAAGACGGATATAGAGAACTTATATGCGCTGAAAACTTTGACCTGATGACAGAGGTCTATTATGATGACGGGTATTTATGTCTTAAATGTTTTCCTTTTGTTTTTCGTGGAAATAATGATGTCACTTTGTCACAATGTTTTGATGTACTAATAGATACGGGAACATATGGTATTTCTCTGGCAATGATAGGTAATCCAGAAAACCACAAGGAAGAAAAATCATTTTTTGAAGATAATTCGATTCTTCATTATGAAGAAATCACTTCCACTAAAACATATCATATTACAGATTCTGGAATAGTCAAAGACACACTTATAATCTCTTTTATAACATCAGATTATGGGTTTGATGAAGTTGTTGCCGGTCTAGGATTATTATCTAAATTCAACATCATCTTTGATTTAAATGAACGTAAGGCTTATTTGAAAAAAAACACTGTAGAGGAGGATTTTTATGAATACGTTCAGAACCATGGTGCATCTTATTCCGGCATAATTATGATACCTTTCAAAAACGACTCGGCAGCAGTTGCCATTGATGTCGGTCGCGATATGCCAACCTACAAAGCGGGTCTGCGCAATTATGATATCGTGACGCACTTAGGTGAAAATCAATTCACTGACTTATATGCCAGTAGATATTTCTATGAATATAAAGACAGTTTGATGCGACTTGAAATAGAGCGATTCGGAGAAAAAATGAATATCGAGTTCTTTTGGAAATTTGAGCACATCCCTGAAGGACGCAACTTACTGGACAATAGCTTCTACGACCAACGTTAATGGTCAGAAATCACCAATTACCAATACAATTACCTCCTGCGCCCGTTCACAGTCACGCTCAAGATAAGATCCTACCTTGGGGTGTAATGCAATATTGAAATAAGCTACTTGACAATAGGGATGTTCAGTTTATGGCCGTTCCGGACAATTGAAAAGTACAGGGTATCGCCTTTTTCCGCCATTTTAAATATTTTCGAGGTGTTACCTTCCATCGACCTGCTAGTTACCCCGGTAATCTCATCAAATCTACGTATACCGGCTTTATATAATAAGGAGTTATGATTGATGCTCGTTACAATATTTGTGTGCGCGGCAGTTGCATACGTATCCATATTAGATCCACAGATAGACAGAACTGTCTCATTGAAATCTTTTGAACAGTTCCTTTTCTTTAACTGCAGTTTTTTAGAGTGCAAATCGAAAATAAGATTGTACCGGTACATAAAACCAACACCCAAAATATTCATGGAAAAGCCAGATTGTGACTTATTTTGGTTTATTATCTGCACAGTATCACAGGCCATTCCGCTTTCGGCGATATAGTACATTTTATTATGGATCACCTCACTTCCTGTGCGCATTAGATATTCAAAATTGAGTGAATTGTCAGCGAGGTAGGCAATCAGCTGTTCATAGTTCCCTTTGTGTCCGCCTTTTCCCATCAATACAATCTCGTATGGACTTCCAGTGTCAATCATATAGTCATCGATGTAATGATATGTATTTCCAGAATGTCCGGAGTCAAACACCAACGGAATATCTTTCACGAAATAATTTCCTCTATGCTCATACAAATCGAAAGTACCATCTTCATATTCTGCAGTCTGTGACACTGATAACGAATCAGAAAGTTCCAATCTCATCCTGTCGAAATCTAAATGCCATATGTGACAATCTCCTTTAGGAATTGATATTATACCGTCAGCATTCAAGGCAGCTGTCGAATTGTCAATGATGATTTCTTCATAGCTTAAGAGCATACCTCCAATAGTCACATCAAGAGGTGATTTTGTCACCTCTTTTACTTTCAATGGGGGTGTCGGAGAAAATCCGTATCCCATTTTTGAATTGACACTCAATGAATCTGTTATCCCCAATAATGATGCAACAGTATCCGAGACAATCAATTTGCCACTGCCCCCGGTATCAAACAAAAAATTAAAATTTAAAGAATCTATCAGGACAGATATGGCAATATGCGAATTATCTGTAATAAATACATTTGCCGGAAGTGTAGAAGATACCTCCGGCTGATTGTTCACACAAGATACACTATGTATAAGGATTATGAACAGCAATATGTTACTAACGATCTTGCCCATCTTGAGTTATCCATACAAAAATCGTACGTTAGTCCGTATTTGAAGAGGCTTTCTGCTCTTCTGCCATGATGCAGAACCTTTATCTCTCTTAAAGTTGTAGTTATATAAGAAATATATTATATTAACCTCAAAAAAATGAAAACCCCAAAATTCATTCTTAATAGAACAGAGGAT
>FR882157.1 GCA_000434935.1 Bacteroides sp. CAG:709 | reverse complement strand
GTAATACACAGGGTTTTCCCCCTGACCCCACTGTTCCCGTTACGGTTATCTTGTTGTCGTCCGCATACGCCCTGTGGGAGGGAACAAGCAGCAACGAGAACATCATAACCAATGCGGAAAGACTAAAAACTAATTCTTTCTTCATATTATGAATAGTTGAAAATATAGAAGCCTGAAAGGGCTTCGGAAGTGAATAAAATTGATTCTATATTAAGATATAACTATATTGTCCATGTAAATTTCCTATTGTTGAACCGGCATTTTTGGGCGCAAGTGTTTCCATTTTTTTAAATTTAAGTAGTTCATTAAAATTTCTAAACCCAAAAGCAAATATATAAAAAAAAGACAAAACCAAACGGATGGGCAATAAATCTCGCTCAAAAAGCACTATCTTTGACGAAAACACTAGACCGATAAGAAGAATGGGACGATTGTACGACCTCCTGATGAAGGATTATCGCCTGAAGGAAGGCCTGAATGCCTGCATAAATTGCGGTACATGTACGGCCATATGTCCGGCGGCGGAATTCTATCGATATGATCCACGAAAGATAGTGGACATCGTCCAGAGCAAGGACGATGATGAAATCGAAAAACTGCTGAAGAGCGATACTATCTGGTATTGCGGAGAGTGCATGAGCTGCATGACCCGATGCCCCCGCAAGAATGCTCCGGGACTCGTGGTCATGGCATTGCGCAACCTCTCCATCGAACTGGGATATTTCGTGGAGTCAGAGAAGGGACGGCAGCAGTTTCTGCTCACCAAAGATTTGTGTTCCAATATTTTGGATTATGGTTACTGCGTCTATCCGCGCCGTTTCGATTACGCCGGACATCCTGAAGCCGGTAAGGTTTGGGAATGGGAAGAACAACATCTGGATGATGTGTTCGAGCGGCTTGGCGGCAACCTGGACGGCGAAGGCCCGGGAGCCATGAGGCGCATTCCCCAGGATGACCTTGACCAGCTCAAACGCATTTTCGACGAGACCGGTGCTACCGAAAGGATGGAGAAAGTGCGTGCGGCAGGATTGAAAAAGGCAGCCGAAATGGGCTTGACCGAGGATGAATTCATCGCCAAAATTTATACTGACAGCGATTCCAAACACTTAAACAGGTAATCTCAATGATTTACGAAGGCAAACAAAAAATCTGGTCAGATTACCAGAAAGATATTCCGGACGACCACTATTTTTATGTCCGCAGTTGTATCAGACAGAGTTTTTTCCCTGCTTCCGAGGCGGCATTCCTGAAGATTACCAGGGAAGAACTGGGCAAGGATATATTTGAAACAGAGCACCATACCACGTGCGGAGGCATTGCCTATCACTCGGACACCATCCCGCAGGAAACGGCGATGACCATCATTGCCCGTCAGTTCGCATTGATGGCGAAGAACGGCTATGAGAATTACGTCTGCTCCTGCATCACCTCGTTCGGACTTTACTGCGAGACGCTGGAGACCTGGCGCGAATTCCCGGAGCTGGAGGCTAAGGTGCGCGAAAACCTCTGGAAATCGTGCAAGCTGGAGTTCGCGAAGCCGAAGGTCCTCGTCCACGCCAGCGACCTCATCTACAAATACCGCAACCTCATCGCCGCGCAGGCCAAGCATAAGCTTGTCAATGTCCATACGGGCAGGCCTCTTCGCGTGGTGGAACACATCGGATGCCACTATTCGAAGATGTTCCCTTCCAAGGGAGTCGGAGGCGCGGAATACCCGTATGTCCTGGTCGGAATGATAAAGGCATGGGGCGGCGAAATCATTGACTATCCGGAAAGAAGGCATTGCTGCGGCTTCGGGTTCCGTCAATATCTGGTGAAGGGAAACCGCGGATATTCATTGTCCAACACCCATAAGAAATTCGAGAGCATGGAGCCGTTCCAGCCGGATCTGATTATCACCAACTGCCCTGGATGCCCGTATTTCCTGGACAGATGGCAGTATGTGATAGCCGAATCTACGGGGAAGACTTACGGCGAAAACGGGCATGGCATTCCTGTCCTCACTTACGAGGAGGTAGCGGGGCTGGTGCTCGGCTATGACCCTTGGGATCTGGGTCTCCAGACCCACCAGGTAGGTCCGGAACCGCTTCTGGACAAGATGGGTATCGAATATGATCCGGCACGCAAGTACCTAGGCAAGAATGGAAAGGATATCGGCAGGCCGGGTGAGTGCATGTATTTGAAATAGCATTGAACATAATATGAAAAACAATATTCTCATTATAGGTGGAGGGCCTGCGGGCCTGGAAGCGGCATCGGGGCTCCAGAGATTGGGGTACAATGTCATATTGATCGAGAGGGAGACCAGGTTGGGCGGCCATCTGGCTTCGTGGGACAGGCTGTTCCCTGACGGGGCGTCGGCTTCCGCGAAACTGAAGGAGCTGCTGGCACGCATGGACGGCGTCAAGTGCTTCACAGATACGGAAGTGCAGTCAATCAACAGGTTGGACAAGTCTTACAATGTCATCCTTTCCAACGGTATCACCGTTCTCGCGGACGCCGTGCTGGTGGCCTGCGGCTTCGACCTGTTCAAGGCGGAGAAAAAGGAAGAATACGGCTACGGCATCTATGACCATGTGATTACCAATGCCGATCTGGAGGCTTGGTTCAATGCCGGTGTAGGTTCTGATGACCGGATTGCCAATCCGAAAAGGATCGGTTTCGTGCATTGTGTCGGGTCCCGTGACGAGAAATCCGGCTGCCGGTCTTGCTCGAAAGTCTGCTGCGCCACGGCGGTCAAACAGGCGTGTGAGATGAAGCAGGCGTTCCATGATGCACAGGTGTATTGCTTCTACATGGATTTGCGTATGTTCGGTCGCCATTATGAGGATATGTATCTTGCCGCCCAGAAGGATTATAACATAAGATTTATCCGTGGACGTCTGGCGGAAGTGTCTGAGAATGTGGACGGTAGCCTGCTGGTGAAAGCTGAGGACACGGTAGCGGGAAAGCCATTGAAAGTAACATTGGACCTTCTGGTCCTGATGGCGGGCATGAGGCCGTCGGCTGCCGGAAAGAGGGTAGGGAAGCTGCTGGAGATGCCGATGGAAGAGGACGGCTTTTTCGCGGTCCGTGACGGAATCCTGGCCGGGCAGCGCAGCGGATTGCCGGGCGTGTTCCTCGCAGGTGCGGCTACCGGTCCGAAGACATTGCCCGAAACCCTGGCCGAGGCGAGGGCTGCGGTCGTGGAAATCGACAGATACCTGTCCGACGTGTTCCCTGATGTTAAAAACTATAAGACATTGCTTCGGGAAAGATGGTAGATTTCGGTTTCGGTCTGGTTCCTAGTTCCAGAATCAATCTTGACTTGTTCGACAGGGAAAAGTTCGAAAAGTTGGCGGCAATCGAGCCTGATGTGCGCAAATGCATGGCGTGCGGCAGCTGTACGGCTGTGTGTACGGCAGGAAAATTCAAGCATACCAGCCTGAGGGAAGCCATCGAGGAACTTTACAATGCCCATCCGGACAAGGCGCTCGACCTCCTGAAGTCGTGCCAGTTGTGCGGGAAATGCACCATGGTCTGTCCAAGGGGCATCAATACCCGTCATCTCATCCTGTCCATCGCTAAAATTTACGGAACGAAATGATACCATTATATATATTGCCTTTACAGACTGCACCGGAGGTCATTGACAGAATTCCGTCGGGCTACAGCAATTTCGTGATTCCGTTCGTGGTCGGCATCAGTTTCATGCTGATATGGCTGACCGCCGGCCTCATCAGGCTGCTGGCCAAGATTCCTGCCAAGGACAGACGTCGTCTCTGGAAGTCGCTGTTCATCCCGAAGATCGCTCTGAAGAATATCAAGGACCTGTTCTGCGACTGTCTTTTCCATACGAAAATCTGGAAACGCAAGCCGCTTCTGGGTTATATGCACTCGGCGATTGCCTTCGGATGGTTCATGCTCATTGTCCTGGGACATCTCGAAGTGGCATTGTTCGTTCCGAAGCATCTGGCGTGGACTGAGGGCGGCCTGTTCTATCCGATTTTCTACCGGTTCTTCGTCTGGATCAATCCCGGTCATGTCTCGTTGAGAGGATGGTTCTTCTTTTTCCTGATGGACTTCTTCCTGCTCTATGTGCTTACCGGTGTGGGCATGGCGATTTTCAAGAGGTTCAGGTCCATCGTCCTCGGCATGCGTCATACCACAAAGCCGTCGCTGGCTGACCGCATCGCCCTGTACAGCCTTTGGCTTATTTTTCCGTTGAGGCTTCTGGCAGAGAGCTTTACGGCCGATCTCAGCGGCGGAAGCTTCCTGACTATTCCGGTGAACCATCTGTGGCATCTGATTTTCGGCGACAAATTGTTCTTCATGCCTGTCTGGTGGGCTTATTCCATCTGCCTGGGCCTGTTTTTCGCCGCAATGCCGTTCAGCCGTTACATGCATATCCTTACCGAGGTATTGTGGATATTGCTGCGCAATGCCGGTCTCAAGCCTAGTCATCCGCGAAAGGGTGTGGCCGAGGCCGAGATTTACGCATGTTCCAGCTGCGGCCTGTGCCTGGATGCGTGCCCGATGAATGTCCAGAAGAAGAATCTCAAGTATTCGTCGGTGTATTTCATCCGTTTCCTGCGTCGTCACAATGAGAAGAAAATCAATGATATAGCAGAGAAATGCCTCATGTGTGACAAGTGCCATGCGCTTTGTCCGGTAGGGGTGGATGCGCCGTCGCTCCGCAGGGCCCAGAGGGCTACCGTCAATAATTCATTGGTATACGATTATTCTTATCTGAAGTCGTGTCAATCGGAAACCATGGTGACTTCCGCTCCCGAGGTGATGTATTTTGCCGGATGTATGACACATCTTACGCCGCGAATCATAAAGTCCGTGGAGAAAGTTTTCAAGTCGGCTTCGGTGAACTATGTATTTGCAGATAGGGATGGCGGAATCTGTTGCGGCAGACCTCTGATGCTGGCCGGCAAGACTTCTGCGGCACAGGAGACAATTGCTGCCAACAAGAAGATGATTCTGGAATCAGGTTGCCGGACATTGGTCCTCTCCTGTCCTATCTGTTATAAGATTTTCAAGGAGGAGTACGGGCTGAAAGGCATTGAGGTACTGCATTATACGCAGTATATCAAGCGTCTGGTGGATGAGGGCAGATTGAAATTGAGCGCAGGCGGGGAAAGCATTGTCTATCATGATCCGTGCGAACTCGGGCGCGGTTGTGGCGTCTACGCGGAGCCTCGCAATGTGCTTTCGCAGGTCGGTACGCTGGTGAAGGCCGGCAAGGAGGGCGATGAGAGCGTTTGTTGCGGCGGCAGCTTGGGCAGTCTGACGCTGGATGCGCGTGACCGTGCCAAGATTACGGAGTCGTCGCTCGCGAACCTCGTGGTGAACAAGCCGCAGACGATCGTCACTGCGTGCCCGCTCTGTCTGATGACTTTCTCGGGTCCTGCCCTCGATGCGGCCAATGCCGAAGGCAATCCGGTGAAGGTCAATGATTTCGCGGAGGTAGTTTCACGGAGTGTTTCAATATAGCACTGTAGGATCGTTCACGTGGTCGCTTGAGAGAAAATCGAAGTGCCCGTCGTGGTAGGTCCAGGTATAAAGGACGCCCGTAGTGGCGTCTTTTATCGTTACCGTCTGGCGGAATACCCTGCTGGAGCGGATGTCCCGTTTCGCCGTGACCATTTCGCCCAGGCATCTCCATCCCGTTCCTGTAAATCCGAACACATATATGGCGAGACCGTCTCCTGATGCGGACCTTGCGCCTATCACCAGTTCGGGCTGTCCGTCGTCGGTAAAGTCGTGCGGACCGACTGCGTATTCATTGGTTTTCAATTCATTGGCTCCGTTGAACCCGATTTTCGGGTAGGTCGCGGATGTCGGCATGTTGGGCTTTCCGTCAATGAAAAGGATGCTGCGTTTTCCCGCCGCGTCTTCCACGGCCGTGACTGTGCTGCTGTTGTAGTAGAATGTCATCACCTTGAATGACTTGCCGGATGTGCTGAAGGATGTTGCCTTGCCGGCAGCTCCGCATTTGTCCGCAAAGAAGGAATATCCGTCTTCAAGTCCGGATATGAACGTACTGCCTTGTGCGGCAGCGCTTATGGAAAAGGCCATCGTGATGACGGCGGCGATAAGTCTGGAGTATTTCATAACGGCGCCAAAGTTACGGATTAATCGTAATATAAAAAAGCCGGCCCGAGGAGTCGGACCGGCAGGATATTTTGTGAGTTTGATCAGTTCACTTTCATAAGAGGAACATCGAAATGCTTGATGCTCACCTTCCCTGCTTTAGGACCCCTATGGTTAGGAGTAGAGTCCACGATAGGGGAGGCATTCAACTTGTAGTAGAAAAGAAGTCCTTCACTATTGGCATCTACACCCAGCATATTCTCCTTGATCTGGTTTGCTGTACGTGGAACAGTCCAGAGACGGACTTCGCTCATCATACCGTTGAACGGACGTTCACCCCACATGAAGTTAGGTACGAGACCGATGCTGAATCCTTCAGTTCCGGTAACAAGTTTCTCCGGCATTGCGGAGAGGCCTGCCTCACTTGCTTTTTCACCATTCACGTAAATGGTAGCCGTGCCTTTAGGGCCATCGCAGACGAGCGCGACGTGATACCATTTGTTTTGCTCAAGCTTAGGACCGAGGAAATCCACTTTTCCTGCAACCTGAAGCTGATTCTTTGGTACTGTCGGAGTGTCACCTATACGGAGAATCAATACACCTTCACAACCCATGATTGTAGAGTTGTTAGTGAAATGATCTACATTGATGAGCGCCTCGTAAGTGCAAGACTCGAATTTGTCATTGTCGGTGATAGGTGCAGTAATATAGTCTTTACCTGCCCAGTAGTCTTGCGCGAAGTTGCCGAAGTCGAAAATCTTGATAGGCTTCTTTATGATGAAATATGAAGTCTCGGAACCTTTGATGACGTCACAAGATGATGATACGATGCGGACAGGAAGAAGATATTTCTTGCCTTCGATGATGGACGATGCGTCGTCAATGCTGATTTTTACAGACTCGGAGTAGATGCTGCCGGCCTTGATGTTGGCAACATTGGAAAGAAGCTTGGCGCCAGGAAGCGGCTCCAAAGTTGTTCCGTTCTTTTCGTTGAACTCCTTTATCGCAGATTCATCCGCAATCTCGTATGTTATTTCCACGTTCTCATCCTTGGCGGAAGTGAGTCGTGAAGTCAAATCGAAGGAGATTGCGTCATTGCCATCCACTTCAATCGTGCTCTTGGCATTCTCGAAATATACCTTGGACTCCAGCAATTTGTCCTCAAGATTGTCGCATGCTGAAAAAGCCATTACGAGAGCGCCTGCAGCTATATATTTCAATATATTTTTGTTCATAATCCGTTAGTGGTTATTGCTGTTATTCTTTGTTTTCACCAGTCTGCTCCTTCATTCTTTTCTGGAATACCTGCTGGTTTATCTGGATAGCCTTGCGCATGTACTTGTAGTCAGGAGCATTGTCATAGTCCTTCTGGAAACGATATGCTCCGACTCCGCCCTTGTATCCTTTCTCCGGCATAAGCCTTGCCTGTTCAAGGAGATTACCTCCGGTCAATGCATAGGCCTCGAAGTTTTCGGTGATGATGATCTTCTCAGGAGCTGCAGCAGCATCGCTGAAGGAGTACCAATCTCTGCCGTAGTTCTGGACGATCCAGTAGTCAATGTATTCGTCGACCGTTCCCATCAATGAGCTGACGCTTCCGTCCACGCAAAGCAGTTTGTGTCCTTTCTTTTCAGGATCACTTGCAGGTCCGATATATTTGCCCATCTCCTTGATAAGAACGACGATCGTGCGGTTGTCGAGTGTACCGTCATGGTCGTTGGTACCGCTACCAAGCTCCCAGTCGATGTCGAAACCGTCCCACTCGCTGGTGAACAAGCTGTCGCACAATGCTTTCGCATAATTCTTGATGGCCGCGTCAAGTTCTTCCTTATTGCTGAAATCGTGAGATTTGAAGCCCCAGAAGTCCCAACGTGCGAACTTTATTTCCTGTGAAAGTTTTGAGTCAGGCCAGTTCTCTGCCTCAGCCTTCTTGTAGATATCTTCGTAGATATAAGCAGGAGTCCTGCCTTTACCGACATGGGATATGAGGCTGACTTCCATCAACTTGACGCCCTTTACCTTCTGGACGAATTCCTTGTCGGCCTTCTGCTCCGGAGTGATTTCATATCTGTTAGGGGCGCCTGACCACATGGAAACGATATCCATGCTGTCCGGAATTGACGAGAGATAACCTCTTCTCTGGGTTCCGGTAGGGTTCCAGTCGGAGAACCATCCGAACGCTACCGGACGGGCGTGATTCTCACCGGTTTTCTTGTAGTTGCGGAGGTTTTCGTAGTAAGCCTCGCTCTCCGCATTGTTCATCGTATTGTATCCGCCGATGTGGTCAACTTCAGTTTTCTCTACATCTGTGCAGGAAACTGCGAGCATTCCGGCGGCAGGGATGATGAATAACAGTTTTTTTATGATGTTCATAATTATTCAATGATTAATTGTTATTTCTTGCAGTCCCACCAGAGACGGGTTGTAGGCGAGTCGTTGCCTCCGAGTTTGGAGAGAGCGTCCTGATAGTTCGCTTTGTCCTGCTCTGACTGATAGAAGCTTTCAGGATACATCATTCTGCGGATTCTGTCTTCTTTGGTGACACCGTATCCTGTTCCTCTGTTGTCTCTGACCTGGTTGAGAACCGGATATCCTGTTCTTCTCCATTCTGTCCAAGCTTCCTGTCCGTTAGGGTAAAGCGCAATCCATTTCTGGATCATGATTTTCTCAAGTTTCTGTTCGGTTGTACCGCTGAACTCTGTGGTTGCTTCCGTAGGAGCCGGTGCAGTGTAGCTGAAAATGCTGACAGCCTCCGGTTTGAATGAAGTAGTGAGATATGCATCTGCTGCTGCTGCAGAAAGACCGTTCTCTTCGAATGACATTTCCACACCTTTCTTGTAAAGATCGGCAGCATCACCGAATTCAGGCCATACGAGAGCCGCCTCTGCTTTCAGGAAGAGAACCTCTGATGTGCGCATCCAGTATGTAGGAGTGTCTGAGGTCATGTTAGGGAGGGCAGCTTTTGCATATGTTCCTTTCGGGTAGGCTGTACCTGAAGGAATCGGAGCGTATTTCTCACCGTCAAAGCCGGTCAATGCAGATGGATATGTCGGGCTAGGCTTCATGTACTTGCCAAGACGAGGGTCGTGGTATCCGTTCAGGTAAGCATATACGGAAGTAGCCACGCGGCACTCTTCATAGCTCTCTGCAAGGTACTGGATGTTGTTCACGAAAACGTATCCTGCGCCTTTGCTCATCTGTGCAGCATCATTGGCAGCAGTCATGAGTCCTATGTGCTGGCTCAATGCTTCTCCTACCCACTGCTTCGACATTGCCTCGTCAGCATATCTGATGCGCATCGCGAGTCGGAGCATGAGGGAGTTGGCATATTTTACCCACTGTCTTGCAGAGCCTGCGTAAACGGCATCATAATCGGCAACGATCGTAGAGTTCGTCTCTGCATACGGAGTGAGGACTTCGATGGCAGCCTTCAGGTCCTTGAACATAGCGGTGTAGACATCCTTTTCCGAATCGAAAGGAATTACGAGCGCCATCTCTCCTGCATGAGTGTAAGGGATAGGTCCGAATGACTCAAGGGTCTTGTGCCAGCATGAAATCTTGAGAATTTCCGCCAATGCGAATACTTCAGGGGCATTGAGCTTCTCGGAAGTAGCCTTTATCTTTTTCCATGAAGGAAGGACATTGGTATAAGAGTCTTTGTATGTGGCACTTAACCAACCGTTGTTGAGATAATATGTCGTATTGTTGTTTCCGCCGCCCCAGTTGTTGTCCTGGCCGAAATAGCCGCTCCAGCAGTCTGCGGAAAGATGATATGCGATCTGATACTCGTTGATCATATCGGTACGGTCGGCCTGTGTTCCTACAGGAAGCACATATCTTTCCATGGTGGTAATGTAACTTCCGAGAGAAAGTCCGTCCATCTTTCCCATTTCATCGGTCATCTCGTAAGGGTTCGTGTTGATCTCCTCGTAGTTGCATGATGCAGCGAGAGAAAGCACGGAGATGCCGGCAAGGAATTTTATTATAATGTTCTTTTTCATTGATATCAGAATTTAAACTTGAGACTGAATGCATAGCTTCTCACGCTTGGCTGCATGAAATAGTCATTGCCCTGTCCGTATGTGGCGGTCGAAGGAGTGAGCTCCGGATCGAATGGTGCCTTGCAGTAGATTACCCAAGGGTTGTTTGCCATGACGGAGAGCGTGAGGTCCTTCAATACGTTCTTGAACCACTTGTTAGGGAATGTGTATGCCAATGTGAGTTCCTGGAGACGGATGTTTGTGGCGCTGTAGAGGTAGTAGCCGGAGGTCTGGTAATCACCGGTACCTATCTTCTTGTAGTAAGTCTCTGCGTCTACCAAGCCCTGTCCAGGGAGCATTGCGCCGCCTGCCAGGCGGGCATCGCCGGAAGCCTTGGAAACTCCGAATCTGTCGAGGATGGCCTCAGTGGATGAAGTTACCACGCCACCGAAACGGCCGTTGAGAAGGAAGCTGAATGTCAGACCCTTCCAAGAGAAGGAGTTGTTCCATCCGAGCGTGAAGTCAGGAGTGGTATGACCGAGGTATACCGGCTCACCTTTCTCCAAAGTATAAGTGCCGTCAGATTTGATTTCCACAAATCCCTGGCTGTCCTTCTTGAGGAAAGTATTGGCGTAGATATCATTGATGCTGCCGCCTTCCTTGAGGATTACGCGACCGTTCTCTTTCAGAACTTCAGGGATGTTGATCGGCTCAAGGCTGACGTCAGTCTTGTAGTCGTGAACCATCTTCTTGATTTCGTTCTTGTTGCGTGAGAATGTCAGGTTCGAGGAAATACGGAAATCCTTGAATTCATTGAAATAACCGAGGGAAGCTTCCCATCCGCGGTTTTCTACGTCACCGGCCTGCAGGTAGATCTGCTTGTACCCGGAGTACTCAGGGAGATTACCGAGGAAGGTCTGGTTGTAGGTGTTTGAGTGATAGTATGTTACCTGTGCGCGGAGGTTGTTCCAGAGACGGAGTTCGGCACCTGCCTCATAAGAACGTGTGCGCTCTGCCTTGAAGTCTGTGAACGGATAGATACCTGTTTCCTGTGCGATACCGCCCTTGATAGGTGTGGTGATGGTGCCAGGGGTAAGACCTGAACGTGAAATAGGAGCACCTACTTCAGTATAAGATCCGCGGACCTTCAAGTAAGAGAACCATTTAGGCATGTTCACCATTTCCGAGATAACTGCGGAAAGACCTACTGAAGGGTAGAAGAATGACGGGTTGGCGGTGTTTACCAGACGGGAGTTCCAGTCATTTCTGCCGGAGAGCGTGAGGTAAAGCATGCTTCTCCATCCGAGTTCGAGGTTGCCGAAAATGGCATTGTTACGTACGCGGCTGTAGCCACCGTCCTCGATAGGGGATGCCTTCGGGTTGTCAATGTTGCCGAATGCGAAGAGGTTAGGGACGAGCTTGAGCGGTCCTCTGTAGCCCTTGGTAGCTGACCAATAGTTGGAGTAGCTGTAACCGAGGTTGGCTGTCAGGTGGAATTGTCCGAAACCTTTGTCGATGTTGAGCATTGCGTCAGCATATTCCTGACGGTCCTTGAAGCTTGCCCACTCGTAAAGACCTTTGTTCGAGCCTTCCGTGAAGACGACATTGGTAGAAGCGTAGGCTTTTCTTTCTGTCTCGATTGCTGAGTCGTCGAAACGGTAACGGGCAGAAATGTTGAGCCAGTCGAGAATCTTGTATGTAGCTCCGACGTTGAACATATAACGGTTCTTCGTGCTTGGAGACATGTCGCGGTATGCGGTCCAGTAAGGGTTGTCAGGTCCGAAGTCATCGTCCTTGATAGGCCAGTACTGCTCGTAGAGGTTACGGCTGGTATTGTATCTTTCGAAAGATTTTACAGCATTCCAGTTTTCTCCTCTCGGGAACAGGTAAGCTGCCATCACAGGGTTCTGATAACGTCCCTGTGAAACCATGTTCTGGTCTGTCTGGTGAACGTAGGATGCTCCGAGATCGAGAGTCAGCTTGTCGTTCAGGAAAGTAGCTGTGTTGCGGAATGTGAGGTTCAACCTGTTGTACTTGTTGTTAGGTACGATTCCTTTCGCATTGGTAGAAGAAATGGATGCGTAGGTCTGGTTGTGCTTCGTTCCTGTCGTGAGCGTAAGTGCATTGATAAGATTTAGACCTGTCTGGAAGAAGTCTTTCTTAGGGTCGTAATCTACAGGGACCTGGAGCTGGTTTCCCCAGCTTTCGTATGCGTCTTCCTTGTTTCCGTAGATATTCTGGAACTCAGGGGTCATGTATGCCTTGCTGAATTCAGAAGTGGAAGAGAAGGAAATGTTGAGCTTGCCTTCCTGGCCTTTCTTGGTAGTGATGAGGATGACGCCGTTCGCTGCGGATGAACCGTAAAGCGCTGCTGCTGAAGGACCTGAAAGAACGGAGATGCTCTCGATGTCCTCAGGGTTGAAGTCTGCGATACCTTCAGTAGTAGCCTTGGTGCCGCCGATTACTTCGTTTCCTGTTCCGAGGGTGGTGTTCACGAGTGGAATACCGTCTATCACGTAGAGGACGTTGTTGTCACCTTCGATTGATTTGGCACCACGCATCACGACTCTGGTCGCTCCGCCGACACCGCTTGAACTGCGGTTGATGGTCACACCGGCGACCTTACCGTTCAATGAATTGACGAAGTTCGCGTCTTTCACGCGGAGAAGTTCGTCAGCTTTCACTTCCTGAACGTTGTAGCTCAATGCCTTTTCAGCTCTTCTGATACCGAGTGCTGTGACTACGGTGCCTTCGAGAAGTTCGTTTGAAGTCTTGAGAACTACATCTACCTTGGCTTCGCCATTCCATGTAATCTCAGTATCTTCATATCCGAGGAGTGTGAAAATGAGGACGTTACCTTTTTTTACTCCTGAAATGGAGTATGTTCCGTCGGCTTCGGTAATAACGCCGCCTTTGCCGCCTTTGATCATTACGGCTGCTCCGGCTACCGGGCCTTGGCTATCTGTGACGGTTCCTGACACGGTTCCGCCTCCCCCGACTGGGGTATTTTCCTGTGCATAAGCATCAGGAGAGAACACATTCAGCCCCGCAAAAGCAATGAGTGCTGCGCAGAATTTTAGAAATGTGTGCTTCATCGTTTTTAGCATAAATAATAGTGATTGATTAATAGTTTTATCTGCCAAATGGTTTGTTTTTATTAGCAGACGGCGCAAATATAGTTTGTTTTTGTGACTTATGCAAATAACGTTTTACTAACTCTGCCTTTTTTCTTCACGTTACCCTCACCCTAAATCCCGGGTCTCGGGGAAGGGACCTGCCTTCGGCCTGACGGGCTTTAACATCGGTGGTTCGCATTGCTGAACTTGAAATTTTTTCCGAGTATTTTTTTAGTGTCGTAAATCCTGATTGGGCTTGTTGTTTTTTGTTTAAAAAAGAGGCCGATATTTTTACAAAATGCGCGGCCGGCTTTCGGACGGGTGCGGGTGTGTGGTTCAGAACACCTCGATTGTGTAGCCGGAGCGGAAAACCTGTCCCGGCGCAAGAGCATTGACAAGATCCTTTTCGTCGAGCGGGCCGGTGAAACCTTTCCTGTCGCAGCGACCGTACCATGGTTCAATGCATACGAACGGGGCATTGAGTCCTGCCGGCGACCACATGCCCAGGGCCGGCGTGTCGAACTCCACCGATACGAACGGTTCTCCCGCGCAGGATTCCAGAACGACTTTCGAAACCTGCTGATTTTCAATGATAAGCGCGTCGCGGTCGAAAGTGGATGTTGTCAATGGCAGTTTCCCTTCCGGTGTCTCCAGTTCGTAAACATGCTCCGTGTCGGCGCATCCTTTTTCGGAAATGAGGATGTATTTCAATGTCTCCAGAGGCTTCATTTCTCCGTTTTCTCCACGTTTGTAAAGCCGGAATGCTCCTCTCTCCTCCGTGTCCGGATTGAAATCCGGATAGTAGAATGCCGGGTGCGCTCCAATCTGGAAATACATTGTCTTCCCGTCATTGTTGCTGACTTCCCACATTACCTGTATCTTGTTGCCTGTCAGCTTGTAGCCGATTTTCAATGTGAATGCGTAAGGGTATTTTGCCAATGTTTCCGCATCGGACTTGAGCTCGTACCACAATGTGTTTTCGTCCGAAGAAACCAGATGGAAATCCATGTCTCTGGCGAATCCATGCTGCTCCAGCGAGTATTCTTTTCCGTCAACTCTATATTTCTTGTCCCACAGGCTGCCGACGATAGGGAAGAGCACGGGTGCATGGCGTTTCCAGAAAGCAGGGTCCGCCTGCCAGATGAATTCTCTTCCGGAATGGTCTCTGATGCTCCATAGTTCAGCACCGTGTCTGTCTACCTTAATCGACAATATGTCGTTCTTCAGTGTTATCATATCATGTGTTTTGAAAGTCGGTCCGGCAAATTTAGTAAAAATTTCAAGCTATATATCGTTTTAATGGGAAAATGTTAATGAGATTGGCGGGATTTGCTTATTTTTGGAGCCGGAACATTTAATTTTGGCTGTACGATGGAGAAAAATCTGATTTTGGGCATTGGCGAGGCACTATGGGATTGCCTTCCTGAAGGTCGTAAGATTGGTGGCGCACCTGCAAACTTCGCATATCATGCGGGGCAATTCGGCTGGAGGAACATTGTCGTAAGTGCTGTCGGCAATGATGCTCTTGGGGATGAATATCTTGAGCAGCTAGCAGGCGTGAAACTGGAGCCGATGATCGCGCGCGTTCCTTTTCCGACGGGTACGGTGCAGGTGACGATTTCCGGCGAGGGCATTCCTTCGTATGAAATCTGCGAGAATGTGGCGTGGGACAATATCCCTTGGACTGATGCCCTGGAGGCATTGGCGAAAGAAACGAGGGCCGTGTGCTTCGGTTCATTGGCCCAACGCAGTCCTGTCTCGCGCGCTACGATCCATCGGTTTTTGGAGTCAATGTCTCCTGATTCCGAGCGAGTCTTTGATATTAATTTGCGCCAATCATATTATAACCGGGAGATTATCGGGCAGAATCTCGAACGTGCGACTATCCTCAAGCTCAATGATGAGGAAGTCGAGGTGGTCAAGGACCTACTCCATCTGGACGGCTCGCCGGAATCTGTCTGCCGGCAACTGATCGGAAAGTACGGTTCTTTGCGTATCGTGATACTCACATGCGGCGCGGTCGGCAGCCATGTCTTTACCGCCGACACCGCTTCATACGTCGAAACGTCCCGTGTCAAGGTAGCTGATACTGTCGGTGCCGGCGATTCCTTCACGGCCACCTTCGTCTCCGATATCCTCAAGGGCAATCCGATCGAAACCGCCCACAAGCACGCCGTAGCCGTAAGTGCCTTCGTCTGCACACAGAACGGCGCAATGCCGGTGCTCCCGGAAGAGTTGCGGGGTATTTGATTATCAGCTCTTTGTGTCTTTGATTCTGTCAGTGTTTCACATAATCCGTGGTGTTTTACCGGTGATTTTTCACATTTTCCGGGTTGTGCCGGCAGTTAATGGCAAGATA
>FR882156.1 GCA_000434935.1 Bacteroides sp. CAG:709 | reverse complement strand
TAATACACAGGGTTTTCCCCCTGACCCGGAACGGGCTCGGGTTCTGTCCCACCGGATGTTTCCGTCTTCCCGCAATTCGTAGATGCCAGCGGCAAAGCTACGATTACGAGTAATGTCAAAAGTTTCGTTTTCATTTTTATTCGTTGATTATCAGTCTTTTAATATTCAATCTTTTTCTTTGTCCGGAGGTCCGGCAACAGATGCCGCACTTCCGCGGATTTGTTCGGCATAAGCAGTAGGTGTCTTTCCGAACATCTCACGGAAGCATTTCGCAAAATATGAGACGTTGGAAAATCCGACTGTGTAGCAGATTTCAGAGATATTGTTCCCTTGCGGGTCCCGAAGCATTTCCGCAGCCACGGCAAGCCGCAGATTCCGGACATAGTTGTTAGGTGAAGTTTCCAGCAGACGCCTTATCCGCCTGACCAGAGTGGATGGGCTGACCGCCATTTTATCAGCTATTATCTCATTGGACAACAATGGATTGGAAAGGTTTTCCCTGACAATGCCGTCGAACTCTGACAGGAAAGTCTGGTCTTTCTTCGGAAGTCCTACGATCTGTGATACGGTATTGATCTTTTCCCGGAAGACTTCCTCTTCCCTGGTCCGACGGTATTCCTCTTCCAGTTGACGGTGTTTGCGTTCCGCTTTTTTGTGCATTACCACGAATACCGCTGCATAGATCATCAGTATGAACAACAGAAACAGAGTGATACCCAAAGTCGATGCCCAGAAAGGCGGTTTCACAACGATTACCAACGGATAATGCGCTTCGTGCCATTCTGAAGATGATGCTGAAGACCTGATTTCCAGAGTATAAGTTCCGGCCGGCACGTTATACCATGAGGCATTGCGAGAAACCGAAATATCCCTCCATACCTTGTCATAGCCTTTAAGCCGACATTGAATCCAAAAAGAAGATTCCGACAGCATGTCTGGAGAAGAAAAATCGAAGATGAAAGAACTCTGGTTGTTACGGAGCTTGATCTTATCCACAAGGTCAATGTTTTCATCGCCGTCCACGATCTGATTCCCTGCACGCATTCCGGTAATCACGATCCTCGGATAATCGCCGGAGCGCATTTTGGTCGGAGAGAAACAGATGAATCCATTGTCAGAACCGGCGCAGAGTTTTCCGGAAGTAAGACGTAATTTACTGTTGGTCAACTTGGTATCCAACAGGCCTTCGACCTCTGTATACAGTCTCATGCCGGAATTTTCAGGGTCGAATTGTATCAATCCCTTGTCGGTGGACAGCCACAACGAACCGCTTCTGTCTTCGGAACAACAGAAAAATACATTCGACGGCATTGACGGGAATCCTGACTGGTCATAAGTCGTGAATTTGGCGGTTCCGGTATCATATAAGGAAAAGCCATGGCTGAATCCGACTGCCCAGACACGACCTTTCTTGTCGATATGTACGGAAGTGATTTTATTGCTCGGCAGACCTGAGCCGTCGTCTTGGGTAAAATGAAGCATTTCACCGTCTGATGGATTCCAGCGATATAGACCTGAAGAAAATGTTGAAAGCCACATATTGCCTTCGGCATCTTCGGCTATCGAGGTAACGAACACGCCGTCAATGGATTTCACGTCCTCAAAACAATCTTTTTCTCTATTGTATCTGGAGAGTCCAAGTGTCGTACCTGCATAAATATCGCCTTTCTTCGTCTTGTAAACCAGATAAACCTTCTGGTCCTTACGTCCGCTGTCCCGCATTATACCGCCATAAGGTTTCAATGCAAGTGTCTTGGTATCAAGCTTATAAACTCCGCTCAATGAACCGAACCAGAGAGAATTGCCATCAATACAAGGAGAGCAGACTGTCCTCGGTATTCCAGGTATCTTTACACGTTCAACAGCCGCATTTACCGGATTCCACAGCAGAAATCCGGCTTGCTCGGTAGACACCCAAACCTTGGTCGGCGATTCTTCGCAGAAACCGCTGACAATGCACCCTTCCAGCGATGTGCCGGAAGCAGTGTAGTATTTCTCGAAATTCGTCTGCGCAATTCCGGACCAGTTGACGCCGCTGTCTTTCGTGCCGAGCCATACCCCTTCATTGTTGTCCACGAACGAGCATGTGACGTAACTGCTTGACAATGAAAAACGGTCGTCGGGATTATATTCAATGTGCCTTGAGCCGGTCCCATGCAAATCGTATCTCCATACGCCGGCAGATGTGGAAAGCCAGATCCATCTTTCTCTCTCGAAGAAAGCATCCAGAAGCGTTACACCGGCAGGAAGATGGAACAGACTGCGGATGGAACCGGATATGGGGTCTATTTCACTGATTCCCTTGACCGTGCTTGCCACATAAATCTGCCCGTCGGCTCCTTCGAAAATGCCTTCGACATCATCGGAATCGAACCATCCGCCATCCTTGAACGGTTCCAGGTCATTGGCATTGTCAAATCCTGAAGCAGAGTGATAAAGCGGCGAATGATAGCGCGAGAGCCATATTCCGCTGTTCTTGGAACAGAGAATCCTGCGGAAGCCGGAAATTCCCAAGGTTTCGTAACCGATATGGTGCAAATGGGAATATTTCGTGTTGTAGCAGAACAAGCCCTGCCCCTTTACAATCATCCAGATATGACCGTTCTTGTCGGTGGTTATGCTCCGGATCTCGCCCCGTATGGATTCGCCGTCGTCAGCCTTCAGGAGAATAGGTTCGAACTTGTCACGGATATAGTTGTAGCGGCAGACACCGTTGTCGGTTCCTATCCAGATATTGCCGTCCCTGTCCTCTACCAGACAGCGGACATAGTCTGTTTCAAGTCCCAGTTTATCAGTGAAGAAGACATCGAATTTCATGCCGTCATAGCGGTTCAGTCCATGACTGGTCCCGACCCAGACAAATCCACGGGAATCCTGCATGATGCTGCTTACGCCATCGAATGACAGCCCGCTGTCGGCGGTTGTCAAATGTGTAAACTTATATTGGCTCACAGCAGCCTGCGCCGTGCCGTGAAGCGCGACAGCAAGCAGCAATGAGACTGCAATATTCCTTATTATATTTCGTACTCTCATAACCGGGAAATGAGAATTTATTTAAAATCGAACACTTTGTTGGTGATACGTCCTCTTACGACATAGAGATATCCAGTATCGCCCTCATGATCCCTTCCGCCTGAACCATATACCGCAAGAATTTCATCGCCGCCAAGCGGACAAAGCGAATTCCATTTCGCACAGGCCTTGGTCTGGTCTATTGCAAACGGTCTGGAAACTCCTCGCATCGTACTGAATTTGTTCTTGACGAATTCTGATTTCGGGCATATCTGGACTTCCATCGCCGTATGTTTATATCGCTCGGCATGAGTGCTTTGCGGTGCGCCGTCCGTCGTCTGATAGGACATTACGAAATAATTGTCAGTCTGTATCAGATACGGGGCGCCGGAGTAAATCTCAGTACTCTTGAGCGACTTCTGGAAAGGGTCGAACCTGTAAAGGCTCGGCGCGCCGACCTGACGGCTCCAATTATCTGCAACCGGGTTATATACGATCTGCGGGAAGAATTGATAATTTCCTTCAATGGCCTCGATTGCAACATATATATTGCCGTTGTAAACAGTAGCCGTAGGCATTCCGTCGCGTTTCGTAAACGTATAACACACAACCCGTTTTTCTCCCCAGGTGTCGCCCCCGTCTTTCGATTCGATGACGGAAATGTTCTGATAGGTAATCTTATCG
>FR882155.1 GCA_000434935.1 Bacteroides sp. CAG:709 | reverse complement strand
CCTGCACTCCAGAAAGGAACAATTACATATATCTTTAAACTATCTAATTAGAAACACATTGGCATATCTGAGACTTTTTGCCGGGATGGGCTTTATGTTTTCAAAATTTTATATATTTGTGACATACAGCTGTTTTGATTATTCACTTAAAGAGTATTGATAATATGAAAAAGGTATTCAACCTTCTTGTCTTTTTCGTTCTGATTGCGGGATTTTCTGCTTGTAGTAAGGACGATTCAGGCAATCAACAGGAACCGAAGAATCCTGTTCCGTCTGCGGACTACAAAGGTCTTGCGTTCATTTCTTCCGGAGAATCCACTGTCCGGCTTGCACAAGTGGGGACCCCGTATGAAATCTTATTGGAATACAGCACTGATGAATCCCATTGGAAGCCATACACCATAGGGGAAACGATTACTTTGGCGGACAGTACATTTTTACTGTTCAGAAACGGCGAACATAAAAATCGCAAATTCAGTAAGGATGACGAGAATTACTATCATTTCGAGATATCCGGGCCCATCTCCGCACGAGGGAATATCATGTCATTGTTAAACAGGGATTTCTCTACTCCGCTTACATTTTATGGATTTTTCGCATTATTTGAAGGATGCACAAGCCTGCTGTCTGCGCCGGAACTTCCGGCAACAACAATGGAAAAGGGCTGCTATTCCCAAATGTTCTCAGGATGCACAGCTCTGAAATCTGCGCCGGAACTCCCGGCCGAAGCATTGGCAACGAATTGTTATCGGTATATGTTCCGTGGATGTTCCGCTCTGACATCTGCCCCGGAACTCCCGGCAGCAACAATGGAACAGGGCTGTTATTTCGGAATGTTCTCTGAATGCACAGGGTTGACATCCGCGCCTAAACTCCCGGCCAATGTGTTGGCAAACAATTGTTATGGATGGATGTTCAAAGGATGTTCCGCTCTGGCATCTGCGCCTGAGCTTCCGGCAACAAAAATGGAAGCCTATTGTTATAACAGTATGTTCGCAAACTGTACGGGTCTGACATCCGCACCTGAACTCACGGCTAAAAGATTGGAGTCCAATTGCTACCAGCATATGTTTGAGGGATG